>DASQFU010000151.1:0-26010 GCA_035632955.1 Candidatus Limnocylindria bacterium
CCTTCGAAACGGGCATCGAGCCCGTGACGGCGCGCGCGCTCCTCGAGCCGCGCGTGCTCGGGCCCCTCGCCAGCCACGGTCAGGAGACCCTGCATGCCCGCGACCGCGTCCACGACCAGGTCCATTCCCTTGTCCGGGATCAGCCGGCCGACCGCGAGGACGCGGCCGCCGCGCCGCCCAGGCGTTGGCGGCAGCTCGATGCCGTTCGGCACGACAGCGAGACGCGGCGAGAGCTGCGCGGCTGCCGGGGCATCGACACGGCCAAGCTCCGCCAGCAGCTCGGCGCGCATGCCCTCGCTCTGCACCAGCACCGTGCGCGCGCTACGCCACACACCCGGAGAGAACGTGCGTGCGCGCCACGAGGACGAGAGGCGGTACTCGGCCTCGCCGCGAATCCACACCAGTGCCGGAATGCCGAGCCGGCGCTGGATACGCACGCCGGCCAGTCCGCTGATGAAGGTCTGGAAGCACAGCAGCGCGTCCGGCCGAGGTTCGAGTGCGGCGACCGCACGGCTCACGTTCGCGAGGTCCAGGAGCGTGCGCGCGAGTGGAATCCTCGCGATCGGAAGCCGCACGACTTCGAACCCGTCGCGACGTTCGTGCTCGGGCTGGGAGTCGGGATCGCGACGCGTCACGACCGTCACGCGGTGGCGATCGGCCAGCCGTTGCGCCCAGGCCTCGGCCTGAACCTCCGCGCCTCCAAACGGGCCGGGCGGAAAGTGTCCGATCAGGATCGCGAGGTTCACGTCGCTCGGGAGTCCGCGCGACTCGAGGCGAGCGGCGCGCCAAGCGCCTCGCGCGGCCGATCGAGAAACGTCTGCGCCCAGAGCTCGAGGCAGACGAGCGCCCACACTTGGCGGGCCCGCCGCTCGTCGCGCCCGCCGCTTCCGGCGACCAGGCGCTCGACTCCGATCGGACTCAACCATCCACGCCCACGCGCGCGCGCGTCGAGCAGCGTCTCGCGCGCCAGGGCTCCGAACGCGCCACCGAACCAGCGCTCGAGCGGCACGCCGAAGCCCTGCTTGCTGCGCGCGAGCGTTTCGGGCGGCAAGAGATCGCGCACCGCCTCGCGCAGGATCCATTTCCCGACGCCGCCTCGCAGCTTGTACTTGAACGGCACGCGAGCGACGAACTCCAGCACCTCGTGATCGAGCAGCGGGCAGCGCACCTCCAGTGAATGCATCATCGAGGTGCGATCGACCTTCACCAGCACGTCGTCGGTCATGTAGGTCGTGGCGTCGAGCGCGAGCAGGGCCGGGATGTCCCCGAGCCCCCCTGCCGCGCTCGCGTGGCGCTCGCGTGCATCCGCGAACGAATCGTGCGCTCCGAGCGCAGCGCGCATCTGTGGCGCGAGCAGTGTTTGCAGGTCGCGCGGCGGAAAATACGACATCACGTCGAGATGCCGGTCGACCACGTTCAAACCGAGCCGATGGAGCTTGCGCCCGAGCGGATGGTCGGGATGCAGCGCTCCCGCGCCACGGCCGAGCGCCCGGCGCAGCCCGGCCGGGATGCGGTCGAGGCGCGCGTAATGCCGGGCCCAGGCATACGTCGTATAGCCCGCGTAGGCTTCGTCGCCGCCGTCTCCCGAAAGCACCACCGTGACCTCGCGGCGCGCCATCTCCGCCACGTACGCGGTCGGGATCATGGATGGGTCGGCGAACGGCTCGTCCATCTGCCACACGAGGCGCGGCAACAGCTCGAGCGCGCGGGGCTCCACGATCAGCTCGTGATGATCGGTGCCGAGGTGGCGTGCGACGCGGCGCGCGTGCTCGAGCTCGCTGAAGTCCTGCTCCGCGAAACCGATGCTGAACGTCTTCACCGGCTCGCGCACCGCCTGGGTCATCAGGGCAACGACGGCGCTCGAGTCGATGCCGCCCGACAGGAACGCGCCCAACGGCACATCCGACATCAGCCGTACGCGCACCGCCTCGGAGAGCAGTGCGCGCAAACGCTCTTTGTAGTACGTCTCCGGCTGTCCGCGCTCGGGCTCGACCGGCAGCTCCCAGTAGCGCCGGAGGCGCACGCCGTTCGCGTCGCAGCTCAGGACGTGCGCGGCCGGTAGCTTGTGCACGCCTTTCCAGATCGTGCGCGGCGCTGGGACGTACTGGAAGGTCAGATAGTCGGTGAGCGCGCGCTCGTCGACGTCGCGCGGCACCGTCGGATCGATCAGCAACGCCTTGAGCTCCGACGCGAACGTTACGCGCTTACCGTCGTCGTGGTAGTAGAGCGGCTTCTTGCCGAGCCGATCCCGGCCGAGCAGCAACCGCCGCCGGCCCCGGTCGAACAGCCCGAACGCGAACATGCCGCGCAGGTGGCCGAGCATGTCGTCCCCGTGCTCCTCGTAGAGATGGAGCAGCGACTCCGTGTCGCTCGAGCCACGGAAACGATGGCCGCGGGCGGCCAGCACCCCGCGCAGCTCCGGCCAGTTGTAGAGCTCGCCGTTGAACGTCACCCACAAGGACTCGTCCTCGTTCGCGAGCGGCTGGTGCCCGCCCGGGGAGAGATCCACGATCGCGAGCCGCCGGTGCCCGAGCGCCACCGGACCGTCGTTCCAGAGTCCGTGATCGTCCGGCCCGCGGTGACGCAGGAGCCCGACCTGGCGAGCGAGCAGCTCGAGATCGGGTCGGCCGTCTCGGTAGTGGAAAACTCCGGCGATGCCGCACACGTCAGTGGCCTCCCGATGGCGGAGCGAGTCGACCGTGGGGCGAGATCCGGACCGTGCTGTCCCGCCCGCTCGAGGTCGCGGCATCGGTGCGAGCGGGCGTCCGCCGGACATCGATGATCCCTACGGTCTCACCAGTGTAGTAGTCGCGGTCGGAGAAATAGTCGCTCAGCCGGTAGTTCATGTAGTGCGGCTCCCGCAACATCTTGATCTGGACCTGATATCGCCCCTCGGCGACGTCGCGCGGCACCACGACCTGGAACGAATCCCGCACGACCTGATCCGGCCGCCACGCATCGACGGCGTAACGGCCGCCCGCCGGCAGATGATCGGCGCGGAAACGATAGCGTTCCCCGCGCGCCCGCTCGAGCAGCTTACGCACCGGCTTGGCGAGCGCTGCGGGCGGATCGAGTCCGCCAGGCAGGGCGCGATCGAAGCGCACAGCGACGCGATAGGCGCCCGGCTCCTGAGGCTCGAGCGCGCGCCAGTCCGCGACCCCGTTCAGCGTGTCCCCGGGAGCCAATATGCGGGGCGACAGGCCGAGCCGGTGGAGCACGGGACGCCCCTCCTCGATCCGGCGCGCGATCGGGAAATGTCCGGCCACGAAGGGAAGCACGAACGATCGCTCCGGCGGCAGCGACGCAAGCGTGTCGAGCGCCTCGCGCCGCACCCGGTAGAGCGTCAGGCCGTCGAGCGCGACCAGCCGCTCAAAAGTGGCCGGGGCCGATTCGAGGCGCGCACGAGCGGCCGCATGCCACTCCGGACCGGGCCCCCAGTAGTCGAGTTGTGGCGTCACCCGGAACGTGCCGTTCAGGAGCACGAGGTCCACGTCGTAGCGGTCCACGACCTCGCGCATACGCTGCCAGCTCCCGAACGGATCGAGCGCATCGCGGGCGTCGAGAATGCGCCGCAGCGCGAGCGAGTCGCTCGGCGAGCTGTGCTGGTCGAGCAGCGTGACCACGTAGTGCCGGCTCAGCATCGGCACCGCGTACGACGTCGCCGGATCGGAGAGCACGACCTGCCCGGCCGGCAGCCGATCGTCCATCCAGCGCATCATCGGACGCCAGCGCAGCGCGTTGTCGGCCGCCTCGGCATTCAGGTGCGGGCGCGGATGGAGCAGGACCTCGATCGCCTGGCCGAGAGCGGGCGCGGCGAGCACCAGGATGCCGGCGAGCGCGACCGCCGGCAACCGACGCGCGGCGACCGGACCCGCGCGCAACCGCGCGATCAGCTCGGGCAGCGCCCAAGCGAGAAGGCCGGCGAGCGGCACGATCCAAATCATCCGCATCAGCAGATAACCGAGCCTGGGCTCGAGCCACCCGATCGCGAGCGGATTGAACATCACCAGCGCCACGGCCAGCGAGCTGGTGAGGAGATAGAGGACGGCGGGATTTTGTCGTCCCCAGCGCCACAGCGGCCACCAGCTCAGAGGCACGATCATCCACAGAATTCCCAGCCACTCCCAGAGCACGCCGATCGAGACCACGTCGAGGCTACCCGCGACCCGCATCAGTCCCTGCGATTCCGTGTGGATGATGTTCGTCGGCGCGTAGGCCATGCGCATGCGCCAGAGAAAGAATGGCAGGCACGCAACCGCGATCGCAGCGGCGGTTCCCAGCAGACGGCGTACGACTGAGGAGAATCGGCGGTCGCGCACGAGCAGACCGAGGGCGAGCGCCGAGAACACGAGCGCGAACTGGAGCGCCGCGAACACGTGTGTCGTCACGGCGGCGAAGCCGAGGCCGGCCGCCGCCAGCCGCAGCGACCATGCGGGTCGCGCGAGGTCGGCGAGCACCGCGATCGCCGTGGCGAGCGAGAGCTGGTCGGCGAGCTTCGTGGCATAGACGCCTTCGCGCAGCTCCCCCCCTGCCAGGCTCCCCCCATACGTGAGGAGCAATGCCCAGGCGGCGATCACGGCTCCGGCATTGCCACGCACCAGAAACCCAAGGCCCGCCGCCGTCATGACGAACAACGGAGCGATGCAGGCCGAAAGATCCCGCCACGTCTCGGCCGGGTCGGCGGCCGCGAGCCGTGAGATCCACGCCACCTGTCCGTGCCAGAGCCCCTTGCGTGGATCGGCGCCGGTCGGGCCCGCGTCCTTGAAGAACGCGTCGTGCGGGAACAGGTCGCCGCTTTGGAGCATGCGGCGGATCGTGCCGACGTGATCCGGCGAGTCGCTGTAGTAGGAGAGCGGCGTCCCGAAGCGCGCGGAGTGCAGCGCTGCGAGCGCGGCGGCCACGACGACGAGGAAGATCGCACCACGGCCCAACACGAGAGCCGAACCACTTCCGGCTCGAGACGATCTCGGCTCGGACGGTCGCGTCTCGGGCTCTTTACGCGCGCGCCATGCCGCCAGCGCCCATGGCACGAGCGTCGTCGCGGGCGTCCAGGTCAGCAGGGCGGTGAACGGCACGTCGAGCATGCGCGTGACGAGCAGCAGGAGCGCATTCCAGGCGATGCCGAGCCCGAGCGCCCAGCTCGAGACGATCGGCCCGCCACCCCGCGGCCTGGCGCCGAGCGCACACCAACCCGCGCCCGGCAGGAGCACGAGCACGGCGAAAGCGAGCGCCACGCGCGGTCCGGATGGAAGCCCGTCGAGCAGGCGCGCCGCCAACGCTAGGTGCACCGCGAGGCCGGCGGCGAGCACAGCGCGGGCGCGAACTTGCATCATCCGTTCCCCCGCGCGTGCCGCTCCAGACGCGGTGCCGCTGGTGAGCGATGAATCGGATTGCTAGACTGCTCCGCTTCGCGATGAGGAATCCACCCGCACCGAGATCTGCCACGCGTTCGACTCAACTGCGCGCGACATTGGATGCGAACGCAGACCGCTGGGAATTGGCGCTCCTCGGCGTCGCGGCGGTCGCGGGCTTCGCCTACGCCTTCCTCGCCTCGCCGACGGATCTCGTCTTCCGCTACACCGACGACGCCTACTACTACTTCAACGTGGCGCGCAATCTCGCGCTCGGCCATGGTCCGACCTTCGACCGGCTGAACGCGACCAACGGCTTCCATCCGCTCTGGATGCTGTGCTTGATGCCGGTCTTCGCGCTGAGCGCGGACCAGCCCTTGCTGGCGCTGCGCCTCGTGCTCTGCCTGATCACCGTGATCACGTGCGCGACGCTGTGGATCGTCCACCGGACTCTGGAGCGTTTCCTCGGCCGCGAGGCAGCAGGGGTTGGCGTCGCCGCGATGCTGTCGCCCGTGTTTCTGAACCCGCTCGTGAACGGCCTCGAGACGGGACTCGTCGTCCTTCTGCTCTGGCTCCTGCTCTGGGCGTGCCACCGGCACCGGCTGCTCGATTCGGGGACCAGCGCCCGTGCCGATGCGGCGCTGGGTGCTCTGCTCGGTCTGTTGCTGCTGTCGCGGCTGGATCTGATTTTTGCGGTCGGAACACTCGGCGCCTTGACCGGTGTGCGTGCGCTGCGCGCCGGCGGCGCTCGCGCGGCCGTTGCCAAACTGCTCCGTATCGGCGCGCCAATCGTAGTCCTCGTCGCTCCCTACCTGGCGTGGAACCAGGCACGTTTCGGACACCTGGTTCCCATCAGCGGCATGCTCAAGAGCACGTTTCCCGTGGTCTCGTTCTCGGCTCACGAGCTCCGGCGCATGGACGTCGTGATCGGCGAGACTCAGCTTCTGATCGCGACGGCGGGCATCGCTATTTCGCTGTTTCTCCCGCGCCTGACGATCTCCGGCGCCACTCTCTGGAGCCGAGCGGAGGCGACCTCGGGTTGGCTTGCCGCCATCGCTCTGTGGCTCGGCGCCTGCCTCCATTTCGCCAACAGCATTCTGTTCATGAACTGGGGCGTGTACTGGTGGCACTTCGCGTCCTACGGTCCGACTGCGTTGCTCGCGCTGGCGCTGATCGTTCACGGGCTTCTTGACCGGCTCGGACGCCGGCGCCTGTGGGCCGCGGCGGCAATCAGTGCCATGGTCGCGCTGTCCCTGTTCACGCATCGGGTGGAAACGCGAATCCGCGGCAATCAGCACCGCATCTGGCATCAGTCGGCGCTCTGGGCACGAGATCATCTTCCCCTCGAGGCCGTGATCGGCATGACCGACTGCGGGACGTTCGGCTACTTCAGCGAGCGCAGAACCATCAACCTGGACGGCGTCATCAACAGCTACGCCTATCATGAGGCGGTGCGTGAGCGGCGGCTCACAGCGTTCCTGCAGAAGTGCGGAGTGACCCATTTCGCCCACCATGCGGTCGTGTATCGGGAAGGGGTCTACGTCGTGCCGATTACGACCCACGTCCTCGGGCTCGACGATGCCGTGGTCGTCACGACGCCTGCCGCCGAGGTCTACCGCTCGCCGCCCTACCAGGACGGACACGTCGTGATCTGGGACGCCCGGCGCGTGCGGGTGTTGAACGACGTTGCCGACCTCGCGCCCCTCCGGCGCTGAGACCTGAGCGTGGCGATGCATGTTCAGAACGAGGACGCAGGATCCGCGGCGAGCATGCCGAGCCATAGCGGCGGATCGACGGCGCGGCGGCTGGTTCGTGCCGGGCTCCTGCTGTTCGGTGCCGCCACGGCGCTCGTCCATCTCGATCTCACGGTGCGGCGTCCCGACCGTCCGATCTTCGCCTTCGATAGCGCGGAGTACGCACTGGCCGGACGCCATCTCGCCCGCACCGGCACGCTCGCCACGCCCTTCGCACACCCCGCGGTGCTCGGCAAGCTCGATCAGCCTCCGTTTCCGTTGATCACCGGACACCCGCTCGTGCCGCTGCTCGACGGAGCGCTGTTCGCAGTCGGCGGGCCTCGCCCCGAGCTGACGCTGATTCCGCCACTCCTCGCCTATCTCGGCTTGATCCTGCTCGCGGCCGCGCTGGCCGAGCGACTTAGCGGATCGCTGCTCGCCGGCGCTCTGGCCGGCGGCGCCGTGGCGTGCTCGCGCGATCTGCTGCGCTACGCCGCCGAGGGCATGACCGAGCTTCCGTTCACGCTCGCCTGGACCGGCGCCCTGCTGCTCCTGCTGCTCCATCGTGAACGCCCGCGGCCGGTCGTGCTCGGCGCGGCACTTGGGCTCGCGCATCTCGCGCGCCCGGTCGTCGGCCCGCTGTTGCCGGTATGGCTCGTCCTCCTCGCGTGGTGGACGCCGCCCGGCCGGCGACTGCGAACGACGGCGATCGCGCTCGCCGGGTTCGCGCCGTTCGCCGCCGCGCTGCTCCTCTACAAGTGGCTGGCCACCGGCCATCCGTTCACCGAGTCCGGCGCTCACCTCCTGCTGACCGGAGTCGCGCCAGAGCTCACCGTCGCCTTTCTCAACTGCTCGATCCCTCCACCGGACCCGCTCGCGTATCTCGCCGCACATCCCGACCGATGGCTGGCCAAGATCGCGACGCGCGGACCGGAGTTGCTGCTTGCCGCCTTCACGCGCGAGAGCCTGTTGGTCGGCGTCCTGCTCGTCTCGGCCGCGACCGCGCCCCAGGCCTCCGTCCGCCGCGACTTCTCGCGCGCGCTGCTGCCGCTGCTGATCGGCATGGTGGCGCTCTCCACGCTGACCGTGCCCAATGCCCGCTACGTGATCCCCTTTGCCCCGGCGTTGTGGGCGGTCGCCGTGGCCGAAGCGTTCGGCCTCGCCCGCGCTGTGGGATTCCGGCGCGTGATCGCCGCCGCGCTGGCGGGCGCGGTTGTCGTCTTCGGCGCGCTCTACCCGACCCTGCGAGCCTGGCGCCACCCGACGCCGGTCCCGTTCACGGAGCGGCAGTGGCGAGGATTGGGTTCGGCGCTCGCTCGATCGCTGCCCCCCGGCGCGCGCGTCGGCAGCGACATCGCGCCCTGGGTCGCCTGGTACGCGGACCGCGTCGCAGTGCTCCTCCCCAACACGCCGGCCGACCTCGGCGCCCTCGAGCGGGAGCTGCCGCTCGACGCGCTGGTCGTCAGCAACGAGTGGGTGATCCATCAACCGGGCGGCCGCCGCTGGCGCGACGTCTTCGCGGGACGCGAACGGTTGCCGGGCTGGTCCACCCTGGCCGTGATCTCGTCCGGCGACTTGCGGGCATTGGTGCTCGCGCACGCGGATTCCCTGGATCATTCGCCCACCTTTTGAGGGCCGGCGGCTCCGGGGCCATTACTCGGAGCCGCGCCCGCGCGGCGGGCCCACGGGAGATTGAACTCGGTCATCAGTTGCCGTAGCCCGAGGCCGCGCGCCCACGGATAGACCGCCAGCCAGTAGATCGCGAAGAACAGCGGCAAACCCATCACCAGACGCAGCAGCGCCCGACGCCCCCCGACCGCATCGGGCCACGGCAAGGCACGATCCAGGAACACGGCGAACGCGAACGCGATCAGGAGCGGCATGAACCCGCTCGCGAGCATACGCGCGCGCGCGCCGAAACCGAGCCGGAGCGCGCCAGTGGCGAGCCACAACAGGATCGCGCCGTCCACGACGTAGGCGAACATCGTCACCCAGGCCACGCCCACGATTCCCTGCCCCCGGAACACAGCCATCATGGCGAGCGTGGCCCCGAGCCCCGCCATCATGAACGCCGCCGACACCAGGGCCAGCCGGTGGCCGAGGGTCATGAGCAGGATCGAAGACAGGTTGGCGAGCGCGAGCCCGAGCGCGCCGAAGCCGAGCACCTTGAGCGGCACCAGACCGTCGGCGAACCGCGGCAGCACCCAGACGACGAGGTCGTCCGCGGCCAGGTACGAGAAGCCGCACAGCACCGGCACCAGCAGCGCGACGGCGCGCAGCGTGCGCTCGAACGGCTCGCGCACCGATTCCGGCCGCCGGTCGGATTCGCGGTAGCGGCGCAGCAGCCGTGGATAGAGCACGTAGGCGACCGAGTCGGGCAGGTAGAGCATGAGCCCGATCGCCATCACGCCGAGGCTGTAGTAGCCGAGCGCCTCGGTGCCGAGGAAGCGCAGGATGATGATGCGGTCGAGCGTGCGCATCACCAGGTTCGAGCACGCGAACAGGAACATCGGAAACCCGACCGCGAGCAGCCGCAGGCTCTCACGCGACGGGACCGGCGCGAGCGGCGCGACGATTCGGCCCTGCAAGCGCACGTAGATCAGGGACGCGAGCGTGCCAGTCAGCCAGCCCACCAGCAGACCCCAGGCGCCGAGCATCGGAATCAACGCGAGACCGAGCAGCGCCCCGATCGAGCCCTGAATCATGCTCCACACGGCGACCGAGGCGATGTTGCCGTGCGAGCGCAGCAGCGTGAGGTGATAGAAGGCGAGGCTGGTCGCGGCGCTGCACATCAACACTCCCGCGACGCCGCCGAGTCCCCAGAAGCTGCGGATCTGCCCGGACGACCGGTAGAAGAAGAGCAAGCAGGCGAGAGCGAACAAGGAGGTGAGCAGCACGATGTTGAACAGCCCGCCACGTTTGAGACGCGCGAGCCGTTCGGCATCGCCCTCGACGATCCGCTCCGGCACCGCCTGGTCGAGCCCCTGCTGCGTGCCGAGCGGAGCGAGCACGCCGTAGTCCAGGATCAGCATCAGACCGTTCCAGGCGCCGTACGCCGCGGGCCCGAGCAGTCGGGCGGCGATCACGCCGCGCGTCATCAGGAGCAAGCGCACGACGTACTGACTGAACGCCATGCCGATCGAGTCGCGCACGAACTGGCGGGGGTGCATGAGACGTCCTAGGCGGGCGATGGCCGCGGGGCCAGCCACTCGTGCGCCAGCCGTCTGAGACCGACGCCGCGACCGAACCACCACAGCACCGGCACGTAGCCGAGTCCGACCGCAGCGGTGCGCGCGAGCGCGGCAGCCACCGACTCCGCCGGGCCGACCGCGCACGCGGCGAGCGCGAGCCCACCGGCCCACAGCGCGGGCACGAAGCTCTGGACCGCGAAGCCCACACGCCCTGAGGCGCCCGCGAACAAGCGCGGCGCCGCGAGCGCGACCATGGTCGCAGCGAACAAGCCGTAGCCGCACGCGGCGGCGGCGGCGACCGGGCCGGCATGAGGAAAGCGCGCGGCGGTCCCGAACACGATCGCCGCGGTCACGAGCGCGATCGCCGCGCCGGCGGCGAACAGCCGCACGCCGTGCCCGGTCCCGAGCAGGAAGTAGCCCGGCAGCGTTCCGGCGGCGAACAGGAGCGCGCCGAGCGCTAGCAACCGCAGCGCCGGCACGCCGTCGCGGAACGCGGGCAGCGCCCAGGCGGTGATGGGCGCCGCCCACACCATCGCGATCGCGACCAGCGGCGGCAGCGCGACCGTCAGGGCGCGATGGCTCTGGATCACCTCGGCGCGCGTGCGCGCGGCATCGCGCGCTCCTTCGGCCGCCGCGGCGATGCGCGGAAACAAAACCGTGGCGGCGGCTTCGGGCAGATAGAGGACGAGGCCGGCCGCGAGCATGCCGAGGCTGTAGAGCCCGAGCTCCGCCGTGCCCGCGAAGCGCAGCAGGGCGAGCCGATCCACGGAACGGAGCACAAGCGACATCGCGAAGAACCCGAAGATCGGAAATCCGAGTCGCGCGAGCCGGAGCCCTTCGGCGGGCCGGCCGGGCAACCGCGGCACGCCGGGCGCCGCGGCCGCGAGCCAGACCAGCGCCACCAGCGTCCCCGCCAGCCAGCCGCCGATCAGGCCCCAGAGGCCCGCGGTCTTCACCAGCGCGATGCCGAGACCAGCGCCGAGGACGACCTGCGCCGCCTGGGCGCCGCTGACGATTGCGAACCGGCCGTGCGCCTTGAGCACCGAGACGTGGAACTGGATCGCGAGCTGGAGCAGTGCCGCGACCAGCATCAGCAGCGGCGCGGCTACTCCCCAAGGCTCGAGCCTCGCGCCTCGGAAGAGCAGGAACGCGCCGACTCCGGCCGCGAACAAGACGCCCCCGGCGATCACGACTGACGCGCCGGCCGCGAGCACGCGGCGCTCGCGCTCGACGTCACGAGCGTGAACCGCGGCCGGAAGTCTGAGGTCGAGTCCTTGCATCACGCCGAGGGTGGCGTAGGCGCCGTAGTCGAGGATCAGGTTGAGGGCGTTCCAGGCACCGTAGCCGGTCGGGCCGAGCACCGCGGCGGAGACCACGCCGCGCACGAGCAGGACGGCACGCGAGACGTACTGGCCGAGCGCCAACCCGAGCGAGTCCTGAACGAACTTCGAGCCCCGCACTGCTCAGCGTCCTCGGGGCGGTGCTTGGCGGCGTTCGCCGGCTTCACCTAGAATCGTGTCGTGTCCGCTCACTCCCCCAGGCCCTCTGCTCCCGGCGCCACGAATGCGCCCCCGCCGGCGGCGAAGACCGATCGCCTCGCCTCCGACGGTGGCAGCCCGGTGCGCGAGCGCTTCCTGCCGGTCGCCCTGCCCTGGATCGGCGAGCGGGAGAAGGCGCTGGTGATGGAGACGCTCGACAGCGGCTGGATCACGACCGGCCCCAAGGCGCAGGAGCTCGGCCGGCGCGTCGCCGAGCTCGCGGGCACGCGCCACGGCCTGGCCGTGAACTCGGCGACCGGAGCGTTGCACCTGGCGCTGGTCGCGCTCGGTGTAAAACCCGGCGACGAGGTGATCACCTCCGCGTACACGTTCGCCGCCTGCATCAACGTGATCGAGCACGTGGGCGCGACGCCGGTCCTGGTCGACGTCGAGCCGGACACGTTGTGCCTCGATCCGCGCGCCGTCGACGTCGCGCTGTCTCCGCGCACCAAAGTAATCATGCCGGTGGACTATGCCGGCCATCCCTGCGACTACGATCGTCTGCCGGAGATTGCGCGGCAGCGCGGGGTGCCGCTGGTCGCGGATGCCGCGCACGCGCTGGGCGCCGCATGGCGCGGCCGCCCGGTCGGTTCGCTCGCGGCCATCACCGCGTTCTCGTTCTACGCAACCAAAAACCTGACGTCCGGCGAGGGCGGTGCCGCGGTTACGGATGATGATGCGCTGGCCGAGCGTGTCGGCTTGCTCTCGCTCCACGGCATGAACCGCGACGCGTGGCGACGGTACACAGACACGGGCTCCTGGTACTACGAGGTGAGCGCGCCGGGATTCAAGTACAACCTGAGCGACGTGCTGGCCGCGATCGGGCTCGCCCAGCTCGAGCGTTTCCCCGACATGCAGCGGCGGCGGCGCGAGCGCGTGGCCCGCTACGAAGCGCTGCTCGCGGAGATTCCCGAAGTGCGCCGGCCCGGAGCGCGTCCCGAAGCGACCCACGCCTGGCATCTGTACCCGATCGCGCTCGAGCTGGAGCGGCTGCGCTGCGACCGCGCGCGCTTCATCCAGGAGCTGCGGGCCGAGAACATCGGCACCTCCGTCCACTTCATTCCCATCCACTTCCATCCCCACTTCCGCGCCACGCTTCCCTACCGCGAGGGCGCCTTCCCGGTGGCTGAAGACGCCTACCGGCGCGCCGTGACGCTGCCGTTGTTCCCGAGCATGGCCGACCGGGACGTCGAGGACGTGTGCGCCGCGGTGCGCAAAGTGGTCGCGCACTTCCGCGTCTAGACGCGAATCCCTCACGCCGCGCTTTCGCCGGCCTGGCCGAGCGAGCGCAGCGACAGTCCTTCGCGGTGGAGATACGCGAGGCCCACCACCGTCACCGGCAGCCATTGGCCGGCCCAGTAGAACCAGGAAAACGGCACCGCGACGTCGGATCCGATGTCGAACAGCTTGAGGCCGGCGATGGCGGCGATGTTCATGGTGCCGATGTAGCCGGGGGCCGCCGGCACCATGATGCCGATCGCGGTGATCACCAGCATCAGGAGCCCTGCGTACCACGGCACGTCGATCCGGAACGCCCACAGGCTCGCCTGCAGGCCCAGGATCACGATGCCGAACATCAGGAACGACAACAGAAACACCCACAGCAGGCGTGGCACGTCACGGAACAGTCCCAGGCCTGCGACGAAATGATTGAGCATCGCAGACACGCGCAGGCGCAGCGCCTCGGGCAGGCGCGCGGTGAGCGCCCCGATCACGCCCCGCGCCAGCTCGGGCTTCTGCTCGAGCACGACCACGAACGCGGTGAGCCCGACGCACAGCAGCACCAGCACGGTGGCGCCGGCTCGAATCATGCGCCCGGCTTCGGTCTCGGCGGAGATCCGGTACACGAGCAGCGAGATGCCGAGGATCGCGAGCAGCGTCAGCATGTCCACGGCGCGCTCAACGACCACGGTCGCGAGCAGCGTGCTCTTGGACATGCGCTCGCGCCGCGACAGCGCCCACGGCCGAACGAACTCGCCGAGACGGAACGGGAGCACGTTGTTGGCCATGAAGCCGATCATCGTCGCCGCGAACAGGCTGTCGAGCGGCAGAGGCTTGGGCGCGGCGATCAGCGAGCGCCAGCGCACCGCGCGCACCCAGAATCCGGCCAGGGTCGTGATCATCAGGGCGACGAAGCCGAGGTAGTTCGCTTGCCCGAGGGCGATCCACACCGCCCTGGGGTCGACGTCGCGCATCGAGAGCCAGACGCAGAAAGCCGAGACGGCGATGCCGATCAGCAGCTTCCAGCGGCGGCTCACGCAGGCTCCCGGTCCGAATCGTCGCGCAGGGTCTCGAGCTCGTGGCGCAGCAGCGCTAGCTCGCGCGTCAGCAAATGGTTCTCGCTTCCCAGCCGGGAGAGCTTTACCGACAGGTAGAGCAGCATCACCATGGCGAACGCGAGCCCGAAGGCGAACACCGTCGAGCTCTCGCCCAGGAAGCCGAGCAGGCGCGTGATGCCGGTCAGCAACGGCGTCGAGAACCCGAGCACCGCCACGGCCGCGGTGGCGACCACCCACAGCAGCGAATACTCCTCGGACAGCTTGCGACGCCGCACCAGATCGAGGACGAAGAGCGCGAGCGCGACCGCCCCCAACGCGGTGATGAGCTGGGTGCGCGACAGCAATTCCATCGGATCCTCCTTAACCGTGGCGCTGCAGCAGCGCCATCAGCGACGACAGCAGGTTCTTGTAAGGGTAATAGAGCGTTTTGCCAAACGTGTAAAACGACTCGCCCGCGCGCCGCTCGCGCATCAGGACCGGAACCTCACGCAACCGAAAGCCGCGGCGAGCGAGCGCGATCAGCAGCGGGGCATCCGGGAAGTCCTTCGGGAACTCGTGCTGGCAGACCTCCATCACGCGGCGGTGATAGGCGCGAAACCCGGAGGTGGTGTCGGTGATGCGCTGGCCGAGCGCGAGCTGGACCACCGTCGAGAACACCACCATGCCGGCGCGGCGCGCACGCGGCGCGCGGTAGCCGCTCGGTGCGATGTAGCGAGAGCCGATCGCGACGTCGCAGTCGCCGGCGCGCACCGGCGCGAGCAGCTCGGCAAGAAAGCGCGGATCGTGCTGGCCGTCCGCGTCGAGCTGCACGCCGACGGCGTAGCCGTGCTCGACCGCGTAGCGAAATCCGGTTTGCAGGGCGCCCCCGACCCCGAGATTCACCGCATGCCGGACGACCGCGACGCCGCACGCGCGCGCGACGCCGGCCGTGCCGTCGCGGGATCCGTCGTCGACGACCAGCACGTCCACGTCCGGAGCTTCGGCGCGCAGCTCCGAGAGCGTCTGCGGCAGGCTCGCTTCCTCGTTGTGCGAGGGGACGATCACCAGCACGTCACGGCTCACGGGCTCTCCTTGGCGCGACCGCCTGCACGAGCCGGTCGGCCGAGGCAACGAACGAGTCCCTGGCCCGCCGTGACCAGGGTGTGCGCAAGGGCAACGACGAGAGTTTTTCGAGATCGTAACGGGTCACGAGCCCGACCGCGAACACCAGCACCACGCCGACCACCGCCAAGGCGATCCGCAGCGCCAGGCCGGTCGCGCTCGGGAACCAGCGCCATAGGGCGTAGCCGATCCCGAGCAGCGGCACCAGCAACGCCCAGCAGGTCAGAACCGAGCGGGCGCGCTCGTCGGCGCCCTCCGGCAGCAGCCGCGCCGAGATCACGAGCCCGACCATGAACGACACGACCGCGCCGGCGAGATTGGCCCATCCCGCGCCCTGCAACCCGAACAGCGGCACCAGCAGGAAGTAGCACGCGAACTCGGTCGCGAACTTGAAGAGCGCCAGGGTCAGCACGACGCCCGGGTGGCGCATCGCCTGGAACAGCATCGTGAATGGTTGCTGGCTGGTGCGAAAGATCGGCACCAGCGCCAGGATCTGGAGCAAAGGCACGGCCGGAACGAACAGGCGGCTGCCGACCACGCGCGTCAGCTCAGGAGCGAACACGAACAAGCAGAACGAGAGCGCGCAGGCGACGAGGATGATCAGACGGAACGCCTGATCGAACACGAACCGGAGCCGTTCCCGCTCCAGGCGCGTGACGAGGGCCGTGAGGGACGGCAACAGCGAGGAGGGCAGCGTGTAGACCAACTCGACGAACCGCTCCACGGTCTGGAACGCGAACGAGAAATAACCGAGCAACGCAGGCTCGAACAGCTTGCCGAGCACGATCCGGCTCAGGTTCTGGCCCGACAGGAACGCCATCCGCGCCCCGAGCAACGGCGTGCAGTAGGCGACCATCTGGCGCAGCAGCGACGGGCCTTCCGGCGTGGACCCCGGCCGCTCCGGCTCGTCGCGCATCCGGCGGCGGAGGATCCAGGCGGTAACGATGGCCGCGGCGACCGCTTGCAGAACGGTGAGCACCGCCAGGCCGATCGCGAGCCCGACCAGGCTCTGGCGCGTGCCCCACAGTGCGCCGACCATCACCGTCTTCGATACGTGAAACGCGACCGAGAGCCCGCATATCCAGCGAAACTCCTGCATGCCGTAAAGCGTCGCGCGCCCGGTGGTCGCCATCGCGTCGCTGGCGACGATCACCGCCAGCACCGGCAACAGCAGCGCGAGCTGCGGCGTCGCGAACTGGTGCGAGAGCACCGGTGCCAGCGCGACCAGCACCAGGCTCGCGGCGGCGCCGAGCGCGAGCTTGAGCAGAAGTGCTAGGCGATGGGCGCGCCACAACGTGCGCAGCGCCCCGTGCGTCTGGTATTCGGCCGCGTAGCGCTCGAGGAACACTTCGAAGTTGCCGGTCGCCATGGTCGCGAGCCCGACGAACGAGAGCGCCAGCGTCATGATTCCGTAGCCGACCGGGCCGAGCCAGCGCAGCAGCAGCGCGAAGTAGGCCATGCCCGAGAGCAGAGCGGCGGCCTTCTCGATCGCCAGATAGAAGGCGCCTCGCGAGACGCTCTCCGCGATCTCGCCCCGCTTCAAACCATCTCCGGCCGCGCGGCGTCCAGCTCGGAGCGCAAGTACGCGTACACGTCCGCGATGGTTCGCACCGTTTCGGGCACCGGCCGGTTGGACCACAACAGGGCCGCGAGGTCGGGATGCGACGCCTGATACCCGTGCATCGCGCGCAGTGGCTGATGGCCCATGAACGACGGCACCAGCAGCGCCCCCGGCTCGAGCAGGAAGATGTCCTCCCCGTAGTCCCGGCCCGGGAACAGGGCGCCTTCGCGCTCGAGCTCGTCGTCCGTGAGCCAGCGCCCGGCCGGCTCCTCACGCAACGCCGCATGGACGGCGGTGCGTGCCGTGGCCGATCGCCACCAGAAGCGCGCCATCGTCGAATCGAAGAACGCCAGGTAGTCCCGCGGCCAGCGCACGGACAGCGGCTGCAGCCGGGCCTGGAGATCGATCACGCGATTCACGTCCACCATGCCGTGGTCGGAGACCAGATAGATCCAGAGCGTCTCGCCGCGCCGCCGCGCGGCGCCGTCGATCTGCTCGAGCCACGCGGCGTAGCGACGCATGCGGGCAGAGACGCCGGCGCCGCTCGAGCCCTCGCGGTGCAGCGTCGCGTCCAGATCGGCGGTGTAACAGAACAGGAACGCCTCCACGCCTTCCTCGAGCCGGCGCGCCACGTCGGTCAAGTTCTGCGCTTCGGGGGTGCGCCAGTTCCATCCTCGCCACGCGATCCCGCGACGCTCGAGATCGTCCCACAACGAGGGGACGGGCAGCCCACCCGGAGCGAAGATGTCGGCGCGCTCGGGCAGATCGAACTCGCTCAGCAGCCAGCGCGGCACTTCGTAGAGGTGATAGTAGCCGCGCACGCCGCGTCGGCGCAGGACCTCGCCCAGCGTGCGCGCGAGCTTCTGACTGCGCTGAATCCGGTGAGGCAGGAGCCGGAGCCACTGGAATCCGCGGAACGGCGTACCGTTGGTCGCGCGCCGGTACATCAGCCACCGGCCGTGCTCGGAAGGCGGGCGCCCGGTGAACAGGGTCGGCAGCGCGCCGGAGCTGAATCCGAGAATGGTCTCCAGCCTGCGCCGGTGACCAAGCTGCGGCGCGAACACCGGGACACGCTGCGCCAGCTCCCAGCCAAGCGCATCGACTAGCAGCACCACCATGCGCGCGCTCATCCCCAGTCCGCCGTGCGCTGACCATCGAGGATCCAGAGGTCCCACGCGCGCACCAGCGCCCGCGCGGCGCGCTCCCAGTCGCGGGTCTCGTCGCGCGCGGGCACACCAAGGATTCCGAGCGCCTCGGTCGCGGCCGGGCCGAGCGTGGGCGCGCCGCTCCCGTGCGCAGCCGAGAGCAGGAGCACGACGGCCGCCGCGTTCAACCGGTGCTGCGGCGTGCCGCGCAACGCGTGCGCGAGGCGGCTGCCGAGCCCGGGCCCAATGCCGGTGCGCGAGCGGAAGCCGACCGCCTGGCGCACCCGCCGGCGCAGGCGCGCACGGCGCGCACCCAGCACGGCACGCCGGTACGGGTTGGCTTCCCGCCCGGACGGCCCGCCGGCGGTCAGCTCGCCCCAGACGACGGCCCAAGCGCGCGCGACGCGCAGCCATTCAACCCGCGCCTCGCGGGGCGCGAGTGCCTCGACCCGACCTGAGCGCCACGCCAGCGCCAGGCTCCAGAGCTCGGGCAGATCGGGCGCGTTCGCGAGCACCCGGGTCGCGATCGATTCCGGCGCGGCGCCGGCTCCGCGTCCGCCTGCTCTCGCACGCTCCGTCACCGACGCGATCCGCTCCGGCATTCGATCGGGCAGCTCGCCGGCGGCGAGCGTCAACGCGGTGGCGAGATCGAGCGCGCTCTTCAGCACGCCGTGCCGGCCCTGCAACCGTTCGAGCTCGCCGGCCGCACCCAGTGCTCGCCACGTCAACAGCAGCTCGAAGGCGCGGTTTTCGAGCAGCAGCAGGATCTCCTCGGCTGGCGCCTGCGCGGGCGTCCAGCTCGGGATCGCGTCGAGCGTCGAGCGGTCGCCTTCGACGACCTGACCGTGGCGGCGCAGCTCCAGGGTCGCGTGTGACGCCGGCAGAGACTCGAGATCGGAGAGCGTATAGAAGCCGACGTCGAGCGGAGCCGCGAGCCCGAGGTCGAGCAGACGGGACGCCAGCTCGGCGCGTGCGTTTCGAGCGCGCGCTTCGGCCGCGCGTGTCTCGACGTGGCTCGGCAGCACGACGTAGAGATCGAGGTCCGATAGCGTGACCTCGCGCCCGCCCACGACGGCCCACACGCCGCGGTTGCGCGCGTGGCTGCCGCCGACGAGCATCGCACGCCGCGCGGGGCCGGCCCACGTGCGCACCAGCTCGAACACGCCCGGGAGGCGTTCCCAAGCATCCGAGCCCGTGCGCTCGGAAGGAGAAGGCACGGGCTCGGGGGACCGCAGAGAAGGTCGAGTCACCTGTGTGAGCCAGGGTTAGAGGCGGCGATACAGGAAGTCCGGAATCTCCAGCCGTCGATGATTGAGTACGGTGCCGAGCACTCGGCCTCCCGCTTTGCGCACCAGGTCCACCGTGCGACCGAGCACCGGGCGCTTGGTGCGCCCCGCATGGATCACGACCACGACGCCGTCGGCGAGCGCGCCGAGCGGAGCAGCCTCGGAGGTCTCGAGCGCCGGAGGAGCGTCCACGATCACCCATTCGTAGCGCGGGGCGAGCCCTTCGATGATTTCCCGCGCGAGCTGCAGGGAGACCATCCCGGCCTCATCCGCCTCTTTGACCAGCGGCAGCACGTCCACGCTCGCGGCGTCGCTGCCGTTGGCCGATTGCTGGGGCTCGTCGAACCGCACGCGCTCGGCGCGCAAGTGCTTGGCGAGCCATCCCGGCCCACCTCCGAGCGCCGGACGCTGGCCGTTGAAGTCGACCAGCAGCGTCCGCTGCCGGCCCTCGCGCGCCAGGCTGACCGCCAACTGCGTGGCGACGGTGGTCGTGCCCTCGCCGCGATGCGAGCTCAACAGCACGATCACGCGCGACGTCCGTTCACCGAGCGCCGATTCGATTCCGACCCGCAGCGAAGCCATCTGGCGGGACACGTCCTCGGACAGCCGGCCGAGGCCTGCGAGCGATTCGGTGAGCGGCTCGAAGCGCGACGGCACCATGGGCCGCGGATCCAGCACGCGCGCCACCGCCGAGTGCGGGGACGGCGCCGGCGTGAGCGATACCGCGGGCGTGCTCGGCACGGGAGCGACCGGTGCGGGGCCGCGACGGATCTGCGCCTTGCGAAGCGCGTCGAAGATGCGCGTCATAGACCGTGACTCTCCTGCTGCACGGAGGGTCTGCGCCGCCGGCGCCGCTCGGAGAGCGACGCGAGCACCGGCACGTCCAGCGCCTGCTCGGCCTGACCGGAGGTGCGGACCGTGAGGTCGAGACCGTCGATGAAGAACGCGATGCCGATGCCGATGACGAGACTGAACGCAGGAGCTAGCGCGAGACGCACGTAGTCGCGCGTGTGCTTGGGCACGGCCGCGTCGGCCGGATCGAGCAGCAAGACGGTGATCGATGGCGACGTGTTCTCGATCACTCGCGCCTGGTCGCTCTGCTGGGTGAGCGTGTTGTAACGGTTCCGGAGCAGCTCGATGTCGTGGTCGAGATCGGACATCGTCCGTTCCTTGTTGGGCATGGTCGCCAGCTCGGCTTGCACGCGGGCGACATCGCGCTCGGACTCCCGCAGCCGCGCCGCGAGAATCTCCACTCGGGTCTGCGACATCGTCAGTCGCGCATCGACTTCGCGCCGGAGCAGCATGCGCAGCGTATCGAGCGTGGCATTGGCGTTGATCACTTCGCTGGACTCGTCCCGGTAGCGCTCGCGCAGGATCGCGACCCGCGCTTCCTGGTTCACGACCTTGGCCTTGAGATCGGAGAGCGCGCTCTCGTTCGCGTACCCGCCGGAGAGCACCGGGAGGTCGATGCCGGGGCGGTCCTGGAGCTCGCGCATCACGCGCTGGCCGGCGCGGGCCTCGGCGAGCTCCGAGCTGGCCGCGGTTTGCCGCTGCTCCAGCACGCCGAGCAGGTCGAGCGCCTTGCGCCGCTGCTCGCTGATCTCGACGACGCCGGAGCGGTTGGAGAACCCGCGGCGCGTCTCGACCTTCTCGTTCAACTGGCGCTCGAGATCGCCGATCTCGGTATTGAAGAACCGCTGCGGGTAGCCGAGCGTGAGCAGGCTCTGCCGGTAGTCGATGTAGGCGCGAACCATGGCGTCACAGGCGCGTTGCGCGATCACCGGGTCCCGATCCTCGTACGTGATCAGCAACGCGTTGCTGCGGCCGAGAACCTGCACGCCGACCTGGCCAACGCCGAGCGGGATCGTGGCCGTTCCGGGTACCGTCTCGCTCTTCAAGATCTCGCGCGCCCGCTCCACGACCGGATGACTCTTGATGATCTCGAGCTCGCTGCCCAGCTCCTCTTCCCAACTTCCCTGCGACCGGCGGTACGGATTCAGCGCACTCTCCGGCTCGCCGCGCTTCACCAGCACGCGGCCCGCCGACACGTACGACATCGGCGTCGCGAAGGCGACCACCAGCACGGTGATCGTCGTGACGACGAACAGGCCGATGATCAGCCATTTACGCCGGAACACCACGGTGAGGAACTCGCGGGCCGTCGCTTGCGGCGCGCGTGGGGTCGGGGTCTCGACCGGGCTGTGACTCACGATGGAACTCCTTGCCTACCGGACCAGGAACACGCGATCGAGATGGAACAGCTCCCATCCCACCAGCGCGAAGTTCAGGACGCCGAGCTGCTCGGTGAAGAACTGTTTGGAGAATACGTTCACGTTGCCGATCGTGGAGCGCGGCACGTAGACGATGTCGAAGCGCGACAGCGGCAGGTCGTCGGCCAGCGAACCCTGCTTGAGCGCGCGATCCACGCGCAGCCGCGCCACCTTGACCGTGCGCGCGCCGTCGCGGTGGAATACCAGCACGCTGTTGCGCGCGGCGTCGTCGGAGAATCCGCCGGCGCGAGTGATCGCCTGCACGACGGTCGTGAACGGGCCGATCGGATACGAGCCCGGGTTCGTCACGCGACCGAGGACGTGCACCTGGTTGCCGGCCGGCTCGACCAACTGGATCGTAACGCGCGGGTCCTTGATCTCCGCCGACAATGACTTCACGAGCGCAGATTCCAGCTCGCGAACGCTGCGGCCGGCCGCGACCATCTCACCGACCGGGTGGATGCTGATCCGGCCGTCCGGCCGCACCAGCGCGTCGCGCGTGATGTCGGGCGGGCCGCCACCGAAGTTCACGAGCAGTTTGTCTCCCGGCACGATCAAATACTCCGGCACCCGGCTCCAATCGAGTCCCGCGCTGTCGGCGGACGTGTTGGCTTGCGCGCCGAAAGGCACGAGTCCGAGGGTCATCGCGACGAGCAAGCAGCAGCGCACGAGTGCCGTGATCACCAGTGTTCCTCCCGTAGACGAAAAAACCCGATTCCCCGCGCATAGGGAACCGGGCCGGCATACGAAGGTACCAGGCCGAGGACACAAGACGCGGAGTGGGCTGACCTGTGGACACATAGTCCACCGGAACAACCCAGGGGCGGGGTCAAATCGCGCAGCATCCCCGCTCAAGCAGTAACAAGAAGCGTCTCGGCCACCCTCCGCCTACGTCTCGACAATCGCCGCAACTTGCAGTCGCAAAGAGCGTTGAGTATAGGCGGCCGGCCAATGGAGTGTCAATCGTCGACTTGGACCACTTCCCGTCGCGGGATTGGACCCGCAAAGGTCATGCCCGGGCGAGGCGAGCCAGCACTCCGGCCGCGAACAAGGGCAGGAGAATCTCGTGGTGTCCGGTCAGGGCGAAGCCGCGGGATCCGGGACCCCGGGTCGGCCGCTCGACGACGTTCACGCGCGGCCGATAGTGCTGGATCTGGTCGAAGTTGACGGTGGTGAGATCGGAGAGGTCGGCGCCGAGATTACGCGCCACCGCGAGCGCCTTGAGGAATACCTCGGGCATCAGCACCGCCGAGCCGACGTTCAGAATCACCGCGCCGCGCGCCTCGGCGAGCGTCGCCGCCAGGATGCGGAAGTCGCGGAGCGTCGTCTCGCCCAGAGCGGCGCCGTCGCAACGTGGATGATGATGGATCGTGTCGGTGCCGATCGCGACGTGCACGGTGGCCGCGATGCCGAGCCGGTAGGCCGTCCCGAGCAGACTCACCGCGAGGTGCGGAGCTGGAGGCTCACTCACCGCCCGCCCCCAACACTCGCCGAGCCCCTCGCCACGTCGTGCGCCCTCGCGCATTGCACCATTCATGAAGTCGCCGGTCTCGTCGACCATGCCGAAGCGGCCGGCGTGGAGCTGAGCCTCGACGTCCTCGGAGGTCCGTCCGAAGCGGGCGATCTCGACGTCGTGCAGCGCGGCGGCGCCGTTGAGCCCGAGGTGCGTCACCACGCCGCGCTCCATCAGCTCGATCAGACACGGCGAGACGCCGACCTTGACGACGTGGCCGCCGCACAGGACCACGACCGGGCGACCTCCGCGGTGCGCGACCGCGACACGATCGATCACTTCGCGCAGCGCGCGCGCCGCGAGCTGGTCGGGGAGCGCCTCGATCACGGCGGCGGCGGCGGCAGGATCGATCGGGCGCGCGAACTCCGAAACGGAAACGCGGGTGGGACGATCGGCGACGGGGCCGACACTCAAATGGGAAAGGTCGGCCTCGCGATAGCGACCCATCAGGCTCCGGGACGAGCCTCGACCAGCGTCACGCTGATCGAGCCGACCATCACCTTGCTCTTCATCAATACGGGCATGCGGCGGTCGTCGTCCGTGAGCCAGATCACCAGCCGTCCTTTTTTCTTGAAGATGCCGCCGGCCTTGAGCACGGGCTCGATCGCGATGCAGTCGAACGCCCCGGCCGGAGTCTCGACGCGCTCGCGGCCGAGCACTCGGACCTCGAGCGGCTGGCTCTTGCGACTGGCATGGTAGTCGAAGACCACGCTGCCGCCCAGAGGCAGCGCTTGCAGTCGCGTGTAGTAGAAAGACGAGAGCGCATCCTGGACGTGAGGCGGGATCGGGAACGCGCGGCCGTCCTGGTAGTGCGCTTCCTGTTTCTCGTAATCGAAGACGATCTCGCTCTTGGTCTTGTATCCGCCCTCGCGGCGATTCTCGGCGTAACGGACGCTAAAGTGACCCGCCGTGTCCCAGAACGACTCGATCCGATTCCGGACCTTGTAGATGCGGCTGAAGAACGCGTTCGATTCGGCGCGCGCGACCAGCGAGAACACCGTGCGGCCCTTCCAGTCCCGGACTTCCGGAACCTCCAGGTACGCCGTGCCGGCCTTGATGAAACCGTACTGGACCGAGAACTTGAGCGATTCGCCGGCTCGGAACGGACGCGCAACCGCCGGCAGCACCTCGCGGCCGGCCGGCAGCGTCACCGCGCTGGTCAGATCCGAGGTGTCCGCGGGCTGGGCGACGATGGTCGAATCGGCGCCGGGAGCGGTCGGAGGCGCCCACAAGCTGGCCATCGCCAGGAGCATGGCAAAACGAGCGGCACGGGTTCGGACTGGTTCCGAGACCCGAGCCCGCATAGAATCGGGCTTGAAGTTCATGACGTGGTAATCGAGCAATTCCGATGCCGCAGGTGGGCGAGGCTGAAGAACGGACTATGGGGTCGAGTCAATCGCCTGTCAAACCGATGCTTGCATCCTCTGAACGACTTCAGAACGTGGCGTTCTACACCCTGGCCAAGGTGTTTCAGGATCGCGACGAAAAGATCCGCCAGGGTGTCGATGTGATCGATCTCGGCGTCGGCAATCCCGACCTGAGGCCGCCGCAAGCGGCGATCGACGCGCTCAAGGCCGCGGTCGACGATCCCGTGGTCCAGAACCACCGCTATCCCTCCTTCAACGGCCTTCCCGAGTTCCGTGCCGGCATCGCGCAGTGGTATCGGACGCGTTTCGGCGTCGAGGTGGATCCCGCCCGCGAAGTGCAGCCCTTGGTCGGCTCCAAAGAGGGCATCGCCAAGTTCATGTTCGCCCATCTCGATCCGGGCGACACATTGCTGCTGTGCACGCCCTGCTATCCCGCCTATCTCGGCGTCGCCGCACTCGCTCAAGCGCGTCTGATCGAAGTTCCGCTCCTTCCGCGCCGGGGCTTCCTGCCCGATCTCTCCGCAATCCCGTCCGACGATGCTCGACGCGCCAAGGTCATCTGCGTCAACTTCCCGAACAATCCGACCGGAGCGGTGGAGACACCCGAGTTCTACCACGAGCTGCTGCGCTTCGCTCGCGAGTTCGACGTGTTCGTGGTCTCCGACATCGCCTACTGCGATCTGTCGCTCGACCCTTCCTACCGCGCGCGCTCGTTCCTCGAGTTCGACCGCGAGCGCGAGCGTACGCTCGAGTTCCACTCGTTCTCAAAGTCGTATTCGATGCAGGGCTGGCGCGTCGGCTTCGCCGCCGGCAACGCGGAAGCCGTCGCGAATTTGCTGAAGATCAAAGCCAACATGGACTTCGGCGTGTTCATGGCGATCCAGCGCGCGGCGCTCGCCGTCCTCACCGGCCCCCAGGATTATTGCGTCGAGGCTTCGTCGACGTACCGCCGCCGCCGCGACGCGTTCCTCGAGGCGGTGCGCGGCTTGGGGTATCCGGTCGAGCCGGCGCGCGCGGCGCTGTACGCGTGGATGCCAATTCCGCGCCGCTACGCCACCTCGATCGACTTCAGCCGCGAGCTGCTGGACCAGACCGGCGTCGTCGTCGCACCCGGTTCGGGCTTCGGAGCGGCTGGAGAAGGCTACGTGCGCGTGGCGCTGTGCGTCAGCGAGGAGCGGCTGCGCGAAGTGGTCGCCCGGATGGCCCAGGCGGGCTTCCGCTACTGATCTCGCCGCAGGCTTGCGCCGGCAGACCGGTGCGCTAGCACCACCTGCCCGAGCCCCCGCACGGTCGGGCGTTCCAGGATCACGTCGCTCGGGTCCACCTCGATGACGTCGAAAGCCTCGAACAGTCCGCTGCGCACGCGCACCTCGATCGGTCCCGCCGTGGAATCGACCGGGGCCGGAAGCACGAACACGACGTGCGTCACCTTCCGCTGGTCGAGATATTCGCGCAGGTGCCGGTCGCGCAGCGCCTCCTGATATTCGAGCGTGTTGATCACGCCGTCGCCGTTGATCCACGCGCGGTCCGCGAACAGCCCGGCGATCCCGAATGCCCCGCCATAGAGGACGTCGTTCGGCCCCGTGGCGGCACGAATCTCCCTTCCGAGCGTCGCGTCGTCCACCGCCTCTCCCGCCGCCATGCGCCGCCAGCGGTCGCTCGTCACTTGGAGCTT
>DASQFU010000152.1:0-28999 GCA_035632955.1 Candidatus Limnocylindria bacterium
TTGGAGGAAATGACGGCCTAAGCATGGGAATCACTCTGTGAGAAGTGCCCTCCCGGGTGCAACAGGGAATTCGTGCCCTAGCCCCCTGCCAATTACCCCTCCAAACGACACCACGACTACGGAATAGTTAGACTTGCCGTATCTCCTTCGGCGGGTTAGGAGCCGTGCGCCGCGTCCTGAGGCGCGGCCCCGTCGAGGCTCAGCTCACGCGGGCACGACTCCGAGCTTCATGAGTCCGAGCTGATCGAAGATGGCCTGGAGACGGGCCACGCGGTCGTTCTGGACGGTTAGGATCACGAACGCCGGGATCTCGACCTGTCGTCCGGTCGCCGGGATCCCCACGAACGACCCCGTATGCGTGCCCTTGGCGGTGAAGCGCACGATCACACGGTCACCCGCAACGATCATCTCGTCGACATTGTGCTTGATGTCGGGGAAGCCCGTATAGAAGGCTCGTCCGAACTCGGCGTGACCGGCGGCATCCATGGGCGGAAAGCCGACGATCTCCGCGCGGTACTGCGGGGAAAGCAGCTCGGGTGGAAACGGTCCCTTGAGACGGTCCTGGCCGTGAAAGAAGCGGGTCGCGAGATCGGAAAGATCGACGGCAGGCGTGGCTCGAGCCCCTCCTGAATACACTAACGACGGCGACAAGCGACTAGCTCGACACCGCCCGGAGGCTCTCCTGCGCGCGCCGCAGCTTCTCCAGCGTCTCTTCGAGCTGACCGAGGCGGAGCCGCTCCTTGTCGACCACGTCCGGCTTCGCCTTGCGTAGAAAGTCCTGGTTGCGGAGCTTCTTGCGCGAGCCCTCGAGGTCGGTCAGGAGCTTGTCGGCCTCGCGCGCCAGGCGCGCCCGTTCTCCGTCGAGATCGATCAGCCCCTCGAGCGGCAGGAACACTTCCGCGCCCCCGACCACCGCCGAGGCTGCAACCAGCGGCCGCGATCCGTCGCGCGTGAACGAGATCGTCTCGATCCGCGCGAGCGGACGGATCTGGTCCGCGAGCTGCTCGATCAGCGCGATCTGCTCGTCTGCAGCGCGGATCACGACCGGCACCGGACGATTGGGAGGCAGATGGTTCTCGACTCTCAGGTTGCGCACCGCGACCACCAGATCCTGCAGGAAGCGGATCTGACGCTCCGCTTCGGCGTCGAACCAGCCACGCTTCGCGCGGGGCCAGGACGCCGTGGCGAGCAGCTCGCCGTCGTGCGGCAGCGCCTGCCAGATCTCCTCGGTCACGAACGGCATGAAGGGATGCAGCAGGCGAAGAATGCCGTCCAGCACCTTCCACGCCACCCAGCGCGCGACGCGCCGATCCTCGGGATCCGCGGTCTCCGCCCAACGCGACTTGGACATCTCGAGATACCAATCGCAGTACTCGTTCCACGTGAAGTGGTAGACGGTGTTGGCGGCCTCGTTAAAGCGGTAGGTCTTCAGATTGCGGGTCGTGTCCTTCACGGCGTTCGCGAACCGCGACAGGATCCAGCGATCCGCGAGCGTCAGCCGCAGCGAGGACTCCTTGATCTTCGCGAGATCCTCGTCGCCGAGCCGCATGCGTACCAGCCGGGCGGCGTTCCACACCTTGTTCGCGAAGAACCGCCCGGTCTCCATGCGCTTCTCGTCGAACATCAGGTCCTGCCCGGTCGGCGTCAGGTAGACCATCGTGAACCGCAGCGCATCCGCACCGTACTGCTCCATCATCGCGAGCGGGTCCGGCGAGTTGCCGAGCGACTTCGACATCTTGCGACCCTTGGCGTCGCGCACGATGCTGGTGAAGAACACGTGCGGAAACGGCGTCTGGCCGGTGAACTCGATTCCGGCCACGATCATACGCGCCACCCAGAAGAAGATGATGTCGCTGCCGGTGACCATCAGGCTGTTCGGGTAGTAGCGGCGCAGATCGTCCGTGTCCTCGGGCCAACCGAGCGTCGCAAACGGCCACAGCCACGACGAGAACCAGGTGTCGAGCACGTCCTCGTCCTGACGCCAGCCTTCGCCTCCCGGCACGTCGAGCGACACCCGCATCTCGTCGCCCCGATACCACACCGGGATGCGATGCCCCCACCACAACTGACGCGAGATGCACCAGTCCCGGATGTTCTCCATCCAGTGCAGGTACACCTTTCTCCAGCGCGCCGGGTAGAACTTAACCCGGCCCTTCCGTGCCGCTTCGATGGCGGGTGCGACCAGCGGGGCCATCTTCACGAACCACTGCAACGAGAGGTACGGCTCGATCACCGCTTCGCACCGGTCGCAGCGCCCGACCGCGTGCGCGTGCGGCTCGATCTTCTCGAGGTATCCGGCGTCGCGCAGCGCTTCCACGATCCGCTCGCGCGCAACGAACCGGTCCAGGCCGCGGAAGTCGCCGGCGTTCTCGTTCATGACCGCGCGCTCGTCCATCACGATCACGTGGGGCAGGCCATGCCTCTCGCCCATCACGAAATCGTTGAGATCGTGCGCGGGAGTGATCTTGACCGCGCCGGTTCCGAACTGCGGATCCACCGAATCGTCGGCCACGATCGGGATCTCGCGCCGCACCAGCGGCAGCACGGCGGTCTTACCGATCAGCTTCTCGTAGCGGCGATCCTTGGGGTTCACCGCCACGCCCGTGTCGCCGAGCATGGTTTCGGGTCGCGTCGTGGCGACGACGATGAACTTGTCGGAGCCCTTGATCGGGTACTTGATGAACCACAGGTGTCCCTGCGTCTCGACGTGATTGACCTCTTCGTCGGAGAGCGCGGTGACGCACCGCGGGCACCAGTTCACGATCCGATGTCCGCGATAGATCAAGCCCTTCTCGAACAGCCGCTGGAACACCAGCAGGACGGCGCGCGAATAACCCTCGTCGAGCGTGAAGCGTTCGCGCGTCCAGTCGGCCGAGATGCCGAGCCGACGGAGCTGCCGGAGGATCAAGCCGCCGTACTCGTCCTTCCACGCCCACACCTCGCGCACGAAACCGTCGCGACCGAGCTCCTGGCGCGTTCGGCCCTGCTTGCGCAGCGCCTTCTCGACCACGTTCTGCGTGGCGATGCCCGCGTGATCGCTGCCCGGCAACCACAGCGTCTCGCGGCCCTCCATGCGCTGCCAGCGCACGATCAGATCGCGGATGGACTCGCCGAGCATGTGACCCATGGTCAGCGAGCCGGTCACGTTCGGTGGCGGGATCGTGATCACGAACGGCGGCTTGCCGCTTGGCTCGGGGCGCGGCTGAAACACCCCCTGCTCCTCCCAGACCGAGTACCAATGGGACTCGACGCGGGTGGGGTCGTAAGGTTGCTCGAGCGCCTCGGGACGGCCCGGACGCATGCGGTTCTCCTCTCGGGACTCGATGTCCAGCAGCGCACGTGGGCGGAGGGGCGGCGCCGTCTTCATCGGGGCGGCGGAGCCTAGCACAGCGATTCGAAGAGCCTCAAACGAAGCCCGGCGCGGAGCACACAGGTAGTGAAACGCAGGACCGGCTGGCGCCGAAAACGGCTGCGGGCCACTCGGAACACCGAGAGGCCCGCAGCGAATGGTGCGTTTCCGCGGTCAATGCGTGAGCACGATCCGCCGCACGTGGGAGAATCCGGGGCCCGAGTAGCGCACCAGATACAGGCCCGAGCGTGCCCCGGCGCCCGACCAGCCGACCTGATAGCGGCCCGGCGTGTGATGGCCGTCGGCCAGTCGCGCCACTTCGCGCCCTTGCAGATCGAAGACGCTGACGCTCACGTCCGCTTCGCGCGCGACCAGGAATTGGACCGCGAGCGAACCCTGGGTCGGGTTCGGCCCGACCGCGAACCAGACCTCGGACGCCGGCACCCCCGGTTCGACCGCGACGTTGAGGTCGCCGAGGCGCAGCTTGCCATTGCCCCAGTCCTTGTTCCAGACCGCGCCGGTGTTGGCGTCCACGATCGCGTTGGTCGTGAGGTGGGACTTCACGAACGCCGGGGTGACCGCGCCGAACCTCTGCAGCAGCAGCGCGACCGCGCCCGACGTGTGCGGCGCCGCCATGCTCGTGCCTTCGTTGATGACGTGCTGCATGCCGTCGTTGAGCAGGCGCGAGGCCGTGGCGCCACCCGGGCACACCTGCCCGACGTCGAACGTAGTCGTCGATCCGATGCCCATTCCGGGCGCGGTGATCTCCGGCTTCTGCCGCCCATCGCGCGTCGGACCGGGGCTCGAGAATCCCGCCAGCGTCCCGACCGTGACCACCGGGTTGTAGGCGATCGAGCGGTTGCCGCAATCGATCCAGCCGGCCTTGGTGACGTAGGCGGCGGTCGTGATCAGGTCGACCGCGTTGCCGGGCTCGCTGATCAGCTCCTCGGTCGGCTGGTTGCCGAGCACGAAGTTGGCGCTCGAGCCGCTGGCATTCGCGAACCGCCAGAGATCCACCTCTCCGTTCGCGGCCCCGAGCGCGACCGGAATGAACGTGAACGTCCAAGTGCCGTTCATGTTCTGCGCCGCCGATCCAACGTTGACCTCGACGTACACCTCGGGGTCGCCGCCCGGCGACGTGAACAGCCCGTTCTCGAGGTACACGTTTCCATTCGGCGTGGACGTGCCCGGATACGCGGCATTCTGATTGCCGATTGCGATCGGGCCGATCACGGTGCCGTTCGGAGTGGTGATGCGGGCGCTGAGGTTCTCGGTCGACTCGTAGTAGCCGTCGATCACGAAGAACCGGCCGGTTTGTGAACCGCCGACGAGCATCGTGACGTCGCTGCCGGCCCCGGCAGCAAACGCTTCGGCGTGCCGGGCGGCGCCGCGGTCGTTGCCCGCCGACTTGACGATGATCCGGCCCGGGCCGGTCATGGCCGAGAGTCCGGACTCGAACGCGCTGGTGCCGTCGTGCGGGCCGAACTGCGAGCCGAGCGATAGGTTCACGACCGCGTTCATGCCGAGCGCGGTCGCGCGTCCGAAGATGTAGTCGACGCCGTCGAGCACGCCGGTGTTCTGGAAGTTGGACTTCACCATCACCAGGTCGGCAAGCGGGGCCATGCCGACGTAGGTGAAGGCGGGAATCGCGCCCCCGGTGCTGCTGCCGTCGCCGCCGGCGATGCCGATCACGTGCGTGCCGTGACCGTCGAAGTCCACCTCGCGCGCGACGTTGGCGTCGATGTCGGCGCTGGTCCAATCCGAGCCGTAGCCCTGCGTGCCCGTGCCGTTGGCGACCGGCGACGGCCCGATGCCATCCGTCTGATCCCAGATGCCGATGAACCGCGTGTTGCCCGCGGCGTCGTCGAAGTCTTCATGGCTGTAGTCGACGCCCGAATCCACGTCGCCGACCAGCACGCCGGCGCCGTTCCAGCCGGCGAAGGCGGGCCCCGCGCCTCGCAGTGCGGTAGCGTTGGTCGTCGGCACGCTGAAGTTCAGCTCGGGCTCGACCGGCGCCGCGCCTTCGACGCGCCGCACGCCATTCAGGGCGGCGACGCGCTCGATCGCATCGACCGGAATGTAGGCGGTGCAGACCCCGGGAACGCTCGCGCGCACACGTGCGCCGGCCGCGGCCAGCTCGGCGCGAGACACCGGACCGACGATGAAGACGTCCAGCTCGCGGTCCGCATTAGCGGCCAGCACTCCGCTCTCCAGCCGCTCCTGAGTGACGCCGATCCGGAGCTGCGCCAGCGCGACACGGGCGCGTGGGTCGAGCTTCGAGAGATCGGCCCACGCCGGCGCGGCCAGCACCGAGGAAAGGAGCGCAATCGACACCCAACGATGGGAGACATGAGCCATGCGATACCTCCTAAGGCCTGGGTTTTGGCGTGGGGGGCGACCCCTTCGCAGGGATCGGGCACCAATATTGTAACCGCGGCCTTCGCTCCGAGCGAGCAGGAAGCCGAGAACCTGGAACGCCTCGACTCGTCTTGGCGACCTCCACCCCCGCTGATAGCATGCCGCGCGATGCTGATCCGCCTCGCGATTCCGCGCGCTCTCCGTCCGTCGAGATGGGCGCTCGGATTCCTGGTCGGCATCGCCGGCTCGCTCCCAGCCGGCGCAACTCCCCTCGAGTTTCTAAGCGTCGGCGATCCGTTGGAGAGCGAGCTGCGCGTCCTGGACGTGCTCGGCTCCGGCGCCGGCGCTGCACGACGCCTCCCGCACCTCGGGATCCGGCCGCTCCAGATCCGCGAGATCTTGGACGCCGGCGCCGAGCCTGCGAACGATCTCGCTCCGCCGGCTCGGATCTCGTGGGCTCGCCTCGACCGCTGGCTCGCGCGCGACCGCGACCTTCCGGCGGACAGCGGCCGTGCAGTCGGCACGTCGCCACGCATCCTGCAACGCGTCTTCGACGAGGACCAGCGCTTCGAGCTCTCGCTCGGCCTGGAAGGCCGCGGCGAAGTGACGAAGAACGACTCGCGCTTCGTCTCGGGCTCGGGGCTCCACGGGCGCGTCGCGTTCCAGAGCGGAGCGTGGCTCGCGTACGCCCATCTGCTCGCCGGACAGATCGAAGGAGCGCGCAGCTTCGCCGACCCGATCGTCGCGGGCGAAGACCTGATCGTGTTCTCGGAGGAGAGCTACGTCGGCTACACCGGACCGGGAGCGCGCCTGGCGTTCCAGTTCGGACGCAGCCGTTGGCATTGGGGGCCGGGAGACGAAGCATCGCTGATACTCTCCAAGACGTCAGAGCCGCTCACGGGCCTGGCGCTGCGAGCGCGCATCGAGCCGATGCGGCTGGACGTGGTCGCGCTCAGCGCCACGCTCGACGCTTCTGCCGGCGAGCAGCTGGCGGCCCACCGTTTCGAGTGGCAGGCGCTGGACGGCCTGCGGATCGGCATCTCGGAAGCCGCTCGCTACCGCTCGTCGTCCTGGCAGCCCGCCTATCTCGTCGGAGTGCTGCCGTACGTGATCGTCCAGCGGCTTCTCACGCAGGATGAGCCGGACTCGGTCGGGGCGTTGCGCAACAACGTGTTGTTTGGCTTCGACGTGGCCTGGCGGCTGGCGCCCGGGAACCGACTCTACGGCGAGGCGGCGCTGGACGACCTCCATTCCCGGACCAACGACAATCCCCATAAGTACGCCTATCAGCTCGGTTGGGAAGGAGCCGGCGGCTGGGCCGGAACGCGGCTCACGTGGGGCGCCGAATACACGCGGCTCACGCGCTTCGTCTACACGTCGTTCTTCGGGCGCGACTTCGAGTCGCACGATCGGCCGCTCGGCTTTCCGACCGGCCCCGACTCGCGTCGCGTGCGGGCGCACGGGGCCTGGGATCTCTCGGCCGAGTGGCAGATCGCGGCCGCCGCCGCCCGCACCGATCGGGGCGAGAACGCTCTCGACGAGCCGTTCCTCCCCGGCTCGCCTGCGGTCCGCACTCACGAATTCGAGGGCGTGGTCGAGGAAACCCGCGAGCTCGAAGTCGGGGTTCGCTACTGGCCGATGTCGGGCGTGGACCTCGCGCTGTCCGGCGGTTACCGCTGGATCGACGACGCCGGGCACGTGCCGGGCGCGCGCTCCCGGGGCGCGACCGGGGCGCTCTCGGTGCGACTCGTGCGCTAGGGCCGAGTCACAAGCGCGCGCCGCGGCTCCACTCGATCGTGCGGCGCAGGCCTTCGACGAATGTCACGCGCGGGTGCCAGTCAAGGATCTTCGCGGCGCGGGACGCGTCGAGGTAGATTCGCTGGACTTCACCCGGGCGCGGCGCGTCGTAGATCGGATCGCCGACGAAGCCGAGCAGGGCTTTCAGCTCCCGGAAGATGTCGTTGACCGACGTGCCGACGCCGGTGCCGATGTTCATGGTCTCGCCGCCTCCGGCGGCAAGCGCCAGAGCGTTGGCCTCGACGACGTCTTCCACGTACAGATAGTCGCGAACCTGCTCGCCGGTGCCGAAGATGCGCGGGCGCTCCCCCGCTAGCATCAGACCGATGAAGATCGCGTTGACGCCCGCCTCGCCTTTCGGGTTCTGGCGCGGTCCGTAGACGTTCGGGTAGCGCAACACCGTGTAGTCGAGGGCATGGAGCAGCTTCCATAGATAGAGGTAGTGCTCGAGCGTGTGCTTGCTGGCCCCGTACGGCGCCTCGGGGTTGACGGGATGATCCTCCGTCGCCGGGAGGAAGCGGCCCTCGCCGTACAGCGCACCGCCGGTCGAGGCGTAGACGAACTTGCGCACCCCATGGCGCGTACAGCTCTCGAGCAGCGACAGGCCGCCGAGCACGTTGATCTCGGCATCGCGGCGCGGCTCGAGCACGGACTTGCGCACGTCGATCTGAGCCGCGTGGTGGTCCACCAGCTCAGGTTTGAACTCCGCCACGCACGCTTCGACGGCCGCCGGGTCGGCCAGGTCGGACTGGTAGAAACGCGCTTTGGGATTCACGAACGCGCGAAATCCCGTGGAGAGGTCGTCGAACACGGCGACCTCGTGCCCGAGCGCGACGAAGCGGTCCACGACGTGCGAACCGATGAAGCCAGCGCCACCGGTCACGAGAATCCGCACGAGAGCATCCCCCTGTTCCCCGCCGAGGTCCGCGAGACGTTTGCGAACGATTCGAAGAGCGGCACGGTAGCCGCGGGTTCGATCGCGCGCAACACGAACTGCATGAGCGGAGCTACGCCGCGTCGGCTCGCCGGGGCCGGGACGCGCGACGCCCGATCCCGAACGCCGGCAGGATCCGCCGCACACGTTCGGTCAGGGACTCGACGTCGTGAGCCGCGGCCAACGCGCGCCCACGGGCGATCGCCTGCTCGACCGCGGGACCGCGTTCCAGGAGCTGCACCAACGACTCGGCCAGCCGGCCGGTCTTCGCAGCCGCCGCGCAACCGTGACGAGAGAGCCAGGCAGCGAGCGCGGTGCCGGGATCCTCGCTGCTTTCCACGTGCAACGGGCATCCCGCCGCCAGCCCGCGCAACACGAGACCGCCGGCGATCGGGCCGCCCCCGGCCAGCACGCCCACCGTCGCATACGACCACCAGGCGCGCTCCGCCAGCGCCGGGGCCGGACCGACGAAATGCACACGCATGGCCACGTCGAGGCGCCGTGCGAGGCGCTCGACCTTTGGCGACGTTTCGGCCAGCACCACGAGATCGAGTCCGTTCCAATCGCGCGCGACTTCCGCGAACGCGGTCATCACCGCCTGACCCGAACGCCCGACCAGCGGTGCGGGGGCCAGCAGATAGTCGCCGTCCCACAGCGGCAGTGTTCGCGCCGGCGCAGTCGTTCGCTCGACCGCGCACCATTGCAGCCATGGCGCGGGATCTTCCGGGTCTTCCGCCGGTGCCAGGAGGCGGGGGTGGACGTCGAAGGTCGGCAGCGGCCATCGCCGGGACGGCCCGCCGCCCGTCGGCCAGTAGTACGTGGCGGTCCCGCCTGGGACCCTCGGGCCTCCGGCGCGCGCCGATGCGGCCGCGATGATCACGGCATCGAACGTCTGTTCTCCCAGGAAGCGTTCGAATGCGGCGCGCTCGGCATGCGTGGCACCGACGTGGAGCACGGCGTTCGATGCGGCCGGCTCGTCCGGAGCCGCCGGCGCGCGGCGGGGCTCGGTGTCGTTCTCGCCGTACACCGCGACCCGCACGATGGCTCCGGCCGCGCGCAGCACGCTGGCGCGCGCGCGCGCGTCGGCGAGCCGGCTGCCCGCGGCGTCGAGATGCTCGAGCAGCAGCAGCCGCGGCGCGCGCTCGCGCCTTGGGTGCGGCACAGCGGTGGGAAGCGAAGGTCGGGACGGGTTCAACGAGATCACGCGATCGAAGAGGGACGGAGCTCCCGAAAGGACGTTGGCGCCGGCGGACGATGGATGTTCTGAGCCGCCCGGATGCGGCGCATCCAGATCAGGAATCGAAGCGGACACAATCCTGCGAGCACAAGGCTCAGCTCGCGGCCGTGACCGCGGCGCCTTCACGCGCGGTGACTGGCAGCGTGAAGAAGAACGTGCTGCCGACGTGAGGCGTGCTCTCGACCCAGATCCGACCACCATGCTGCTCGACGATGCCCTTGCAGATCACGAGACCGAGCCCCGTCCCTCCCACCTTCCGGGTCGAGCCCGAGTCGATCTGAGAGAACTTCCGGAACAGCTTCGGCAGATCCTGGGACGCGATGCCCTCGCCGTGGTCGCTGACGGCGACCCGGACGCTTCCTTCCCACGGCTCGGCCGCCACCTTGATCTGCCCGCCGAGCGGCGAGAACTTGATGGCGTTCGAGAGCAGGTTGATCAGCACCTGGGTGATCCGGTTCGAGTCGAGCAAGACGTCCGGCAGATCCGGCGAGAGCACGACCTCGATCTGGATGCGCCGCTCCTCGATCAGCGTGCGGATGTTGTGCGTGGCCTGCAGCACGACGGGCTCGAGACGCTGGTGCTCGATGTTCATCGGCAGCGAGGCCGAATCCAGCTTCGAGAAGTCGAGAATGTCGCTGATCAGGACCAGCAGGCGTTCGGCGTTCGCGTGCGCGATCGACAGCAGCTTCGACTGCTGCTCGTTATTCGTGAAGTAGCGTTCGTCGCCGAGCAGCTCGACCGCACCCTTGACCGAGGTCAGCGGCGTCCGGATCTCGTGCGAGACCACGGCGACGAACTCGGACTTCAAGCGGTCGAGGCTCTTCGTGTGCTCGAACAGCTGCGAGTTCCGGATTGCGCCCGCCGCCTGGGACGCGAACAGCGCCAGGAAGCTCTCGTCGACGTCGGTGAAGTCGCGGCCGTTCCGCATCACCGCCAGCACGCCGATCACCTGGGTTTCCGCGATTAGCGGCAGGGCCAGCACGCCGCCACATGGAACCCCGCTCACTCCCGGGAACGAAACCGCGAGGTCGTCGGTCACCCGCCGGCGGATCGGCCGCCGTTCGAAGGCACTGAGCCCGACGGCTCCCTCGGCCGAAAGGTAGTGCGTCGCTTCCGGGTTGGCTTCCGGCAGCTCCAGCCCGTGGGCCGCGGCCGCTCGGAACTGGTCGGACTCCTCGCGTCGCAGGTAGATCACCGCAGCCTCGGCTTGCGTGATCTCCGCCGCCTTTGCGGAGATCAGAGCGAGCCGCGGTCCGAGCTCCAGGTTCGTGCCGATCTGCTTGCCGACTTCGTACAGTGTCGTCATCTGGAGCGTGGCGACCCGCACGCGCTCCCGGAGCTGCTGTTCGTGATCCTGCAGGATCTCGTTCTTCTGGCGGAGCTGCTCGAGCAGCTCACGATTCTGCGTTTTCAGCCGGCGATCAGCCAGCCCGCGCTCGGCGCTGCGATGCACTTCGTCGAGGTCGAATGGCTTCTTGACGTAGTCGTAGGCGCCCTGCCGTAGCGCTTCGATCGCGGTCGACGCGGTCGCGTAGCCGGTGACGACGATCACGCACGCATCGGGATCGGCCTGCTTCGCGAAGCGCATGACCTCGAGTCCCGAGAGGCCGGGCAGGTTGACGTCGGTGAGGATCAGGTCCGGGCGCACGTCGGGAATCAGCGCGACCGCTTCCTCCCCGCTCGTCGCCACGCTCAGGTCGTACCCCTGACTGGTGAGGAACTCGCGGAACACGTCCACGACGCTCGGTTCGTCGTCGACCACCAGCACACGGGCCGGCGGCGGGGCCACAGAGCCGAGCGCAGGCGCCGGGCGTTCGAACGGAGAGCGCGTCATGGCGTCAATGGGTGGCCGGGATCTCGGGGCTCATCACGCGCCTCCGCCCGGACTTTTTCGCCAGTGTCAGCGCCAGGTCGGCGCCGCTCAGCAGCTCGAGTGCATCGGTGCCGTGCCGCGGGCTGGTGGTGAGGCCGATCGACGCGGTGAGCCGACCGGCGCGTCCGAAGCGATGACTTTCGAGTGTCTGCCGCAGCCGCTCGGCGCAGCGGCGGGCGGCGGTCTGGTCGGTCTCCGGCAGTAGCACCGCGAACTGGTCGCTGCCGACCCGCGCCAGCACGTCGGAGTCGCGCAACGCCAGACGCAGCCGCCAACCGGCATCGGCCAGCACCTGATCCCCGGCCTCGCGTCCGTAGCGCCGGTTGAGCTCCCCGAAATGGTCGAGATCGAGCGCCAGCAACGAGAGAGCGAAGCCGTGTCGTTTGGTGCGGCTCAGCTCCGCGGCCAGCCGCTCGTGGAACGCGCGCGCATCGGCCAGTCCGGTCAGTGCATCACGACCGGGTTGGTTGCGCAGCCGGCGCAGCTCGAGCCGGGTGCCGAGGGCCGCACCCAGCGCTCCTGCCGCCGCCCGGATCAAGCCAAGCTGATCGGCCTGCCAGCCCCGGCCCGGACGCGCCCACAGATCCAGCGTGCCGGCGCGCTCGGCGCCGCGGTTCAGCGACACGCTGAGGCAGGCGCGCAGATCGCCGGGACGCGAGCGCCATTGTCCGCGCGCGCACCACGGCTCGAGGCGACCGGATTCGTCGGCAACGTGCACGGCGACGCCGTCGCCGTCGAACGCGGCGAGCAGGGCGTCGAGCGCGCGATGGAGTGCGCGCGGCTCGGCGGCCGTGAGCAACGCCTCGCATGCTCCCCACAGGGAACGGGAGGCCTGACGCCGATCGTCGGTTCGCGGCGTCGCGGAGGGCGCATCGTTGGCGCGGCGGACCACGGCTCGCGGTCCGGAACGCCGGCCGGGGCCGGCAGGCCGCTCAGCTCGCGGCTGGCGCTGACCCGCCGAAAACGCCTCGGACTTGTCGGAGCCGGAGCGCGGCCTCCTCGATTCGACCCGATTCACGAAGCACGACCTCCAATCGTTCCTTCACGCCGGGCTGCTGCCCGGCCGGTTTCATCAGCAGGAGTTGCGCGTTGCCGCTCACGCCCACCAGCGCGTTGTTGATCTCGTGATGCACGCGCAACAGCTCCGCGAGCCGCTGGTTCCAATCGAGCTGCTCGCTCCACCATCCCTCGACGGCTTCGCGAAGCCCCGCCGCGCCGGCCCCGTCGCCCGCCTGGTCGAGCGCTTCGGCGCGCGCCAGCAGATGCGCGCGGAGCGCCTCCCACGGCGGCGGCGGCAACGGATCGGGACGTTCGCGGGGCGCCGCCGCGTTCAGCATTCCTCGGCCATGGCGTTCTGCAGCCGCAGCCGCAGCCGGCTCATGGCCCGCGTATGTACTTGAGACACGCGTGACTCCGAAATCCCCATCGCTCGCCCGATCTCCTTGAGCGTGAGGTGCTCGTAGTAGTAGAGCGCGACCACCAGCCGCTCCTGCTCGGGGAGCTGGTCGAGCGTTCGCAGCAGCACGAACTTGCTCTGCTCCTGCTCGAGCCGCTCGTCGAGATTAACGGTCGTGGGATCCGCGAGGTGGTCGGCGAGCGTGGTCGGCTCCTGATCCTCGCCGGAACGACTTTCGTCCAGCGACACCAGCACTGCGCCCCGCACCTGATCCACGAGCCGGTAGTAGTCGCCGCGCGAGAGCTTCATCTCGCGCGCGACCTCCTCGTCGGATGCGGCGCGGCCGAACTTCTGGTCGAGCTTGCGCGTGACGCCGTCGAGCGTGCGCGCCTTGCGCCGCATCGAGCGCGACGCCCAATCCAGCGCCCGCAACTGGTCGAGGACGGCGCCCTTGATGCGCCACACGGCATAAGTCTCGAACTTCACGCCCTTGCCGGCGTCGAACTTGGCATACGCGTCGAGCAAGCCCAGCACGCCGGCTGAGAACAGGTCCTCGTGATCCACGTTGCGCGGCAGCGTCGCGGCGACGCGCTCAACGACGTGGCGGACCAGCGGTGCGAAGCGCTTGAGTAGGTCGTCTTTCGAGTGCAGCACGGGCGTCGGCGCCGGCGGCGATGTGGCGCGGCGGGAACCACGCGGCAGGGTGGCAACTCGGGTCGGACGGACGGCGACGGCAGCGGCTGCGGCTCGGGGCATCGGTTTCCTCCTAGGCTTCGAGCTTCTCGGCGTTCAGGGGGCGGGCGGTGCTTGGATCCGGCGACGGGACGTCCCACAAGAACTCGGCGAGCGATCGGTACGCGACCGCGGCCGGGGACTGCGGGAACGCCGTGACGACGGGCTCCTGCCGGCGGACTGCACGGGGCACCGCGGGGTCGAACGGCACGTGACCCCAGGAATCCACGTCCAGGCGCAGGAAACGGCGGGCGACGAGGCGAATGCGATGCGCGGTCTCTTCCGCTTCCTCCGGGCTGCCGGTCATGTTGACGAGCAGATGCGGCGGCTGCTGGAGACCGAGTTGGGTGAGCAGCTTGATCAAGCCGTAGGCGTCGGAGAACGCCGGCATCTCGGGCGTGGTGACGACCAGCACGTCGTCGGCGGCGAGACAAAACGACGTCACCTGACGCGAGGTTCCGGACGCCGTGTCGATCAGGATCAGGTCGGCTTCGGATTCGAGCTGGCCGAGCCCGCGCAGCAAGCACTCGCGGCGGTAGTCGTCGAGCTCGGCGAACTCGGGCACTCCCGAGGACGCCGGGATCAGCTTCACGCCGGCCGGACCGGCGACGACGATGTCCTCGAGCGCCTTCTCTCCCGCCAGCACGTGCTGGAGGTCGAAGCGCGGGTGGAGCCCGAGCAGCAGATCGAGGTTCGCCTGCGAAAGATCGGCGTCGAGCAGCAGGACGCGCGCTCCACGTGCGCCGAGCGCGACGGCGAGATTGGCGGCGAGGTTGCTCTTGCCGACGCCGCCCTTGCCGCTCGCGATCGCGAGTGTGCGCACGTGCGGGCGGCTCCAGTGGGCCGGATGGTCGGCGGCGATGGCGGGCTTGCGCGAGCGGCGGCGCAACAGCCGGAGCTCGCGCCGCGCGCCGCTCGCGTCCGCGGCGCGCACGACCTCTTCCGGTGCCGGAACGGGGCCGTTCAGCGGCGCGGCGCGGCGGGACACGTGACGTCTCCGAAACCGGGACGAGGCGTGGCGGCGGGAATCGAGAACAGCGCCTGCAGGAACGACCAGTAGCGGCGTTGCGCGGCGCAGCGCGCGAGCGGTCGCTCGAAACCCAAGCGTTCGAGCCGGCGCGACTCGTGATCCAGACTCGAGAGTGCGGCATCGATCGCGTCGAGCCGGGCCCCGGCGCGCTCCGGAATCGACCGTGAGCAATCCGCGGACGCGGTCACGGAAGCGGGCTTCATGCCGCCCGCCGTTCGCGGGTGGGCGCTGCGTTGCGCACCCGCGGCGAGACCGCGCGGCGACGCGTGAGCTCCACGCGCAGCTCGGCCAGCAAGGCTTTGTAGGTGCGATTTACCTGACGCCGCGAGACGCCGAGCGCATCCGCCACTTCGGCGGGCCGCAGGCGCTCGTAGATCAGGAGCGCCAGCATCGTCCGCTCACGCGCCGCGCGGCGGGCGAGCGCCGCGGCGATGCGACGCCGGCTCTCGATCGGCAGCGGCGGGCAAACGAGACGGGGTCCGGATGGGCGGCGAGCGCTGGTCGTGGATCGCCGGGCACGCGGTCGCGCGATCGTGCCGGTCAACACGATGTGCTCCGCTTGCGCGCACGGCGCGGCGCGGCGGCGGCGGCGGCGATCGCGCGCTGAACCGAACGGCGCAGGACATCCATCGGGAACGGCTTCGGGAAACAGTCGGCAACGCCCGCGCCGCGCAGCTCCTGGACCATCTCGGGCGTGCCGTACGCGGTGACGATGATGACCGGTTGCGCGTGGCGGCCGCGCCGCAGCTTCTTCGCGAGATCGAGCCCGCTCATGCCGGGCAGCCGCAGGTCCGAGATGACGAGATCGCTGCGCCCTTCCTGGAGCCAGCTCCACGCCTCTTCGGCCGTGCGAAAGGTATCGATCGTGAATCCGTCGTCCGAGAGACCTTCCGCGAGCGCCCAGGACGTAGCCGGCTCGTCGTCGACGATCAGAATGTGGGGCATGTGATGGGCTCTCCCGGTGGGACTAACGGGAGAAAGCGAGTGCACCGTGCGTGCCATCCAGGCAGAACGCGGAAACCCGCGCTGCAGGGTGCGGCGCGGGCCGGCAGCGGCGCATGTCCGCTCGCGAGCGCGAGCGGAGGCATGCGCCGATCAACAGTGCACTTAGAGGGGCGGGTTCATACTCGCGGGCGGCGGCGACGCGCTAGAGTCGCGCCACCGGAACGGCAAGGGACCGTGCAACTCGAAGCCGGGCGCTTGCGTTTCGCCCGCCCAACCTCGTTCCGCCCGCAGCCAGCGCTCGAACGCTTCTTGGTCGCCGGCGCGCGCAGCCTGGCCGGGCATCACGCGCGCCGGCGTGGAGCTAGGTCTCGACGCCACCCTCGGCATCGTCCTCGATCCGAAATTCCTTGAGCTTGGTGCGCAGCGTCTGGCGCGAGATGCCGAGCTTCTGCGCCGCCTGGGTCTTGTTGCCCTGGCACTCGTGCAGCGAGTGCTCGATCGCGAGCCGTTCGATTTCGACCAGAGGTCGCACGACGCCCGGTGGGAACGGGGCCGGGGTCCCCTCGCCTCCGAGCGGGCCGCGTGCCGCCAGCTCCGGCGGCAGATGCTGCGGCAGGATCTCGTCCTCGGCTTCGAGCAGGATCACGCGCTCGATCACGTTCTTGAGCTCGCGCACGTTCCCGGGCCAGGCGTAAGCGACCATCGCGCGCAGCGCCTCGGGGTGCAGGCGGGCGGGGAGTCGAGCGAGCGGCCGGCAGAAGTGGTCGATGTAGTACTCGGCCAGGATCGCGATGTCCTCGGGACGATCGCGCAACGGCGGCATGTCGATCGGCACGACGTTGAGGCGAAAAAAGAGATCCTCGCGGAACTTGCTCTCGCCCACCTTACGTCTGAGATCGTTGTGCGTCGACGCCACCACGCGCACGTCGACGGTGATGTTGGTATGGCCGCCGACGCGCCTGAACGTGCGCGTCTCGAGCACCCGCAGCAGCTTGGCTTGCAGGGCGAGACTCATTTCGCCGATCTCGTCGAGCAGCACGGTGCCGCGGTTCGCGACCTCGAACAGGCCCTGCTTCGATCGCTTCGCGTCGGTGAACGCTCCCTTCTCGTACCCGTAGAGCTCGCTCTCGAGCAGGTTCTCCGGAATCGCGGCGCAGTTCACGGTCACGAACGGCTCGCCGGCGCGCGCGCTCTTCGCATGGAGATATTGCGCCATCAGCTCCTTGCCGCTGCCGGTCTCGCCGTGGATCAACACCGTCGCCGTGCTGCTCTTCGCCACCTTATCGAGACGCTGAAGCACGCGCTTGAGTCCCGGGCTGTCGCCGATCAGCGGCTGGGCCTCGCGCGCCTTGCGTAGGTGCTCCACTTCACGCTGCAGCCGTGCGTGCTCGAGGGCGCGCCGGAGCACGACTTCGAGGTGCTCGAGATCCGGCGGCTTCGGCATGAAGTCGAAAGCGCCGAGCTTGGTCGCGCGCACCGCATCGCCGAGCGTTCCGTGGCCGGTCAGCATGACGACCGGCAACTGCGGGTCCTCCTCGCGCAGGCGTTTCAGCACCTGCAGGCCGTCTTCGTCGCCGAGCTTGAGGTCGAGCAACACACCGTCGACCGGGCTCTGCTGGAGCTGCGCGATCGCATCGCGCCCGGTCGCCGCCTCCAGCGCCCGGAAGCCGGCGTCCCGCGCCCACTCGCCGATGCTGAACCGGAGCGACGGCTCGTCGTCAACGATCAGCAGAGTCTGTGCGGTTTGCGTATGGGTGCTGCTGTCGCCTCTCGCCATAGCGCTTCTCCACGGGGAAGTTGAGCAGCACGGTCGTGCCTCGACCTTCGCGGCTGGCCACCGCGATCGAGCCGCCGTGCTCCTGCATGATCGTCTGAGAAATCGAGAGTCCGAGACCCGTGCCCTGGGGTTTGGTGGAAAAGAACGGATCGAACAGCTTGGCGACCAGGCCGCGCGGAATACCGGCGCCGGTGTCGATCACCCGCACCTGCTGATACCGCAGGCCGGTCGCAGATCCGCGCGGTCGCGCACGCGACGCGGCCGCCGCATCCGACGCGCGCCGACCCGGGCCGCGTGGCGGACCCTTGCGCCGGAGCTGCCGGACTTCGTAGCGCAACGTGCCGCCGCCGGGCATCGCCTGGATCGCATTGCGGGTCACGTTGAGCAACACTTGCGTCACCAGATCGGCATCCAGGTAGATCGGCGATAGCCGGCTCGCGACGTCCATCTCGACGCGCACGCTGGCCAGCTGGATGGACTCCGCCGACAGCTCGAGCACGCGCTCGATGCACGGCACGAGCCCGCCGGCTTTGAGCTCCGGCACGCGCGGGCGCGCGTACTGGAGCAGGCTCGTGACGATGCGGTCGAGGCGCGCGACCTCGTCGAGGATCACGCGGACAAAGCGGGCGCGATCGTCGCGTGGCTCGAAGCGGCGGAGCAGCACCTGCGCGCTGGTGCCGATGCCGGCGAGCGGATTGCGGATCTCGTGGGCAACGCCGGCGGAGAGCTGGCCGAGGGTCGCGAGCCGCTCGTTGCGGCGCAGCTCCTGCTGCATGCGGCGCATCTGCGTGAGATCGCGGAGCGTCACCAGCACCCACGGCGGCTGGCCGAGCCGGAAGCTGCGCAGCAGCACCGGGACCTCGCCACCCGAGCGGGTGTGGAGCACGAGGTCCCGCTCGGTGGTCGCGCGCCCGAAGGCGTCGCGCAACGGATCGTCGCCGGCGACGACGGTGCGGAGCAGATCCGCCGCCGGCGTGCCGCGCGCGCGACTGGGCGCGAGCCCGAGCAACCGGGTCGCGGCCGGATTGGCGTCGACGAGATGACCCTTGGGATCGACCAACAACACCCCCGCGTCGGCATCGGCCAGCAGGGCGCGGACGATCGGCTCGCGCGGCGGGTCCCCGGCCACGCGAGTCCGGCGCGCGCGCTTCACGGGCATGGGCGCTCCATCGCGGGCGGCAGTATAACGGAAAGCCCGCCGAGACCTGGGTCCCGGCGGGCGCGCGTGCGGCGCACAAAGCTCAGTGGGCGTGCAGCTCCTGCCAGATCGCCTCGACGAGGAACGCCTTCACATCGTCACGATCGTAATAGCCGGAGGCGATGCGCGCCTGGGCCGCCAACACCTTCGACCAGCGGATGCGTTCTTCCTGGGACGCGGAAATCCAACGCTCTCGGGAGCTGCGGGTGCGTTTGTCGGTGCGCGCGGCACGCTGCGTGATCGTCATGCTCCCTCGCGAGGAAGACGTACGGTGGCGGCCGATCCTCCCTGAGGCCGTGAATCCGGACGCGGCGCTTCGTGCGCCGTTCCCGTGCTACTCAGGCGTTCGATCCTTCGGTTTGTCCTCGCCCGGGCCCGGGTCCGACTCGTTGCCTTCCGCCTTCCCGCGTTGGGCACGGCGGTTTTCTTCCTGGATCCGCGCGTAGATTTCTTCACGATGCACCTTGATCTCCGGCGGGGCGTCGATGCCGAGCTTCACTTGACCCGATCGGACCTCGAGAACGGTGATCTTCACCGAGTCCCCGATTCGGATGTTCTCGCCTAACTTCCTTGTTAGGACCAGCATCGCGAAAGCGTCCTCCACCCCAGAACCCAGGGTCTCAGTCCACCCCTGACAATCAGCGTATCGGCAAGGCTTGTAAGCAACTTAAGCGAGAATAGCGACATTCGCCCGGCGCGTCCACGCCCTGCACGCGGCTTGACTATCCGGTCCTCGTTGCTACTCTGCCGCCCCTGGGACGGTATCGGGAGGCCGCACGCATGACGCGTGAACCGAGGTCGTATCTGCTCTCGGGGCTGGTCGGCCCGGTGGCCGCCGTCCTGGTCGCCTCGGCGCTGAGCCTTCCGTTGCAACCCTATACGGGGCTGAGCCTGCGAGAGGATGGGGTGGCGGCGGTCGTGCCGGGAGGACCTGGCGACCTCGCCGGGCTGCGCCCCGGGGATCGGCTCGTGCCGCCCCTCGCTGGTTCCCTGGCGTGGACGCCGGCGCTCGTGCGCGAGGCGGCGCCCGATCGCCCGCTCGATTTTGTGATCGAACGCGACGGAACGAGGCGCGCGGTGTGGCTCGCGCCGCAACCTCTGCCCGATGGCGAGCGCCGCATGCGCGCCGCGTTGCTCGGGGTCGCATGCGGGTTCGTGCTGCTCGGCGGTTGGGTGTGGAGCGAACGGCGCGATCGGCTGACGCGCATTTTCTTCCTGCTGTGCCTCGCGTTCGCCTGGATGCTGACGCCGATCCCGCGCTTCGGCGCGCCCTGGCTCGCACTCGCCTACGATCTCGTCGGGACCGCCGCCCAGCTCGCGCTGCCGGCGCTGCTGATTCACTTCTTCGCGCTGTTCCCGGACCCGCGCGCTCCGCGCGGCCGGCTGCACGCCGGCGTGCGCACGGGATACGCCGTCGCCGGCGCGCTGTTCATGCTCTCGGTGCTGGCGCTGCCGCTGCAGCTCCGGGGCCCCGCGGGCCCGGCGCTGCTCGCCGTGCTGCAACCCGTCGCGGCGTTGTGGTTCGCCGCCGGAGTGCTGCTCGCACTCGGATTGTTCGCCCGCTCGTTCGCGCGCGCGGGCTCGGCCGATGCGCGCCGCCGGCTGGCGGTCGCGTTCGGCGGGTGTGTTCTGGGCATCGGTCCGCTGGCCGTCGTGATCGTGATGCGCAACCTCCAGCCCGACGCCGTGGTGCCGGGGGAGCGGCTCGCGATCCTCATGACGCTGCTGGTCCCGGCGAGCTTCGCCTGGGCCACCGTCGTGCACGGCATCTTCGATTTCCGGGTTGCGCTCCAGGCAAGCGGCGGCGCGGTCGCGCTCGTGCTCGTCACGGTCGCCGCGTTCATCGCCGGCGAATGGCTCGGGGCGAGCCGGTTTCCGGAGCACGGAGCGTTGCTCAACGGCGCGGTGCTCGCGGTGCTGGCACTGGTCGCCTCGCTGTCGGGACCGCTGCGTCCCTGGGGGCGGGCGTTGACCGAACGGCTGTCGCGCGCCGGTAGTCTCCAGAGCCTGAGCGAAGCCTTGCGCTCCGACCCCGCCGCGCGCGAGACGCCGAGCACGGTCGTGCTCGAGCGCGCGGCCGGCGCGCTCGCGGCCGCCCTGCGGCTGGACGGCTGCCGCTTCGTGCTGAGCGGTCCTAACCCCGGCGATTGGGACGGCGAGCTCGAACTGTCGCCGGCCTTCGCCGGGGCGCTGGCCGGGCGGCGCGGTCCGCTCCCCGCCGACGACGCGGGCCTGGCGCCCGAGGATCGCGCGGCACTCGATCGCGCCCAGGTGCATTGGGTGCTGCCGGTCGGCGGCGAGACCCAGCCCACGGCCGCCCTGCTGCTCGGCCGCCGGCTCGGCGGTCCGTGGCTCGATCGTCGCGAGGTCGCGGAGCTGGAGCGGCTCGCCGATCAGCTCGGGGTGACGCTCGAGAACGTCGCCTTGCGGCGCGCCGCACGCACCCACGGCGCGATCGATCGCGAGCTCGAGGAGGCCGGCGCGATCCAGGCGCACCTGCTCCCTCGCCGGGCGCCCGTCTATCCCAGCCTCGACTGCGCCGCAGCCGCGCTCTCGTGCGAGCCGGTCGGCGGCGACTACTACGATTTCTTCGAGCGCTCCGACCGGGAGTTCACGCTGGTGGTCGGCGATGCCGCCGGCAAAGGCGTGCCGGCGGCGCTGCTATTGGCGGGCGTGCAGGCGCGCTTTCGCAGCGAAGGATGGGGCGGCCGCAATCCAAGCCAGGTGCTCCATGCGCTGAACCTGGAGCTCGTCCACCTCGATCAACCCGAGAAATTCGTCGGCTTGCTGTGCGCGCGAGTCGATGCCCGCCGGGGCCGCGTGTGCTTCGCGAACGCCGGGCTCACTCCGCCGCTGATCCGGCGTCGTTCGGGCGCGTTCGAGGAGCTGACAGCCGGCGGCACGCTGCTTGGCGTCAGCGCGGACTCTCGTTACCCCGACGCCTCGGTCGAGCTGCGGTCGGGCGACGTGGCGGTTCTCTACACCGATGGGTTGACCGAGGCCCGCCGAGGCGAGGAGTTGTTCGGGACGGAGGGCCTGCGCGCGGTGCTGGAACAGCATGCCCACCGGCGCGCCGCGCACATTCTCGAGGCCACGCTCGACGCGGTGCGCCGGTTCGCCGACCGACCGCTCGACGACCTCACGGTGCTGGTGCTGAAGCAGCTCGCCGATCCGCCCGCGGCGGCCCTGGCCGCGGAACGCACGCCGCTCAAGTGGCGTCTTGCATCCGCCGATACCCGTGGGTGAGACGGCATGAAGCCGTCTTCCCCGCCCGCGCTGCCAACCCACGGGCGGCCGATCGAACGGTTGACCGCGCGAAGACGCGCGCCCCTCGAAATGAGGTGGACCGTGGAAATCGGCATCATGCTGATGCTCCTCGATCTCCTGTGGTGGATCCGCAGGTAGCTCGGGGCTGACGGGCGAAGTCGTCGCCCCCACGAGCCCGGCCGCGGCGCACGGATGCAGGTCCGCGACGCCGGGCTCGTGACCACTCGTCGCGCGCTTGGCCGCTAATTCAGTACGCGGATCAGGCGCTCGGCCAGCTCCAGCACGCGCGCCGCTGCGCCGCGCGCGGGGTCTTCGGCGACGGCGCGCATGAACGCGGATCCGACCACCACGGCGTCGGCCACGCCGCGCAGCCTGCGTGCGTCGTCCGGGCCTGCGATCCCGAATCCGACCGCGATCGGCAACCGGGTGCCGCGGCGCAACGCCGCGATCCGATCAGGAAGCGCGCCGCGCTCTCCCTCGCCACCGCCCGTGACGCCGGTGCGCGCCAGGCAGTAGACGAAGCCCCGCGCTCGCGAAAGCAACCGCGGCACGCGCGCGTCGGACGTCGTCGGCGCGATCAGCACGACGGTCTCGATCCCATGGCGATCGAGCGCCTCCCAGATCTCCGGGGACTCGTCGGGCGGCAGATCGGAGAGCAGCGCGCCGTCCACTCCCGCGGCCCGGGCAGAGCGGGCGAACGCATCGATCCCGGGTCGGACGACCGGGTTCGCGTACGTCATGATCACCACCGGCAGCTCGGATTCCCGTCGCAGCGCGGCGACCAGCTCGAGCGCCGAGTCGGCGGAGACACCGTTCCGCAGCGCGTGCTCCGAAGCGCGCTGAATGTCCGGGCCATCGGCGATCGGGTCGGAGAACGGGATGCCGATCTCGACCGCGCGCGCCCCGAGGCGCGCGAAGCCGCGCAGCATTTCCAGCGATTCGGGGAGCGACGGATAGCCGGCGGTGATGAAGGGGATCAGCCCGGTGGTTCCGGGATGCGCTGCGAACGAGCGATCGATGCGGGAGGCGTCGCTCACGCGGGTCGCGGAGCCGAGGTCATGCGCGCCCAGCGGCCTCGCGGCCGCGCTCACGCAACCCTAACGCCAGAGATGATCGTAGCCGCGCAGACCGTACTGGAGCGGCGAGCGAACGTCCTGATAGTGGATCTGGAACTGCAACGAGGGATGCGGCCGGTACGCGACGTCGAACCCCTCGAGGAACAGGCCGTCGCCTCGCGCGGTCGCCGCCGCGCCGAATGCCCGGCCGACGCTCACCCGCATCGCCAGCGGACTTCCGAAGCGATACGTGAGCGACGTCGTCTGGAGACCCTCGCTGCCGCCGCCGAAACCCGAGCCGAACGAGATCGACGTGCCGAACTGGAGCCGCGAAGGATCGAACCAGGACGATGGCCGCGCGAACGCGCTGACCGGAACCTGAGGCGTGAAGGCGGCGTCCGAGCCGAACGGCGCCGGCGAGGCTTCCACGACCGCGACGCTGGCCGCGAGGGCGACCGGGGCGAGAACCATCCAGCGAACGTTCATCGCCTTCAAAGCTACGAGCCGCAGCGAACGGTGTCAATCATCGAGAGCGCCGGCCTGCACGGGCTTGTCAAGAGCGTGACGCGCGCCGGACGTTCGGTCTCTGTCGCCTGGCGTTCGACGGCGTAGCCCGGGCTCAGGACGCCGGCTTGAAGACGATCCGGATCACGACTTCGCCGCCCTGGGCCGGCAACGTGACCGGAACCGTGATCATGTGCGGCTCGCCGGCGCCGGCGCTCGGCTTCAGCGCGGGTGTAGCGTCGATCTTTGCCTGCGGTGCAACGCTCGTCCGCGACTGAACCGCAGCCGCCATCCGCTCGCGCGCCTGGCCGAACGTCGGCTTGGCAGGCTCGGGCGCCGCCCCCGGCCGGGCGGTCATCGGAGCAGGCTCGGTCCAGTCGACCGGCCCGCTGACGAGTGCCGACGACGACGTGAGGTTCGGCGCCTGGGCCGGCGGGATCTCGTCGGGCAGCTCGATTTCGCGGCCGTACTCGAGCGAGCTCTCGAGACCGCCGTTGGCGGCGGCCGCTTCCTGAGCTTCGCGCGAGATCGTCCGGACCGGAGCGAGCGGCGGAGCGGCCGGCAGCGTCGGCCGCACCGGCTCCTCGGCCAGCGCGGGTCGCGGCGGCGTGGTCGAGGAAGGCGCGGAGGTGGTCGCGCCCGGGCTGCGGCGCAGATCCTTCGTGACCTTCTCCATCAGCAGATGCGAGATGCCGCGGAACGTCTCGAACACACCCTTGCCCTGGGTCGCCACCGCTTCGAAGAACGGCAGCTTGCCGTTGGGGTTCAGCTCGGCGTTCAGCTCGTCGCACGTGTAGACGTTCGGCAGATCGCGTTTGTTGTACTGGATCACCCAGGGAATGTCGTCGAGGCTCAGTTTGTACTCGGCGAGGTTGTCCCGCAGGTTCTGGAGGCTCTCTTTGTTCTCCTCCATATTGCCGACTTCGCTGTCGGCGACGAACACGATTGCGTCGGCGCCCTTCAGCACCAGCTTGCGGGTGGCGTTGTAGAACACCTGGCCCGGCACGGTGTAGAGCAGGAACCGCGTCTTGAACCCCATGATCTCGCCGAGATCGAGCGGCAGCAGATCGAAGAACAGCGTGCGATCCGACTGCGTCTTCATGCTGACCATCTTTCCGCGGCTGGTTTCGGGCACCGCCTCGTAGATGGCCTCGAGGTTCGTGGTCTTGCCGCTCAAGCCGGCTCCGTAATAGACCAGCTTGGCGTTGATCTCCTTGCCCGAATAGCTCACCACCACCACGGTCGTGTCCTCCTTGTGCGACCCCACCCTTTCGCAAGGCTGAGCCCTATGGAGCCCCTTGCCGCCCTTTCTCCACAGGAACCCTGAGGGTGATGGAATCCGTCCGCCAAGTTGCAACAGCAAGAAAGCCGGAACGAACTCCGACCACCGGATGGGGTCGCTCATTCGGCGCGTCGACGCCCCATCGGATGGATGCATCCACGGTTCCGACTGCCCCGTGTTGCGCGCCACCGGGCGTCCGCTGTACACGGCTGGTTGTCGGCGGGGCGCACGCGGTTCTTGAACGGAAATCGGCCGCCAGCGGACGGCCGGGTCTTGGCCGTCCGGGCGCGAGCGGGGAAACGGCTGGCGCGCGCGCGCGCTCGTCAGGCGGGGCGGTCCGCCATCGGATCGCGATGGATGAAGATCCCGGGGCGCTCGCGGACCTGAGGCTGGACGCGCGTTCCACGATCGCGGTAGTGGTGGAGCAGGATCTTCTTCACGTGCTCGCATTCGCCGCTCGGGAAATATCGGCAGACGCGCGTGAACATGTCGTCGCGCCCCGAATACACGAACAGGGTGACCTCGGTCACGCGATCGTACTGCCCCTCTTCGTAGGCGGCTTCCGGGGAATCTTCCATGTCGAGCCAGAGCGAGGCGCGCGAATGCCGGACCGTGAAGCCGTGCCGGGACGACATCAGGTGCTCCCAGAGATCGAAGATCTCGAGCGGGATGTAGCGTGCGGAACCGTTGCCCTCGCCTTCTCCACGCTGGATCGCGCAACGCACCAGCTTCTGGCTCGGCATCTTGCAGTCCTCCCTGAACGCGTGGCGCCACCCGTCGCGCCCGGGCGGTTCCGCGAACGGCGTGTCCGCGAGGTCGCTTTGGGGAGCGCGACGTCCGGCGGGCTCATCGTAGACGCGGGCCCGGGAGCGGTCAATCGGCGAAACCGCATAACTCGAATGGCCACGGTCGGCTAGCGAGATTTTCGACAGCGCTCCAGCTTGACATGCTTTCCGGCCAGGCCGTAGCTTCGCGCGGCGGATTGCGTTCCGCACGCCCGCCTGAGCGGAGGAGTGGAGAACGGAATGTCTCGACTCATCTTCGGGTGGCTGACTGGCTTGGCGGCCAGCCTTCCTCTATGGCTGGGATACGCCCTCGCCGACCTCGCCACCGAGTTCCACTTTCGCCTCTTCCCGAGCCGGCGCCATGCCGCGCTGGCCAACTTGGCCGTGATCCTTCCGCACGCGGGCCGTCGTGAGCGTCTCGGACTTGTCCGGCGCATGATGCGCAGCTACAACCGGATGATGTTCGAGTTCTTCCGCCTCCCTCACTTGTCGCGGGAAGAGCTGCTGAGTGCGGTCCAGGTGGAGGGTCGCGAGCACATCGAGCAGGCGATGACGCGCGGGCGAGGCGTGATCGTGTGCTGCACCCACATCGGCAACTGGGAGCTGGCCGCGGTCGTGGCGGCCCATTGGGGCCACCGGCTGCACGCGGTCGCCGGCGTCCAGATCAATCGCTGGTTCACCTCGGCGGTGCGCGAGACCAAGACCGAGCTGGCGATTCAGACCGTCTCGCCCGAGGACGGCTTCCGCAAGCTGCTACGGGCGCTCGAGCACAACGATCTGGTCGCGCTGATGGTCGACGGCGACATCTACAGCCACGGCGTCTCGGTCGACTTCTTCGGGCGCGAGCTGCGGTTCCCGGCTGGCCCCGGCGTGCTCGCCCAGCGGACCGGAGCGCTGATCGTTTCCGGCTATTGCGAGCGCACCGGACCGGGACGGTTCCGGATCAAGATCGAGCCCGCGCTCGATCCCGCCGCGTTCCCGAGCATGGCGGCCCTGAATGCGTCGGTCGCGGCCAACGCGGAGCGCCACATCCGCACGCACCTCGACCAGTGGTGCATCTTCCGCCCCATGTGGGAAGGCTCTCCCGCCGCCGATCCCGCGACGGCAGGCGCCGCGCGCCGCGTGGAAGCGTGAAGATCGGGATCGTCACCCAGTCCTACTACCCCCGGTACGGCGGCGTCACCGAGCACGTCCACCACACGGCGCAGGAGCTGCGCCGCCGCGGTCATGACGTCACGATCATCACCAGCCACTTCCGGCGCGGCGAAGCCCGTCACGTCGCCGGCGTCGAGCGCATCGGCTACAACCTCCTGATCCCGTTCAACGGCGCGTTCGTGGATCTCGCGGTGGGCTTTCGCCTCCGGCAACAACTGCGCGCGCTGTTCAAGGCGCACGAGTTCGAGATCGTGCACACGCACGCGCCGCTGGTGCCGACCCTGCCGCTGCTGGCGATCCGCACCGCCACCTGCGCCCAGGTCGGGACGTTCCACACCACCGGAGGCCGGAGCCGGTTGCTCGAGCTCGCGCGCGGCTACCTGGCGCCGGTGGTCGAGCGTCTCGATGCCCGGATCGCCGTCTCCCACACGGCGCGCGATTTCGTGGCCGGATACTTCCCGGGCGAATACCACATCGTGCCGAACGGTGTCGACATCGAGCGCTTCCATCCCGGCGTCACTCCGTTCGAGGAGTGGAGCGATCCCGAGTTCGTCAATCTGCTGTTCGTCGGCCGGCTCGATCCCCGCAAGGGCGCGCACGACCTGATCGCCGCGATGCCCGAGGTGGTGGCGCGCACGCGCGGACGCGCGCGCCTGCTGATCGTCGGCGACTCGTACCTGCGCCCCAAGCTCGAAGCCTCGGTGGCGAGGGAGGTGCGCGCGCACGTCCACTTTCTCGGCCACGTCCCGAGCCACGACCTGCCGCGCTGGTACGCGACCGGCGACGTGTTCGTCTCGCCCGCCTCCGGAAACGAGAGCTTCGGCATCGTGCTGCTCGAGGCCATGGCGTCGGGGCGCGCGGTCGTCGCCTCCGACATCCCCGGCTACCGATCGGTCGTGAATCCCGGCGAGAACGCCGTCGTCTTTCCACCCGGCGACGTGACCGCGTTGGCGGCGACGCTGGCCGCCCTGGTCGCGGACCCGGCGCGGCGGCGAGCGCTCGGCGAGCGGGGGCGCACGCACGCGCTCGAGTTCTCCTGGCCCAAGGTCACCGATCGGATCGAGGGCCTATACCGCGACATCCTCGCGCGTCGCGGACGCCTCCACAGCGCGGCGTAATCCGGAACCCACCGCCATGGATGCGCTCCCGGCGGTCCCGCTGTTCCGGCAGCGGAGTTTCTCCGCGTTGTGGACCGGACAGCTGATCTCGATCCTCGGCGAGCGCCTGACCTATCTCGCGCTGCTCGGCCTACTCGCGGTGCACACGGATCAGTTCCGATTGCCGAACTCGTCCGGGCTGCTGACATTGCTCGCCAATGTCATGCTCGCACCGGTGCTCGTGTTCGCGCCGTTCACGGGCGCGTGGCTCGACCGCTCGAACCTCAAGCACGTCGTGATCGTCTCGGACCTGTTGCGCGGCCTGGTCGTGGGGCTGATCCCGCTCGCCTACGCCACGACCCACCACACCGGCCCGGTGTTCGTCCTGGTGTTCGTGCTCTTCACCTGCAACGTGTTCTTCCTGCCGGCGAAGAGCGCGCTGACGCCCGAGATCGTCCCCGGCCACCAGTTGCTCGCGGCCAACGCCCTGCTCTCGGCGGCGGGGATCGCCGCGACCGCGGCCGGCGCACTGGCCGGCGGTTGGGTCGTGGACCACTGGGGCTGGAGCACCGCGCTGTGGCTCAACGCCGCGACCTATCTCGTGTCGGTCGTCTCGCTGCTCCTGATCGAGTACCGGCCGCACGAGTCCCGCGCGCTCCAGCCCGAGATCACGCTGCGCGGCTATCTCAGCGAGGTCGGCCAGGGCTGGGCGCTCGTGCGCCGGAGCGCGGCGGTCGGCCTCGGGATGCTGGTGCTGGCGGCGGTGTGGGCCGGGGGAGGGTTTCTGCACGTCGCCGGCAACCTGCACATCCAGCGCGCGGCGAGCATCCCCGGCATGGAGCGGGTCGGCGTGCTCCTGTGCGTGCTCGGCCTCGGCAGCGGGCTCGGAACGTGGTGCGTCCACGGTCCGGGACGCACCGCGCCGCGGCCGGCGCTGCTCGGCGGCGGCCTGCTGCTCGGGGCGCTCGGGTTGGTCGCGTTCGCGGTCTCGAGTCGCTTCGCCGTGTTCGCCGCGGCCGCGTTCGTGCTCGGGCTGAGCGTCGCGCCGGCGTTCGTACTGTGCGAGACGCTGCTCCAGCAAGGCACGGAGCTCCTACAGCGCGGCCGCGTGTTCAGTGCGCGCGATTTCGTGATGCGCCTCGTGTTCATGGGCGCCGTGGCCGTGGCCGGCGTGTTGACGGGCGCGTACGGCACCCGCATGGCCATCATCGTCTGCGCAGGACTGCTG
>DASQFU010000153.1:0-6775 GCA_035632955.1 Candidatus Limnocylindria bacterium
GCAGGTGTTGAAGCGAATCACGACCCCGCGGCCTCCCCGATGCGAGATGGCCGCGTTCTCTTCGTTGTGCGCCTTGGTCGCGGCCCACGGCCACAGGCTGATCCTGGGGTCGCGGCAATAGTTGTATTCGATGAGATGGTCCGCCGCCATCGTGCGCAGGAAGATCGGCTTGCCGCCCATCGTGTGGACGTAGTTGTAGTCGAGCCAGCAGCCATTGGAGCCGTTGAGGTAGATCCCCGCGCCACCCGTCGTCGTGCCGAAGTAGCGCACTTCGAGACCGGTGATCCGCCAGTACGACGAGTCGATGTAGAGGCCCTGGTTGAAACGCGCGACATGGATCGTGCGCCCGACCGGCGAGATCCCGCCTTCGGGTTTGATGTGGAGGCGCCCACCCTCGACCGCGAATCCCTGAGTGACGCCGAGCGCGTTGGTCTGGAGCGCGGCGAGATTCGCGTGGCTGTAGAGCCGCATGGTGCTGTCCACACACACGACCCGCGTCGCCCCCGTGAAGGGGACGCTCCAGATGCCGCCGCCGTCGTTGCGCCAGTCGCTGCGATTGAGATAGGCGGGGTCCGAGCCGTCGAAGGCGACCCCGGGGCCGTCGGCGACGAGATGGATCAGCGCGTTGGCGGTTCCGGCGCGCGGGGTATCGAGCGTTTGATGGTAGACGCCGGGACGCACGCGGATCTCGTCGCCCGGATTCGCCCGGTTGGCCGCCGCCTGCACGGTCGCCAACGGCTGCGCCGCCGACCCGGGCCACGTGTCGTTGCCGTTCGTCGCCACCCACCAGGTGGTTCCGGTCGGCGCACGATTCGGCAGCTTGCGCGTGCGAATCGTCCCGGTCGTGCTGCCGCCGCCGTCCGGATCGACGATCACCGCGCGCACCTCGTACGGCGTGTCGGCGACCAGCCACATCACGCTCGCCGCCCAGCGCGAGCTCGTGATCCGCGTCATCGGCATGCCGAGAATCCAGGCGCCGCTGCCCTGCCGCCATTCGAGGCGCGCGGTCGCGTTGCCGTTGGCGTCGCCGCTGTAGGAGAGTCGGGCACCGATCGCTTCGAACGTCGGATAGAGTTCGAGGCCACCGGCCGTCGACGCGTTCTGGGCCATGGCAGGCGTCGCCGCGGCCACGACCAGGAAAGCGGTGGCAACCAGGATGCGCATAGAATTCAAGGTTCCTCGGAGCCTCGGCCAGGTTGCGAGATGCACGCCGCGCCGGCAGACTTCGATGTCGGGATCGAGCCGGGAGGTCGTTTCAACTTCCATGCCCCCTCCCGCCTCGGGTCGTTCCAGCTTTGCGCTTGCCACGCGCGTGGCGGCGGCGATTTACTTGGCGGGCTGGTAGGGCTCACCCATCCTAACCCACCGGAAACCGCATGGACGAACGGGAGCTGATTCACGACTGGAACGAAGACGGTGAGCGTTGGGACAAACCCGCGTTCCGCATCCAGTTCGACGACGAGACGTTGCGCGACGGCCTGCAGTCGCCCTCGGTGCGCTCCCCCGCGATCGAGGACAAGCTTGCCGCCCTCCACCTGATGGACCGCCTCGGGATCGACACGGCCGACCTCGGGCTTCCCGGCGCCGGCCAGCACGTCGTTGCCGACGTCCAGCGGCTGGCTCAGGAAATTGCAACGGCGCGGCTCGGGATCCGGGCGAACTGCGCGGCCCGGACCCTGCGCCAGGACATCACGCCGGTGATCGAGATCTCCCAGAAGGTCGGGGTGCCGATCGAAGTGTGCACGTTCATCGGCTCCTCGCCGATCCGGCAGTACGCCGAGAACTGGACGATCGAGACCATGCTCCAGCACACCGAAGACGCGGTGACGTACGCGGTCTCGCACGGCCTGACCGTCATGTACGTGACCGAGGACACGGTGCGGGCGCGACCCGAGACCTTGCGGCGCCTGTTCCTGACCGCGATCCGCGCCGGCGCGGCACGACTGTGCCTGTGCGACACCGTCGGCCATGCCACACCGGCGGGCGCGGCGAATCTGGTGCGGTTCGCGCTCGAGGTGGTACGCGAGAGCGGCGCCGCTGTGGAGCTCGACTGGCACGGGCACAGTGATCGCGGCCTCGCGGTCATCAACTCGATCGCGGCGATCCGGGCGGGTGCGACGCGCGTTCACGGCTGCGCGATCGGGATCGGCGAGCGCGTCGGCAACACGCCGATGGACCAGTTACTCGTCAACTTGAAGCTGCTGGGCTGGATCGACAACGATCTGACCGCGCTCCCGGATTATTGCGAGCTGGTGAGCCGGACGACCGGCGTGCCGGTGCCGGCCAACTATCCGGTCGTCGGCCGCGACGCGTTCCGGACCGGGACCGGCGTCCATGCCGCCGCGGTCATCAAGGCGTACCGAAAAGGTCAGGATTGGCTGGCCGACCGCGTGTACTCCGGCGTCCCGGCCAGTCTCGTGGGACGGCGCCAGGAGATCGAGGTCGGACCGATGAGCGGCGAGAGCAACGTCGTCCATTGGCTGGAGAGCCGGGGGCTCGCGCCGAGTGCGGAGCGCGTCCAGGCCGTGTTCCAGAGAGCCAAAACGGTGGATCGGGTGCTGACCGAGAGTGAGATCCGCGCAGTCCTCGCGGCCGTGGGCGAGACGCGCGTTCCATGAGGTTGTCGCGCGCCTTGGCGCTCGCGGTTCTCACGATCCTCGCGTCGTTCGCGGCGATCTCGGCCGCGGCGCCGGCACGTTCGCCGAGCTTCCAGCGCAAGCCGATCATCGGGATCGCCGATGACTTCCGGCCGTGATCCGGACAACCTCGAGGAGCGTGGTATGAAGAAGTCGTACGACATCGCGGTCATCGCCGGAGATGGGATCGGACCGGAAGTGGTGCGCGAAGGGCTGCGCGTGCTCGAGCGGGTCGCGTCCATCGACGGCTTCGAGACTCGCGTGACCACGTATCCGTTCGGGGCCGATCACTACCTGAAAACCAAGGAAGTGCTGCCCGATCCGGCATTCGAGGAGATCCGCCAGCATTCGGCGATCCTGCTCGGCGCAATCGGCGACCCGCGCATTCCGGTCGGCTATCTGGAGTTCGGGATCATCGCGCGCCTGCGCTTCGGGCTCGATCTGTACGTCAATCTGCGGCCGGTCAAGCTCTACGCCGAGCATCTCTGTCCGCTCAAGGACAAGCGGCCGGAAGACGTCGACTTCGTCGTCGTGCGCGAGAACACCGAAGACGCCTACGCCGGGATGTTCGGCTACTTCAAGAAGGGCACGCCGGACGAGATCGCGACGCAGGAGATTCTGTTCACGCGCAAGGGAGTCGAGCGCATCATTCGCCACGCATTCGACCTGGCGCGGCGCCGCGCCAAGGGCCGGAAGCTGACCCTGGTGGACAAGGCGAACGCCATCCGCGCGATGGACCTCTGGACCCGGACGTTCGCGGAAGTGGGCGCCGAGTACCCCGACATCCAGCGCGAGCACGCCTACATCGACGCCGCCACCATGTGGTGTGTGAAGAATCCGGAATGGTTCGACACGGTCGTCACGAGCAACATGTTCGGCGACATCCTGACCGATCTCGCCGCCATGATTCAGGGCGGGCTCGGGATCGCCGCGAGCGGCAACCTGCACCCCGGCCGCGTGAGCCTGTTCGAGCCGATCCACGGATCCGCGCCGAAGTACGCCGGCAAGAACGTGGCGAATCCGCTCGCCACCGTCATGGCTGTGCAGATGATGCTCGACTATCTCGGCGAAACGCGAACGGCGCAGCGGATCGAGGAGACCGTCGCCGGCCTGCTGCGTTCCCGGCGCATTCCGTCGCTCGGCTCGGACTCGGGGCTCTCGACGCGCGAGATCGGCGATCTCGTCATCGAGTCGCTCGAGTCGGCTCCGGTGCCGAATCCCGCGGGCTGAACGCCGGGCGAGAAGACCGTTCGGGCGGCGGGGTTTCGGCTCGGCGTGCGGAGACGCGCGTTCGCGCTACTCCGCCCCTTCCGGCGCGAGGAAGCGCTCCACCCAGCGGAACACTTCGAGCACCACGAGCGCGAGCCCGGTCCCGACCACCGCCAGCATGTAGGCGTGGACGCCGACGGCCACCCCGATCGCGGCCACCATCCAGATGCTGGCGGCGGTCGTGAGTCCCTGCACCCAACCTTCCTGACGCATGATGCTGCCGGCGCCGAGAAAGCCGACGCCGGTGATGACGCCGTGAATGATGCGAGTCGGATCCAGGTTCGGCCCGCCGATGTCGGCGACGGCGTGCTTCGTGATCAGCACGAACATCGTGGAGCCGAGGCACACCAGCACGTGCGTGCGCAAGCCGGCGGGCTTGCGTCCAACCTGTCTCTCCCAGCCCACCAGGGTGCCGAGAACGGTGGAGACCAGCATCGCGATCAGGTCCGGCATCGATCCTCCTCAAGTTGCCGCATTATGGAGCGAGGAGCCGCGGCGCGGCAACCACCACACGAAGGTGATCTACCGGTGAACGACGATCGCGCGATCAGCGTCGTTGAAAACGGGCCGGTCGTTTTTCGAGGAACGCCTGGAGGCCTTCGTGCATGTCTTCGCTCGCGGCGAGGATTCCGAACCGGCTGCTCTCGAGCCGCTGACCGTCGGCGAGCCGCAGCTCGGCCCCGTGGAACACAGCCTCGAGCGCCGCGGTCACGGCGAGCGGCCCGTTCTTGAGCACGGCGAGCGCGAGCTTCTCGGCCTCGCCCAGCAGCTCGCTGTGCGGGAGGACGCGGTTGACGAGTCCGATCCCGAGCGCTTCGTCCGCCTTGATCCGGCGTCCGGTGAGGATCAGCTCGAGAGCGCGCCCGCGCCCGACGAGTCGCGGCAAGCGTTGGGTGCCGCCATAGCCGGGAATGATGCCGAGACCGACTTCCGGCAGCCCGAGCACCGCGTTCTCCGCCGCCAGTCGCACGTGGCAGGCCAGCGCCAGCTCGCAACCACCGCCGAAGGCGTAACCGTTGATGGCTGCGATCACGAGCTTCGGCGACTGCTCGAGCCGGTCGAAGACGCGCTGGCCGAAGCGCGAAATCTCCTCGGCGCCCTTCGGGTCGAGCACCGCCAGCTCCTGGATGTCGGCGCCCGAGATGAAGCTCTTCTCGCCGCTCCCGGTGACGATCAAGGCCCCTTGCGCCGGATCGTCGACGAAGCGCCGCGTGAAGTCTTCGAGCTCGCCGAGCGTCTCGCGGTTGAGCGCGTTGAGCACGTCGGGACGGTGGACGCTGAGCACGGCGACGGCGCCGCGCATCTCCAGGCGCAGATTCCGATAGGTGCTGCCAACGGTCGTGGTCATGGGCGAAGGTTGGAGGTGGAAGGCCTCGGCGAACCTGGGCCAGTATAGGCGGCCGCTCCGGCGCCCGACAAGACGACCGGCCGTGTCAGTCGGCGCGTCCCGTCAGGCGGCCCGTCTTGTCGCCACCGCGCGCGCGTTCTAGAATCGACGATCGTCGTTTCGCGGAGCCCAGCGGAGGTTCGCATGTCCGAAACACCGGTCACGCCCTCACCAGCCCCGACCATGCAGAGCCTCCACGCCGAGCTCAACTTCCTCTCGGAGCTCTGCCAGGTGGTGGCGTCCAACACCGAGCTGCAGCCGATCCTGACCTGGATCGTCCAGAAGACCGCAGGGTTGCTCGCGGCCGACGAAGGCTCGATCAAGCTGCTAGGTCCCGACCAGACGGCCCCGGGCGTGACGCTCGTGCGCACGGAGTCCAAGTCCGATCTCGACCTGGGCTCGTGGGAGATGCCGATCAAGACCAGCGTCATGGGCTTCCTGCTCTACAAGGGCGAGGCGCTCGCGACCCACGACCTGCTCGACGACGATCGCTTCCCCGGGTTGCGCCGCGCGACCAGCCGGGTGCGGGCGGTGATGGCCGTGCCGCTGCGGGTCGGCAATCGCGTGACCGGCATGCTCGCGGTGACGAACCGAGCCCCGGGACGCGAATGGACGCCGGAGGAGATCCAGCTGCTGACGATCGTCGCGACGAACTCCGCCGGCGTCATCGAGCAGGCGCGGCTGCGCGTCGATGCACAGGAGAAGCAGCGGGAGAACCGGCGCATGGAGCGGGAGCTGGATCTGGCGCGCGACATCCAGATGAGCCTCGTGCCGTCGGCGCCCCTGACGCTCGGTCCGTGGCACGTGGAGGGCCGCGTCGTGCCCGCGCGTCAGGTCGGCGGCGACTATTACGACTACTTCCCGCTCGACGGCGGACGCGTGGCGATGACGATCGCCGACGTGTCGGGCAAGGGTGTGCCGGCGGCGCTGCTCATGTCCAACGTCCAGGCGTCGCTGCGCGCGTTCTGCGACGGCAAGCGGCCGATTCCCGAAGCCATCCGGCTCGTCAATCAGAGCGTCACCCGCACGTCCACCAACGGCAAGTTCATCACGCTGTTCTACGGCGAGCTGGACGTCGAGCACGGCGTCCTGCGATACACGAACGCAGGGCACAACTATCCTCTCCTGCGCCGGGCCGACGGCTCGGTCGAGGAGCTCGCCGACGGCGGGCTATTGCTCGGGTTAATGGAGGAAGCCGGATACCAGCAAGGAGAAGTCCGGTTCGCGCCGGGCGACGCCTTGTTGCTCTACAGCGACGGGATCCCGGAGGCGATGGATTCTAGCGACGAGCAGTTCGGCGAGGATCGCCTGCGCTCGGTCTGGCAAGGCTGCGGCTCCGTCTCCTCGGCCGACGTCATCCAGTGCCTGCTCGAAGAAGTCGGGAAGTTCCGCGGCAGCGCGGGTCAAAGCGACGACATGACCGCCGTGGTCGTCGGCCCGCGCCCGGTTTCCTGAGGCCGCGAGCCGCACCCAGCTCCGCCCC
>DASQFU010000154.1:0-7711 GCA_035632955.1 Candidatus Limnocylindria bacterium
GAGGCCACGAGCGCGCTGTCCTCGCTGTAGGCGCGCAGACGCCGCGCGGTCTCGATCGCGCCCGGGTAGGGACGCAGGTCCTGCACGTCGGCGCGCGCCGGCTGGAACGAACCCAGCAGTACTTCGGTCGACAGCGCGGCCGCGGCGACCGCGGCATCCCACACGCGCTGCGCGTCGATGCAGGCGAGCGCGGCGATCGCCGTCGAGAGCTGCGTCCCGTTGATGAGCGCGAGTCCCTCCTTGGCCTCGAGCGCGATCGGTAGCAGCCCCGCGCCGCGCAGCGCCAGCGCCGCCGGCATCCGTTGCTCGCCGAGCCACGCCTCGCCCTCCCCGACCAGAACCGCGGCGAGATGCGCGAGCGGCGCGAGATCACCCGAGGCGCCGACCGAGCCCTGCAACGGCACCACCGGCGTCACGTTCCGCTCGAGCAGTGCCAGCAGCGCTTCGACCAGCTCGGGGCGGCAGCCCGAGGCGCCGTGCGCCAGCGCCGCGGCGCGCAGCAGCAGCATCGCCCGCGCCACCTCGCGCGGGGCGAAGCGGCCGACGCCCGCCGAATGCGAGCGCACCAGATTGAGCTGCAGCTCCGCCACTTCTTCGGCGGCGATGCGGTGCTCGCGCAGCTCGCCAAACCCGGTATTGATGCCGTATACGGTGCGGCCCTCGCGCAGCACCTGCTCGACCAGCCGCCGGCTCGCGCTCACGCGCTGGCGCGCGCCGGCGCCCAGTCGCACCGGCGCCTGGCCACGCGCCACGTCCGCGACGTCGGCGAGAGTCAGCGGCCGTTCTCCGAGCTCGATCACACTTCTTCCTCCTCGACCATGGACGGAGCGACCCGACGCTCTCCCGGCGCGGCGAGGAACGTCTCGGCCGCGTCGGCCAGCGCCTCGGGATCGCGCACCACGTGCGGCTCGCCTGGTAGCGCGGCCAGGAACGCGCGGCGGTACGACGCGGTCACGAGTCTCGGATCGCACACGACCAGCACGCCCCGGTCATCGGCGCGGCGAATCAACCGCCCGATCCCCTGCCGGAAACGCAGCACCGCTTCCGGTATGGCATCGTGGCGGAACGCATCCAGCCCGCGCTCGCGCAGCCGCTCGCCCCGTGCCTCCACCAACGGGTCGTCCGGCACCGAGAACGGCAGCTTCGCGACCACCAGGATCTCCAACGCTTCGCCGGGAAAGTCGACACCTTCCCACAGGCTCTGAACCCCGAGCAAGACGGCGCCGCGCTGCGCGCGAAAACGCTCGCTCACGAGCGACGCCGAGCCGTCCCACTCCTGAGCCAACAACACGCGGCCGGGCGGCAGGCTCTCGAGCAGCAGCGCGCGCACGCGCCGCAGCCGCTCGTGCGCGGTCAGCAGCACGAGCAGGTTGCGGCCGGTGTGGAGGGCGAGCGCCCGCACCACCTCCGCCACCTCGCGCGCCTCGTCGCCGCTCGCGCCGCCGTAAACGAACGTGCGCATCTGCTCCGCGAGGGCGAACGGCGACGCGTAGGCGACGGCGCGATACGACTCCGGGCGTCCGTCTTCGAGGCCGAGCCGTTCGGCCGTGAAGCGGAAATCCCCGCCGGTCGACAGCGTCGCCGAGGTCAACACCGTCGCGGCCGCCCGGCCGAGCACCAGCCGCCGCGCGTGATCGCCGACCCACACCGGCGCGCCATGCAGCTCCACGCCGCGCGACGACGCCGTGCGCCAGTAGACCCAGTCCCGCATCGCCGCCTCTCCGAGCTCCTCGACGTCGCGGCCGAGTGCCGACCATTGCGCCGCCGCGCGCTCGAGCTCCGACGCCAGCTCTTCGGCGGGCTCGAGTCGCTCACCGGGGGCGAGGCCCGGACGCCGGCGCTGGTCGGGATCGAGCGCGCGCGCCGCGAGTCGGAGCAGGGAGCCGCTCACCCACGAACAGTGTCCGAGCAACGCTTCCAGTGGCTGGAGATCACGCCCGAACAGCTCGGCCGCCGAGCGGTAGCGCTCGCGCGCCCCGTACAGCTCGTGGCGTGCGCCGCGCGGCTCCACCGCCGCGAAGAACTGCTCGAGGTCGGCGTGCAGCACCTCGCTGCGTGCGGCGAGCCGCTCCAGCTCGCTTTCGGTCTCGGCGCGGGTCTCGGCGTCGAACAGCGGCATCAGGAGCGAGCGCATGCGCGCGCTGAGTCCCGACTCGCGCCCGCGGCGCCGGGCGCCGAGCGGCCGCAACGCCTCCTCGAACCGGTTGCGCGACAGCGAGCGCTCGAGCTGGGCGAGCAGCACGCCCTCCAGTCGGTGCGCCTCGTCCACGACCAGCAGATCGAAATCCGGCAGCAGGCCCTCCGCCTCGCCGGCCAACGCGAGCAACGCGTGGTTGACGATCAGCAGGCGGCATTCCGAGGCGCGCCGGCGGGCGCGCACCCAATAGCACTCGCGCCCGCGCCGGCACACCACACCCGCACACGCGTTCGGGTCCGAGGCCACGCGCCCGCGCACGCGCCGGAAAGCCTCGGGATCGTCCGCGGGAAACCGATCGAGGTCGCCTTCCTCGTCCTGCCACGAGCGCAACGCGTCGAGTGTTTCGGTTTCCTCCTCGCCTCTGCCCTCTGCGACCTCGAGCGCGCGCGGGCAGAGATAGTTCTGTTTGCCCTTGAGTCGCGCGCACGGCAGCGACACGCCGAGGACCTCGAGCACCGCCGGAAGCTCGCGCTCGAACAACTGGTCCTGAAGCGACTTGGTGCAGGTGGCGATCACGACGCGCCGGTCGGTGTCGTGTGCCGCGAGCACCGCCGGCAGCAGATAGCCGAGCGACTTGCCGACCCCGGTCGGCGCCTCGGCCAGCAGCACGCCGCCGCGATCGAAAGCGTCCGCGACCTCGGCGGCCAACCGTTGCTGCGCGACCCGGTCTTCGTAGCGGCGCCAGCGCGCCGCCACCGGCCCGCCGCTCGCGAACAGCTTCTCGACGCGCTCGCGCAGCGACACACGGCCTCCGATCGGACGGGCTAGAAAGTGGTGAGGAGCTGGAGGTGGATCTTTCCCTCGAGCGGGGCGCGCCCCGGCTCGAGCCCGTAGTCTAGCCCGATCAGGCCACCGCCTGCCTCCAGGCGGAGCCCGAAGCCGATCCCATCGGCGTTCACGAGCTCGAGCCGATCGCCACCCTCGGCGAGCGGCACGCGGGTCGCGAGCAGCGCGTGGTCCCAGAACAAACCCAGGCGCTGGCGGCCCGCGCCGAGAAACAGGCGCCACTCGATCCGCGACAGCCCGTAACGGTCGGCCCGGAACGTCTCCTCGTCGTGGCCGCGCAAGGACGCCGTGCCGCCGACCGGGTAGCGCTCGAACACCGGCAGGATGCGTTGCGAGCTGAACCGGGCGGCGCCGCGCAGCTCCACGGCGATTCCGGTCGGGCCGCGCAGCGGCCGGTGCCACTCGGCCTCGCCCTCGACCGCACTCGCGCGCGCGGTGCGGCGTCCGCTGGGGCGCAACGCCTCGCTCTTGAAGGTCTGCGACGCATGGAGGCTCACGCGCGTGCCGCGGCGCGGCTGGAACACGTCGTTGCGCGCATCGCGCTCGAGGCCGAACACCGTGGTCTGGAGCTCGGCGCGCTCGAGCGGTCCTTCCGGCTGGACGACGCGCTCCTGCTCGTAGCCCGCTTCGAGCCGCTCGCGCGTCGCGAGCGCGAAGCCGAAGCGCGCTCCCCAGCGCGTGCGCGTGAAGATGGTGTCCTGCACCTGCTGCTCGAGCGCCACTTCGCCGCGCAGCGGCGCCCCGAACAGCAGCGGCTCGGCGTAGCGCGCGGCGAACGTCGCCAGCCCCGGGCCGCGCGACTCCCAGCGCAGCGCGGCGGCGCGGCCGGTGCCGGCGAGATTGTCGAGCTCGAGCCGCGCGAGTCCGATCAGCTGGCCTTCGCCCTGCAGGCCGACGGCGCCCTCGAAACGGTTGTAGCGCGGCTCCTGCACGCGGTAGACGAGCTGGGCCCGCGACCAATCGGCTTCGCCTTCGATGCCCTCGAGGGTCACGTTGCGGAACAGACCGAGGTGCGCGAGTCGCTCGCGTCCGGCTTCGGCCGCCGCACGGTTGTAGGGGCCGCCTTCGAGCCGGCCGACCGCGCGGCGCGCCACCTTGGGGCTGGTCGCGACGAGGCCTTCGACGCGCGCGCGCGTCACGGTCACCGCGGGGCCGAGCGAGCCGTTCAGTCGAACCCGCACGCCCGCCGAGTCCCAGTCCACGGCGCTGACGCCGAGCTCGGCGTAGGGATGGCCGGTGTCGGCCAGCCGGCGCACGGCCGTGACGACGGCGGCGCTCAGCGCGTTGGGTGAGAAATCACCGCCGGCCCGAAGCTCGAGGGCGTCGAAGAACCGCAGCGAGTCCGCGGGGCTGCCGGTCTCGAGCACGAGCAGCCGCAAGCGGTAGCGGCGACCCTCCAGCACCTCGAGCCGGAGCCTCGGATCCGCGCCGGTCGTGTCCCATGACCCGTGCGCGCGAGCGTCGAGATGACCGAGATCCTGCAGCCGGCCGATCAGCCGCTCGAGCGCGCGAGCGAGCGCGAGCGAATCTCCGGGCGCGCGCAGCGCCGGCGCCAGCACCGACTCCGCCTGGCGGCGACTCAACGATTCGCCGCGGTAGTCGAGCGTCGCCGCGCCCGCCGCTTGTGCCAGCGCTAAAACGACCGTGACGAGGAATGCCGAGCGTAGACGAGGCATTTAGAAGAACGCCCTCAGCTCGGCGCGACCGTTGAACTGCGGCCGCTGCGGCGGCCGGTCGCGCATCGTGAAGGAAGCCCCGAGCGTCGTGCTCTCGCGCACGCGATAATCGACGCGCGCGGTTCCCTCCCAGCGCGCAGCACCCGCAGGATCAGCGGATGGCAGCAGGCTGATGGCCGGGGGTCCGGCTTCGAATGCACGCCGGAAACCAAGTTCGACGCGGCCCGCAGGTCCCACCGCCACACCGAGATCCGGACCTAGTTTGAGCGTCCGGGTGAACTCGACCGGAGGCCCGGTCGCCGTCTCGGGTCGCACCCAAGTGCCCTCGACCGTGCCGGACGCGCGCAAGCGCGCGTCCGGGTTGAACACGAGCTGTGCGAGGCCGCCGTACTCGAGCAGCCTGCGGCGGAAGCCGGCGCCCAACCCGACGTTCTGGTCGGCGCTCTGCCGCCGCCAGCGCGCTTCCACTTCGCTGCTGACCGCCGCACTCGGCCGCGCGCGCCAGCGCGAGCTCGCCACGCGCTCGTCCAGCGTCTGGCTGAAGTTCTCGAAGCTGCGATCCCCGCTCACGCGCCGCTCGAGCCGGAGTCGGAGCCCACCGGTCGGCGCGCCCGGCGCGAGCTCGGTCTCGATTCGCTGCAGCACGCGTCCATTCGAGAGGTTGCCATCGCCGAGCGCGGCACCCGGCGACAGCAACGCGTCGCCGGCGAGGAAGTCCGCGCGGCGCCGCGCCTCGCTTTCGAAGCTGAGCTCGGCGCGCGAGCCACGCCACGACTCCGATTCGCCGAACTGCCACGTGACTCGGGCGCTGGTGGCGGCGCGCGCCACCCGGACCAGATCGGGACGGACGCTGAGCACCAGCTCGTAGTCGCCGGTGCCGACGAAGTTGCCGAGACTGTCGTAGGCGCCCTGATCGGCGCCGACGAAGCTCAGCACGCGCTCGCGGCGATTCTCGCCCTCGCTCGTCACCTCGAGACTCAGCAGGCCGGCCAGTCCGCGGGCCGGGTCGCTCGCCCGCAGCCGCGCGCTCGCGAGATCGCTGCGCGTGCGAGCGGAGCCGATCAGAGGCTCGACCGCGCGGCGTTGAAACGTGAGCGCCGCTCCGAGCGGCGCGTCGGTCGGGGTCTCGAGCGCGAGTCTCAGCGTGCGCGCTTCCTGCCGGTCGGCGAATCCTGCCGCCGTCGCACTGGCGTCGCGCCGCAGCGCGTATCCCGCCACCGCGCGCCATGACTGAGCGCGGGTGCTGCCGAGCTCGGCGCTCAGCTCGCGGAACCGGTCGCCGACGCGGCCACTGTCGCTCGGCGAGCGGCGCTCGTCCCACTCGCCGCGCAGCCTGGGCTCGAGCCATGGCAGGCGGACGCCGATCTCGGCCCGCCGCCGCTCGCGCCCGCCGTCCTCGAACAACCGTCCCTCCTCGACGCCGTCCGCCCGCTCCCACAACGCCCGCGTCGTGATCACGGCGTCATGGGACCACTCCACCCAGCGGCGCAACGAATGGAATCCGCCCGGCGTCGCCAGGCGCCCGACCGAGCCGCGCAGCTCGCCCCCGAGGCGCGGCCTCAGGAATCCGCCAAGCTCGAAGCGGGTTTGATGCTCGAGGTCCGAGCCCAGCGGCAGCCCCCAGTCCTCGTTCGCGAACGGCCGCTCGAGCTGCGTGAACGGCTCGAAGCGCGTCGCGACGCCGCGGGCCTGCGCGCGCAAACCGCCACGCCCGCTCCACGCCCACGGCAGCTCCCCTTCCAACCCGGCGCGCGCGCTGCCCGCATGGCCCAGGTTGTCAGCGTCGTCGCGTTCCGAGAACGTGTTCAGGTCGCGGCGCGACACCGCGCCCTCGAGCTCCATCACCAGGGCGCCCTGTCTCAGCCCGCTCGCGAGCGACCAGAGCTGATGCGAATCGGGCAGGGGCAACGAACGGCCGAGCCGGAAGGCGCCGTTGCCGGCGCCGACGAACCGGTGCGTGACCCGTCCCGCCACCACCGCGGAATCGGCATAATCACCCTGACCATCGCCGACCCTCGTGAAGCGGATGGTGAAGTCTCCCGAGTCCGGCCCGGCGAACGCGTAGTAGGACGTCGGGCCTCCGTCGATCCGGTCGTAATCGCCGGGACCGGCCGAAACCCCAGAGCCGATCGCCGAGGTCGCGGAATCCCCCGCGGTCTCCAGCACCAGCCGGTCCGTCGCGTCGAAGGTGAGATCGAGCGGCCGGCCACCGTCGTCGCCTTCGTTGAGCACGGTCGTGAACGCATACAGCGGCCCGTGCTCCCAGCTCAGGCCGGCGGCGGCGAGGTTGCGCCGGAAGCGGTTCACCGTGAACTGATACTCGACGGTGATGCGCGAGGCCGACGTGATCGGACGGCGATTCGAGAACGTGAGGCGCGCGCGCTCGTAGTCCATCGAGTAGTCGGCGCTCTCGCCGCGAGTGAGCCGTACGCCGTCCAAGGTAACGGCCTCGCTGCCGGCGACCACCGAGACGCCGGCGCCGCCATTGCGGTCGGTCAGCAAGTACGGACCCTGGCGTCCCTCGACGCCGAAGAACTGGAGCACGTGATATTCGCCGCGCGCGCTCGCGGCCGCGGCCACGCCCTGGAAGCCGGCACCGGCGAGCTGGCCGCGAATCCCCTGCAGCCGCCGCGTCACGCGGCCGAACTCGCCGCGCTCGAGCGCCAGCGTCACGTCGCCGAGCGCCGCCTCGCCCTGGGGCGCACGCAGCTCGAGCAAGACGCGATCGAGGGACTGCAGATCCTGCGTCGTCCCGGTCGCGCTCAGCGCCGTGTTGCGGTCGGACAGCACGCCGGTCACCTCGACTCCGGGGGCGAGCGAGCCGCTGACCGCGAGATCGAGCGACTGCCTGAGGAACGCGTCCTGGCTCGAGCCGAAATCGACCGCCACCGTCTTGTTGCCGTTCAGCGTCAGGGACGTGCCGGCCGGCGCCTCGACCGGACTGCGCGCCGTGATCGGTCGCGGCACCGGCGTCGACGCCAGGCGTGCGCTGTCCGCGGCCGCCGAGTCGCCGCTCATGCGCACCGGGCGGTAGGTGTGGAGCTGAACCGCG
>DASQFU010000155.1:0-26062 GCA_035632955.1 Candidatus Limnocylindria bacterium
GCCGGGGGACAACGTGGACATGGAGATCGAGTTGATCACGCCGATCGCGATGGAGGATGGGCTGCGGTTCGCGATCCGCGAAGGGGGACGAACGGTGGGCGCCGGCGTCGTCGCCACGATCGTCGCCTAAGGAGTCTCGACGAATGCTCCAGAAGATTCGCATCAAGCTGAAATCCTACGATCACGCGACGCTCGACCAGTCGGCGTCGGAGATCGTGCGCACGGCCCGCCGCACCGGAGCAATGACCTCGGGTCCGGTTCCGCTGCCGACGAAGAAGACCATCTATACGGTGCTGCGCAGCCCGCACGTGGATAAGAAGTCGCGGGAGCAGTTCGAGATTCGGATTCACAAGCGCCTGATCGACATCACGCGCAGCACGGCGCAAACCATGGAAGCGCTCGAAAAGTTGGATATCCCTGCGGGCGTGGACATCGAGATCAAGACCTGAGGCGGAGATGATCGGACTCATCGGAAAAAAGATCGGCATGACGCAGATCTACGGCGACAAGGGCGAGGTGTTGCCCGTCACGGTGATCGAAGCCGGCCCGTGCACGGTGACGGAGGTGCGTCGCCCCGATCGTGACGGCTACACCGCCGTCCAGCTCGGTTTCGGCACGAACAAGGAGACGCGCTTCACCAAGCCGGTCCTGGGGCAGTTCGCCAAGCGCAACCTGCCTCCGTCGCGCGTCATGCGCGAGTTCCGCGTCGCCGAGGGGCACGAGTATCAGGTCGGACAGACCCTCGACGTCTCGATCTTCGAGAAGGGGCAAAACGTCGACGTCTCGGGCGTGACCAAGGGTCGCGGATTCGCGGGCGTGGTCAAGCGCCACAAGTTCGCGGCCGGACACGCGTCGCACGGTCCGACCGCGGGCAAGCAGCCCGGCTCGATCGGCGCGTCCGCCTATCCCTCGCGCGTCATCAAGGGCAAGCGGCTTCCCGGCCGCATGGGTGGGGCGAATCTCACGATCAAGAACCTGCAGGTCGTCGGCGTGGACGCGGAGCAGAACATGCTCCTCGTCATGGGCGCGATTCCGGGCCCGACCAACGGCCTGGTGTTCGTGAAGAAGCGGGGCGAACGATGAACGTCAAGATCTACGGACCCGACGGCGGCGCCAAGGGCGAGACCGCGCTCCCGGATGCGTTGTTCGCCCAGCAGGTGAACGAGCACCTCCTCTATCTGTCCGTGAAGCGCTACCTGGGCAACCAGCGCCAGGGCACGGCCAAGGTCAAGCATCGCGGCGAAGTCTCGGGAGGCGGGCGCAAGCCGTGGCGGCAGAAAGGCACCGGTCGGGCGCGCTCCGGCTCGAACACGTCCCCGTTGTGGCCGGGCGGCGGTCGCGCGTTCGGGCCCGAGCCCAGGGACTACCGCACCGAGATGCCGAAGCGGCAGCGGCGGTTGGCGCTGACGTCGGCGCTCTCGCTCAAGGCCGGCGAGCAGGCGGTGACCGTGATCGAGTCGCTGGCGTTCGCGGCGCCGAAGTCGCGGGAAATGGCGGCACTGCTGAATCGGCTCGGGCTCGGCGAGAAGCGCACGTTGCTCGTGCTCGATCGGGCGGACGAGAACGTCGTCAAGTCGTGCCGCAACCTGAAGAACCTGCGCACGACGCTGGCCCACCAGATCAATCCGTACGACTTGCTCCACTGCGACGTGCTGCTGCTGACCTCGGAAGGCCTCCAGAAGATGAAGGAGGTGTTCGCGGCATGAAGGATCCACGCGCGGTGGTGAAGAAGGCGCTGATCACCGAGAAAGGCACGGTGCAGCGCGAGCAGCGCAATCAGTACCACTTCGAAGTGGCCCGCGCCGCCAACAAGATCGAGATCAAGCGGGCGATCGAGTCCCTGTTCTCGGTCAAGGTGGCGGAGGTCCGCACCATGCAGATGCGGGGCAAGATCAAGCGGCAAGGCCGCTTTTCCGGCAAGCGGAGCGACTGGAAGAAAGCCGTCGTCACGCTCAAGCCCGATCAGAAGATCGAATTGTTCGAGCAGATCTAGGCAGGGGAGACGATGCCACTCAAGAAATATCGACCGATGACCCCGACGCTGCGGCACTCGCTGTTGCCGGACTTCGCGGAGCTCACTCGTCGTAAGCCGATCAAAGGGCTCACCGAGCCCAAGCGCCGGACGGGTGGTCGCGACAACTACGGACACATCTCGTCCCGGTGGATCGGCGGCGGTCACAAGCAGCGTTACCGTCTGGTGGATTTCCGCCGGAACAAGGACGGCATTCCGGCGCGCGTGGCCAGCATCGAGTACGACCCGAACCGCTCGGCGCGGATCGCCCTGCTCAACTATTTCGATGGCGAGCGCCGCTACATCATCGCTCCCGACGGACTCAAGGTGGGCGAGGTGCTCCAGTCCGGGCCGGACGCCGAGATCAAGGCGGGCAATTGCCTGCCGCTGCGGAACATTCCGCTCGGCACGAATCTGCACAACGTCGAGCTGAATCCCGGTCGCAACGCGCGGGTCGCCCGCTCGGCCGGTTCCTTCTGCCAGTTGATGGCGAAGGACGGCGACCATGCGCAGCTGCGACTGCCGTCCGGCGAGGTGCGCATGTTCCACATTAATTGTCGTGCGGTCGTCGGACAGGTCGGCAACCTCGACCACGAGAACGTGTCCTCGGGCAAGGCGGGCCGCACCCGGTGGAAGGGCCGCACACCTTCGGTGCGCGGCGTGGCGATGAATCCGGTGGATCACCCGATGGGCGGCGGTGAAGGCAAGTCTTCGGGCGGGCGCCATCCGTGCTCGCCCTGGGGAAAGATCACGAAGGGCTTGAAGACCCGGAGACGCAAGTTGAGCGACAAGCTCATCGTGCGCCGCCGCAAGAAGTAGGGGAGTCGAGTACATGGCGCGTTCCATCAAGAAGGGGCCGTACGTCGTCGAGTCGTTGGTTACGAAGATCGAGACGCTGAACCGCAGCGGCGACAAGCGCGTGCTGAAGACGTGGGCACGCCGCTGCACGATCCTGCCGGAGTTCGTCGGCCACACTCTGGCGGTGCACAACGGCAACAAGTTCATTCCGATCTACGTTACGGAGAACATGGTCGGGCACAAGCTCGGCGAGTTCGTTCCGACGCGGGTCTTCCGGGGTCACGGCCAGCACGTCGCCGAGAAGACCGCGGCGCCCGGGAAATAGAGCCATGGAAGCGAGAGCCATCCAACGTTTCGTGCGGATCACCCCGCGCAAGGCGAACCAGGTCCTGGAGTTGATTCGCGGCCAAGGCGTCGAGGAAGCACAGACGACGCTGCAATTCACGCCCAAGCTCGGCGCCCGGATCGTTCAGAAGGTGTTGAAGTCCGCGGTCGCCAACGCGCTCCACGAGGGCAAGGTGCGCGTAGAGGACCTGTACGTGAAGGAAGCCGTGGTCGGGGCGGGGCCGACGCTCAAGCGCTGGCTGCCCCGCGCTCAGGGACGTGCGACGCCGCTGCTGAAGCGCATGAGCCACGTGTCCGTGATCGTGGCGACGAGGGAGTAGCGCATGGGTCAGAAGACACATCCGATCGGGCTGCGGCTGGGCATCGTCAAGACGTGGGACTCGCGCTGGTTCGCCAAGCGCGGCTACGCCGATCAGCTCAAGGAAGACCTGCTGATCAAGCGCTACCTCAAGAAGCGGCTCTATCAGGCCGGCATCTCGAAGATCACGATCGAGCGCAAAGGCGACAAGGTGACGATCGGCATCCGGACCGCGCGGCCCGGGCTCGTGATCGGCCGTAAGGGCGAGCAGGTCGACAAGCTGTCGGAGGAGATGAAGCAGCTCACCAAGAAGGTCGTGCAGCTCAACATCGAAGAGATCAAGCGCGCGGACCTCGACGCGCAGCTCGTGGCCGAGCACATCGCGAAGCAGCTCGAGCAGCGCGTGTCGTTCCGCCGGGCGATGAAGAAGGCGATCGCCTCGTCGATGCGCGCGGGCGCGCAGGGGATTCGCGTGGCGTGCGCCGGGCGGCTCGGCGGCTCCGAAATGGCCCGCTACGAGACCTACCGCGAGGGCCGGGTGCCGCTCCACACGCTGCGCGCCGACATCGATTTTGCGCGTGCCACCGCCAACACGGCGTACGGGACGTGCGGAGTGAAGGTATGGATGTTCCACGGCGAGATGCTGGACCGGCCGCAAGTCGGCGTGTCGGCGTCCGGGAAGTAGGAGTCGCGTCATGTTGATGCCGAAGCGCGTCAAGTACCGCAAGCAGCAGCGCGGACGTATGCGGGGCAAGGCCTATCGCGGGTCGTCGGTCTCGTTCGGCGAGTGGGGCCTGCAGGCGCTCGAGCCGGCGTGGGTGACGAACCGGCAGATCGAGGCCGCACGCGTGGCGATTACGCGCTCGATCAAGCGCGGCGGAAAGATGTGGATCCGCGTGTTCCCTGACAAGCCGGTCACGAAGAAGCCGGCGGAGACGCGGATGGGCAAGGGCAAAGGTCCTCCGGAGTTCTGGGTGGCGGTGGTCAAGCCGGGACGGGTGATGTTCGAGCTCGAGGGGATCTCCCGCACCCTGGCGCAGGAGGCGATGAAGCTCGGCGCCTCCAAGCTGCCGATCCGCACCCGATTCGTCGAGCGTCACGAGCTGGGAGGAGAGTGACGTGCCGGTCGTGAAGGCCAGTTCCATGCGAGATCTGACGGTCGACGAGATTCATCAGCGAGTCGGCGAGCTGCGTGAAGAGCTGTTCAACCTGCGCTTCCGTAATTCGATGAGACAGCTCGACAACCCGCTCAAGATCCGGCAGAGCCGGCGCGAGATGGCCCGGCTGCTGACCGTGCTGCGCGAGAAGCAACCCCCGGGCGCGACGGCGTCGCGCGGCGCCACGCGCAAGAGCGGGGGAGAGGCATGATCACGGAACGGCATCGCAGAAAGATTCGAGTCGGCAAGGTGGTGAGCGACCGGATGGACAAGACGGTCGTTGTCTCGATCGAGCGCCTGGTGAAGCATCCGACGTACGGCCGCTACGTGCGCCGCCGCGCGAAGTTCAAGGTCCACGACGAGACCAATCAATGCAAGGTCGGGGACGTCATCCGGTTCATGGAGACGCGGCCGCTGTCGAAGGACAAGCGCTGGCGCTTCGTGGAGTTCGTCGAGCACGCGAAGTAGCGCTCGGGAGGCGAGACCATGATCCAGCTGCGAACCATGGTGACGGTGGCGGACAACTCGGGCGCGAAGCGCGCCCAATGCATCAAGGTGCTGGGCGGACATCACAAGCGTTACGGGCGCCTCGGCGACATCGTCGTGGTCGCGATCAAGGACGCGATTCCCGGCGCCGGCGTCAAGAAGGGCGACGTCGCCAAGGCGGTGGTGGTGCGGGCGGTCAAGGAAGGTCGCCGCAAGGACGGCTCCTACATCCGCTTCGACGAGAACGCCGTGGTGTTGATCAACGACGACAAGGAGCCGCGTGGCACACGCATCTTCGGACCGGTGGCGCGAGAGCTGCGTGAGAAGGCGTTCATGAAGATCATCTCGCTCGCCCCGGAGGTCATCTGATGCGCACGAAGATCCGCAAGGGCGACACGGTGCAAGTAATTGCCGGCGACGACAAAGGCAAGAAGGGTCGCGTGCTCTCGGTGGATGCCGAGAAGATGCGCGTGATCGTGGAGAACATCAACTTCGTCAAGCGCCACACCAAGGCGCGCAAGCAGGGGATGAAGAGCGGCATCATCGAGAAAGAGGCGCCGATCCACCTGTCGAACGTGCAGCTTCACGATTCGAAGGTCGGGCGCGGCACGCGCGTCGGCGTGCGCGTCCTGCCGGACGGCACGCGCGAGCGGGTCTCGCGCGCGAGCGGGGAGACACTGCCGAAGGGCGAGTAACACGAACGATCCGGCTCGCGACTCGAGCGGACGAGCACACGCGGCTCCGAGGCACCAGGGTCGGGGGAGCCGCGCGGAACGGACCCTGGGGACGGGCGACGATGGCGGAAGACAAGAAGGACAAGGGCGGGAAGGGCGCGGCGAAATCGAGCGCGAAGTCCGATGCCAAGCCGGCCAAGCCGGTCAAGCCGGCCAAGCCGGCGGCGGGCAAGGCCAAGGCGCCACGCGAGGTCACGGTCGTGGCCGGGCCGCGCACCGAAGGACGGCCGCACGCTCCGCGGCAGAAGCCACGGCTCGCCTCGTTCTATGAAGAGAAGGTGCGCCCGGCGCTGATGGAGAAGTTCGAGTACACAAGCCCCATGCAGGCTCCGCGCCTCGAGAAGATCGTGGTCAACATGGGAGTCGGGGACGCGCTGACGGACGGCAAGCTGCTGGACGCCGCGTCCGTGGAGCTGGGCCAGATCGCGGGCCAGAAGCCCGCCATCCGGCGCGCGCGCAAGTCGATCGCCAACTTCAAGCTGCGCGAAGGGCAACCGATCGGGTGCATGGTGACCCTGCGCGGAGCCCGTATGTACGAGTTCTACGACCGTCTCATCAACGTGGCGGTGCCGCGCATTCGCGACTTCCGGGGTCTCAACCCGCGGTCGTTCGACGGACGCGGCAACTACACGATGGGGCTGACGGAGCAGATCATCTTTCCCGAGATCAACTACGACAAAGTGGGGAAGGTGCGCGGCATGGACGTCACGATCGTGACGAGCGCGAGCAACGACGAAGAGGGGCGCGAGCTGCTGAGGCTCATGAACCTGCCCTTCCGCCAGCGGTAGCAGGAGGAGTTCGTGGCCAAGAAGTCGCTAATCGAGAAATGGAAGCGGGCTCCGAAGTTCAAGGTCCGCGGTTACACGCGATGTCATCGCTGCGGGCGTCCGCGCGCATATCTGCGCGACTTCGGACTGTGCCGCATCTGCTTCCGCGAGCTGGCGCTGTCCGGACAGATCCCGGGCGTCGTCAAGGCCAGCTGGTAGACCACGAGGGACCAGGCAGCAGGCATCGGGCGGGGAACGTCGCGTTCCATCGGCTCGCGCCTGGACGCTGGGACCAGGAGGACACATGTCAGTCAGCGATCCGGTGGCGGACTTCCTGACGTGCATTCGCAACGGCGTGCGGGCGAAACACCGCAAGGTGGACGTCCCCGCGTCGCGAATGAAGACGGAGCTTGCCAAGGTGCTCTTGCGGGAGCATTTCATCAGCAACTTCAAGCTCATCGAGGGCCAGCAGCAGGGACTGTTGCGGGTCTATCTCAAGTACGCCGGGGACGACACGAACGTGATCACGGGGATTCGTCGCGTCAGCTCTCCCGGCCGGCGAGTGTACGTCGGCAAGGCCAAGATCCCGCGCATCATGGGTGGGCTCGGAACCGCGATCGTCTCGACGTCGCGTGGCTTGATGACCGACCGCGAGGCGCGCACGGCGGGCCTGGGCGGCGAAGTCATCTGCCAGATCTGGTAGGAGGGGACCATGTCACGAATCGGTAAGCGGCCGGTGTCGATCCCGGGCGGCGTGTCCGTCGCGGTCGACGGCGCGGTCGTGCGCGTGAAAGGTCCGAAGGGCGAGCTCAGCCATCCGGTGCTGGTCGGAACCAGCGTCGTCGTGGAGCAGAACGAAGCTCGGGTCAGCGCCGAGCGGCTGACGCGCAACCCAGCGTTCGGGACGATGCGCGCTCAGATCCAGAACATGGTGCTGGGCGTGACCAGCGGTTTCAGCAAGGTGCTCGAGATCGTCGGCACGGGATATCGCGCCACGATGGATGGCAAGAAGGTCGTGCTCCAGCTCGGCTATTCGCACCCGATCGTGTTCGAGCCGCCGGACGGGATCACGATCAAGGTCGAGAACCCGACGCGGCTGGTGGTGAGCGGCGCGAGCAAGTACCTGGTCGGTCAGGCCGCGGCCGACATCCGGGGGTTCCGTCCGCCGGAGCCCTACAAGGGCAAAGGCGTCAAATACGAAGGCGAGTACATCCGCCGCAAGGCCGGCAAGGCGGCAGGGGCAGCGTCATGAGCGGGCAGCACAACAAGCATCAACGGCGACAGATCCGGCGGCTGCGAATCCGCAAGCGTGTGCGGGGCTCGGTCGAGCGTCCGCGTCTCTCCGTGTTCCGCAGCGCCAGTCACATCTACGCGCAGGTCATCGACGACACGCGTGGCGTCACCCTCGCCACGGCATCGAGTCGTGAAGAACTCAAGTCGCGCGTCGAAGGGTCGGGCAAGACGGCGGTCAGCCAGGCCGTGGGCAAGCTGCTGGCGGAGCGCGCCAAGGCGAGCGGGGTGTCGAAGGTGAGCTTCGACCGCGGTGGCTACCTGTACCACGGGCGCGTCAAAGCGCTCGCCGACGGCGCACGCGCCGGCGGTCTGGAATTCTGAAGGAGGCTTCGATGGTGCGTGGCTCCGATGCTCCCAAGTCCGAGTTTCTCGAGCGCGTGATCAACGTCAACCGCTGCGCCAAGGTCGTCAAGGGCGGGCGTCGCTTCTCGTTCAACGCGATCGTCGCCGTGGGCGACCAGAAGGGGCGCGTCGGCGTCGGTCTCGGCAAGGCGAACGAAGTGGCGGACGCGATCCGCAAGGCCGGCGAGGCGGCGAAGAAAGGCATGTTCCAAGTCCCGGTGACGCGTGGCGGCTCCATTCCGCACCAGATCGTCGGTCACTTCGGCGCCGGCGAGGTGCTGCTCAAGCCCGCGACGCCCGGCACCGGCGTGATCGCCGGCTCGGGCGTGCGTGCGGTGCTCGAGGCGGCCGGCATTCAGAACGTGCTGACCAAGTGCCTGGGCAGCCGCAATCCGCACAATCTGGTCAAGGCCACGGTGGACGGCCTGCGCCGGCTGCGCCGGCCTTCCGACGTCGCCTCGGCGCGCGGCATCACGGTCAAAGAGCTGTTCGGGACGACGGGAGGCGGAGTTCATGGCGCGTAAGCTGCGCGTTCGCCAGGTGAAGAGCGCTTCCGGGCACAGGGCGGATCAGAAGGCGACCGTGGACGCGCTCGGCATTCGCGGCCTCCACCGGCCCGTCGAGCACAACGACACACCCCAGATCCGGGGCATGCTGTTCAAGATCCGCCACCTCGTCGAGGTGGAGGAAATCAACTAGGACGGGCGAGCGATGCGCATTGGAGACATTCATCCGGCCGCCGGCTCCACCCGGCCAAAACGCCGGCGGGGCAAGGGATCCGCGAGCGGCCGCGGCGGAACCGCAGGCAAGGGACACAAGGGTAAGAAGGCTCGGGCCGGCGGCAAGATCCCGGCCTGGTTCGAAGGCGGCCAGATGCCGATCCAGCGCCGGCTGCCGAAGCGCGGGTTCAAGAATCCGGGCCGCGTCGCCTATCAGGTGGTCGCACTCGCGCGACTCGGCGGAGCCGCCGCCGGGGTCACGGTGGACCGCGCATGGCTCCGGGAAGCCGGGATCATTCGCCGGCCGGGACCGATCAAGTTGCTCGCGGGTGGAGACGTTCAGGTGGCGCTGACCGTGAAGGTGGATGCGGCGAGCGGCGCTGCGCGCAAGGCCATCGAGGCCGCGGGTGGCACGGTGGTGCTGGAACGAGGCGAGGCTTAGAGGACGTTCATGATCGACAAGCTGCGCAACATATTCCAGGTCCCGGAGCTGAAGCGCCGGATCCTGTTCACGCTCGCGCTGTTCGTGATCTACCGGCTCGGCGAGCACATGCCGACGCCGGGCGTGAACGCGAAGGCGCTGGCGGGCGCGTTCGAGAGCCAGCGGGGAACCCTGTTCGGGCTCTACGACTTCTTCGTCGGCGGCGCGTTCTCGCGCGCGACGATCTTCGCGCTCGGGATCATGCCGTACATCTCGTCCTCGATCATCCTCCAGTTGCTCGGCGCCGTCGTCCCGGCGCTCGAGAAGCTGCGCAAGGAAGGCGAGGAGGGCCAGAAGAAGATCACCCAGCTCACGCGCTACGGGACGGTGCTGATCTCGATCGTCCAGTCGTACGCGTACAGCGTGTTCCTGGTCAACATGGGTGCGGCGCAGGGCGTCACCGTGGTCCCGGATCCGGGGGCGGTCTTCGTTCTATCGACCATCATCACCCAGACCACCGGCACCATCTTCGTCATGTGGCTGGGCGAGAAGATCACGGAGCACGGGATCGGCAACGGAATCTCTCTGATCATCTTCGTCAACATCATCGGCGGGATCCCGAACGCGGTGATGTCGACCTACGACAGCTTCCGCGGCGGAGCGTTGTCGCTCTTCCAGATTCTGTTCGTGGCGGTTCTCATGGTGATCGTGATCGCGGCCGTGATCCTGATGACCCAGGGCACCCGGAAGATCCCCGTCCAGTACGCGAAGCGGATCGTCGGGCGGCGGATGTACGGAGGCGCCAACACCCACATCCCGCTACGGGTCAACACGGCGGGCGTGATCCCGATCATCTTCGGCCTCAGCCTCATGAGCTTGCCGACGGCCGTGGCCGGCTTCGTGCCGCCTAACCACCCGCTGGCCGCGATCGGGACGATCTTCAATCCGAACGGCCTGCTTTACAACGTCATCTACGGCGTCATCATCATCTTCTTCACCTACTTCTATACCGCCGTCGTGCTGAATCCGAACGACCTCGCGGAGAACATGCGCAAGTACGGCGGCTTCGTCCCCGGCATCCGGCCGGGCCGGCGCACGGCCGAGTACATCGACCGTGTGCTGTCGCGCATCACCCTGCCGGGGGCGGTGTTCCTGGCGCTGGTGGCGACCGTCCCGGACGTGATCATCCGTCGGACGGGGTTGCCCTTTCTGGACTTCGGCGGCACGAGCGTGTTGATCGTGGTGGGTGTGGCGCTCGACACGCTGCAGCAGATCGAGTCGCATCTCTTGATGCGGCACTACGAAGGCTTCGTGAAGCGCGGCCGGATCCGCGGCCGCACGAGAATGTAGGTGCGTGTGGTTCTCCTCGGGCCGCCCGGCGTCGGCAAGGGCACACAGGGGCGCAAGCTCGCGGTTCAGCGCGGTTGGGCGTTGATCGCGACCGGGGAGATGTTGCGAGCGGCGATCGCGGAGAAGACGCAACTGGGTTTGGAGGCGCAGAAGCGAATGGACGACGGGTTGCTGGTGCCGGATGACGTGATGATCGCTTTGGTCAGCGATCGGACCGCCGAGCGCGATGCGGCGAACGGGTTCGTGCTGGATGGTTTTCCCCGCACGATTCCGCAGGCCGAGGCGCTCGATGCTCTGCTCGGCGGACGGGGCCTCGAGCTCGACACGGTCATCAGTCTTACGGCGCCCGAGGACGAGTTGGTGCGCCGGCTGAGTGCGCGCCGGGAATGTCCGACGTGCAAGCGGGCGTACAACCTCGTCAGCGCTCCGCCGCACGACGGGAAGCACTGCGACGATCACCCGCAAGTCGTGGTGGTGCAGCGCGCCGACGACGCGCGGGAGACGGTCGTCAAACGACTCGAGGTCTACAAGGAGCAGACCGCGCCGCTGATCACTTTCTATCAGCGTCAGGGAAGGCTGCATGAAGTCATCGGCACCGGCACGGTGGACGAAGTCCACCACGCCGTGAATCGCGCGTTGGGGGCGTGAGTCATGTCGCGTTCCGTGTATCTCCGGGGCCGCGAGGAAATCGCGGTGATTCGGGAGGCGGCGCAGGTCCTGGCCGAGACGCTGGCGTATCTGGGCAAGCAGCTGCGTCCGGGGGTGACGACCGCCGAGCTCGACCGGCTCGCGGAGACCTTCATCCGCGAGCGCGGCGGCCGGCCGGCGTTCAAGGGCTATCGTGGCTTCCCGGCGAGCATCTGTCCGTCGGTCAACGAGGAGGTCGTTCACGCGATCCCGGGGGGGCGCGCTTTGCATGAGGGCGATATCGTCGGACTCGACGTGGGAGTGGAGAAGGGCGGCTATTACGCGGACTCGGCATTCACGTTCGCGGTCGGAAACATCAGCGACGTCGCGACGCGATTGCTGCGGGTGACGCGCGAGGCACTGGACCGCGGCGTGGCGCAGGCCCGAGCCGGCAATCGAGTCGGTGACATCTCGCACGCGATTCAGTCGCACGTCGAACAGCATGGATTTTCGGTGGTCCGGTCGTTGGTGGGTCATGGCATCGGTCGTGAGATGCACGAGGAGCCTCAGGTTCCGAACTACGGTCCTCCGGATCGGGGCCCGAAGCTACTTGCCGGCCAGGTGCTAGCGATCGAGCCGATGGTCAACGTCGGCGGACCGGACGTGATCACGCTGGACGATGGTTGGACGGTGGTGACGAAGGACGGCAGCTTGAGCGCCCACTTCGAGCACACCGTAGTGGTAGGACCCGACGGACCCGAGGTTCTCTCGGAGCTGCCGGGATAGCCGACGACGACGGCGGGGGGAGATTGGCGAAAGAGGAAGGCATCCAAGTCGAGGGCACGGTCATCGAGCCGCTACCGAACGCGATGTTTCGAGTCGAGCTCGAGAACGGGCACAAAGTCCTGGCGCACATTTCGGGCAAGATGCGGATGCACTTCATCAAGATTCTGCCGGGCGACAAAGTCACCGTGGAGCTGTCCCCGTACGATCTCACGCGTGGCCGGATCGTCTACCGCTACAAGTGACGGGGTGGAGCCTCGAGGGAGCAGCGACATGAAGGTGCGTTCATCGGTCAAGAAAGTTTGCGAGCACTGCAAGGTGGTGCGTCGCAAGGGCGTGATCCGCGTGATCTGCAAGCGCAATCCGCGGCACAAGCAACGTCAGAAGTAACGAAGGAGGCAGCCAGTGGCACGCATCGCGGGTGTCGATCTCCCAGCCGAGAAGCGAATCGAGGTCGCGCTGACGTACATCTATGGCATCGGCCAGCCCACGGCGCACCGGATTCTGTCGGCCACGGGGGTCCAGCCCGATGTTCGCGTCAAGAACCTGAGCGAGGAAGACACCGCCAAGCTCCGCACGATCATCGAGCGCGAGTACAAGGTCGAGGGGTCGCTGCGCGGCGAGACCGCGATGAACATCAAGCGGTTGATGGACATCGGTGCGTACCGCGGTCTCCGTCATCGTCGTGGCCTGCCGGTCCGCGGGCAACGCACCAAGACCAACGCGCGAACGCGCAAAGGCCCGAAGAAGACCGCGGGCGTGATGAAGAAGACCGTCGCCAAGCCGGCGGGGAAGAAGTAACGAGGGCACCCTCGTAGGGAGGTCACGAGTGGCTGAAGGCAAAAAGGTCAAGAAGCGCGACCGCAAGGTGAGCGCGACGGGAGTCGCTCACGTGCAGGCGAGCTTCAACAACACGATCGTCACGATCACGGACACGGACGGCAACGTCATCACTTGGGCGAGCGCCGGGAAGGTGGGTTTCAAGGGTTCCCGCAAGAGCACCCCGTTCGCCGCCCAGGTGGCGGCGGAGGCGAGCGCTCGCGAAGCCCTGAATCTCGGCATGAAGCGGGTCGAAGTTTGGGTCAAGGGCCCGGGTGCAGGTCGTGAGGCGGCGATCCGTTCGCTGCAGGCGGCCGGCCTCGAGATCTCCGCGATCAAGGACGTGACGCCCATTCCGCATAACGGTTGCCGCCCGCCCAAGCGGCGCCGAGTCTAGGAGAGCACGACCGATGGCTGTGTATCACGATGCACGATGCCGGCTATGCCGGCGTGAGGGCGGAAAGTTGTTCCTGAAGGGCACGCGCTGCTTTACCGACAAGTGCGCGATCGAGCGGCGCGGCTATCCTCCGGGCGAGCACGGAAAGAGCCGGCGCATCAAGGAGTCCAACTACGGACAGCAGTTACGCGAGAAGCAGAAGGCGCGCCGCATCTACGGGGTCCTCGAGCGCCAGTTCCGTCAGTACTTCACCAAGGCCTCCGAGGGGAAAGGCGTGACGGGCGAAGTGCTGCTGCAGATGCTGGAGCGGCGGCTCGACAACATCGTCTACCGGTTCGGGATGGCGCTGTCTCATCACCAGGCCCGCCAGCTCGTGCGCCACGGTCATTTCGAGGTGAACGGCAAGAAAGTCGACATTCCTTCGTATCAGATCCGCGCCGGCGACACGGTCACGGTCCGGACCAAGAGTCGGAAGCTGCCGGTGATCCTCACGTCACTCGAGGCCCGCAAGGGCCAGTGGGTGCCGGAGTGGCTCCAACTGGACGGCGCCAGCATGAGTGGCCGTGTGCTCAACATTCCGACGCGGCAGTCGATCACGGTTCCGATCAACGAGCAGCTCATCGTCGAGCTCTACTCGAAATAAACGACGGCTTCCCCAAGGAGGCTCGCAGCATGAAGTGGAAGAACCTCACCATGCCCAAGCAGGTGATGCCCAACACGGACAACACCGACGGCTACGGCAAATTCGTGATCGAACCGCTGGAGCGCGGCTTCGGCTTGACGCTCGGCAACGCGCTGCGACGCGTGCTGCTGTCGTCGCTCCAGGGCGCCGCGATCACCGCGGTGCGCATCGACGGCGTGCTTCACGAGTTCTCGACCCTGCCGGGAGTCATCGAGGACGTCACCGAGATCATCCTCAACCTCAAGCAGGTGCGCCTCAAGCTGCACGGGGACGGCCCCAAGAAGGGGACGTTCGAAGCCCGCGGCAAGGGCGAGGTGCGGGCCGGCGACCTGGTGGTGGACGCGGACGTCCAGGTCCTGAATCCCGACCTGCACATCGCGACCCTCAACAAGGACGGCGATCTGAGGATGGAAGTCGAGATCGACGGCGGTCGCGGCTACCTGTCGGCGGATCAGCATTCACAAACCGACCGGCCGATCGGCGTGATTCCCATCGATTCGTTGTTCTCGCCGGTCCTCAAGGTGAACTACAACGTCGAGACGACGCGGCTCGGCCAGCGCATCGACTACGACAAGCTGACGATCGATGTGTGGACCGATGCGAGCATTCTGCCTTCGGACGCCGTCGCCGTCGCCGCCAAGATCCTTCGCGACCACTTCAATCTGTTCATCCACTTCGAGGAGCCGATCGAAGAGGAAGTCGAGGAGGAGGTCAACGAAGAAGTGCTCCGGGTTCGGCGGCTGCTGGAGAAGAGCGTCGACGAGCTGGAGCTGTCGGTGCGCTCGAGCAACTGCCTGCGCGCGGCCGAGATCCGGACCATCGGCGACCTGGTGCAGAAGACCGAGCCCGAAATGCTCAAGTACCGGAACTTCGGACGGAAATCCCTGAAGGAGATTCAGGACATCCTGAGCGAGATGGGGCTGGCGTTCGGAATGCAGGTGGGCGAGTACATCGACAACCAGCCGCCCGCGAGGCTGGAGGCGTAAGAGTTCGACGTGCGACCACGAACCGCCTGGCGCGCATCGAGGCCATGCGGATCGGCGGCGCGGTGAAGGGACGAGCCTGACATGCGACACCGTAAAGACCATCGCAAGCTGAGCCGGACGGCGTCTCACCGCCGGGCGCTGCTGCGCAACCTGGTGACCGCCCTGTTCCAGTACGAGCGGATCGAAACGACGGTGGCGAAGGCCAAGGAGGCGCGCAGGCTCGCCGAACGCCTGATCACGTTTGCAAAGCGAGGCGACCTCAGCGCGCGGCGCCACGTCGATCGTTTCGTCACACGGCCGGACGTGACCCGCAAGCTGTTCGAGACCGTCGCGCCGTGGTACGCGGAGCGCCACGGCGGCTACACCCGCGTGCTGCGCATCGGTCGCAGGCTCGGCGATGCCGGCGAGACGGCCTACCTCGAGCTGGTCAAGTCCGAGGAGCAGAAGGATGAGGCCCGCAAGGCGCGGATCGCGGCAGCCGAGGCGCGCGACAAGGCGCTGAAGGGCGAGCGGTCGACTAGGAAATCGAAGAGCGCCGCCGCGGCGGCAGGCGAGCCGGAGCGGCCCAAGCGCCCCTCCAAGCGGGGCGGCCAGGAGAGCACCGAGGCGAAGCCGGCGCGCAAGCGTTCGCGAGTCAAGACCGGCTGACGGATCGCCGATAACCTTCCGGGAGTCAGGCGGGCGGGGAAGAGCTCCCCCGCCCGCCTCTTCACGAGTGAGCCAACCGATGACGACCACCACCGGCCGCTGCAGCGCGACCGCGGGGCTGGCGCTGGCCCTGTTGCTCGGCGCGCCCGCGCACGCGCAGCTGCCCGAATCCGCCAGTCTTCCATTCAGCGCCGTCCCGACGGCCGGGGGCGACTCGGCCTCGGTTGCGAGTGCGCCCATCGGCGTCGCTTCGCGGTTGATCGGCTATCTCTGGATCGTCCGCACGTCGCTGGTCTCCCCGGCCGAAATCGATCGCGCCCTCGCGCTCGCGAAGGAAGTCGGCGTGCGCGGGGTCCTGGTGCAGGTCGTCGGGCGCGCGGATGCCTTCTTCCGGTCGGATCTGCTCCCGCGGGCACAGGCCCTCCCGGCTGCGACCGAGACGGGAGCGACCTTCGATCCACTCGGCTATCTGGTGCCGCGCGCCCAAGCCGCGGGTCTCGAGGTGCACGCGTGGATGAACTGCTGCCTGGTGTGGTCGGCCGCGCACGCGCCGCGCGATCCACGCCACGTGCTCCACGCGCATCCGGAGTGGATCGCGCGCGTCCGCGACGGCCGCCGTATGGACCAGCTCGGCCCCGAAGGCTACGAGCGGCTGGGGGTCGAGGGGGCGTACCTCAGTCCCGCTCACGCCGGCGTCCGCAACTGGGTGGCGCGGATCGCGCGTGAAATCGCGGACCGTTACCCGGTCGATGGGATTCATCTGGACTACATCCGGCAGCCGGGCGCGTGGGTTGGCTACGACGGTGCGACGCGCGCAGGCTTCGCGCTCCGGACCGGCGTCGATCGGGCGCGACCGGGTGTGCTGGAACGCGCGCACAGGGCGAGTCTCGACACCGCCTTCGCCGCCTTCCAGTGCGAGCAGGTGACGGCGATGGTGCGGGAGGTCCGAGATTCATTGCGGTCGGTCCCTCGGCCCGTGCTACTCTCGGCGGCAGTCAAGTCCGACATCCGCGACGCCGAGCGCAGCATGGCGCAGGCCTGGCCTGAATGGGTGACATCGGGCCTCGTCGATCTGGCGTTTCCGATGTGCTACGCGCCCGTGACTCAAACCGTCCTCGACCACTTGGGGGCGGTGGCGCGCCGCGCAGGCACCGAGCGGGTGGTGCCCGGGCTCGCGGTTTACAACGCGGTCCCCACGACCGTGGCCGCGCACGTCAAAGGCGCGCGGGCGCTCGGGTTCCGGGAGGTCGCGGTGTATTCGCTGGACGCCCTGTTCGCGCGCCCCGGCTACTGGCCCGCCTTGAAAGAACGTCTGACCGCGCCGGTAGGCGCCATTCCTTAAGGAGATTCCGTGACCGACCGCCAGACCCTCACGCCGGAGACGGTGCCCGTCGCCGTGCGCGAGGACCTGCGCAACATCGCGATCATCGCCCACGTGGACCACGGCAAGACGACGCTGGTCGATGCGCTGCTGTGGCAGAGCGGCGTGTTCCGGGAGAACCAGGACGTGATGGAGCGCGTCATGGATTCGAACGACCTCGAGCGCGAGAAGGGTATCACGATCCTCGCGAAGAACACGGCCGTCCGCTTCGGCAAGACGAAGATCAACATCGTGGACACGCCGGGCCATGCCGATTTCGGGGGCGAGGTCGAGCGGACGCTGCAGATGGTGGACGGCGTGCTGCTGCTGGTGGACGCGAGCGAGGGCCCGCTGCCGCAGACCCGCTTCGTGCTGCGCAAGGCGCTCGAGCTCGGCCTGCCGCCGATCGTCGTGATCAACAAGATCGATCGCAAAGACGCACGACCGAAAGAGGTTCTGAACGAGATCTACGATCTGTTCATCGACCTCGACGCGAACGAACACCAGCTCGAGTTCCCGGTCCTGTACACGATCGCGCGCGACGGGATCTGCCGCTTGAGCCCGGACGGCGAGGATCACCGCATGCGCCCGCTGTTCGACGAGATCCTGCGCGCGATTCCCGCGCCGCGGTACCGGCCGGACGCATCCCTGCAAACCCTGATTCTGAACCTCGACTATTCGGACTTCGTCGGCCGACTCGCGATCGGGCGTGTGGTCGAAGGCCGGATCCAGGCACGGCAGGACGCGTCGCTGTGCCGTCTGGACGGCACGATCGTCCGGCGGCGGATCGATCATCTGTACGTGTTCGAAGGATTGGAGCGGATCGAAGTCGACGCCGTTGGGCCGGGCGACATCGTCGCGATCGCCGGGTTCGACGAAGTGTACATCGGCGAGACCATCGCCGATGCCATCGACCCGCGGCCGCTGCCTCCGGTGACCGTGGACGAGCCCACGGTCAGCATCCTGTTCTCGGTCAACAACGCTCCGTTCGCCGGACAGGAAGGCAAGTACGTGACGTCCCGCAACCTCAAGGAACGTCTCGAGCGCGAAGTGCGCACCAACGTCAGCCTGCGCGTCACGCCGTCCGGTTCGCCCGACACCTTCGAGGTGTCGGGTCGCGGCGAGCTGCAGATGGCGATTCTGATCGAGATGATGCGGCGCGAAGGGTTCGAAGTGGCCGTCGGCAAGCCGGAAGTGATCACGCAGCTCGTGGACGGCGCGACGCACGAGCCGATGGAAGCGCTGGTAATCGACTGTCCGGAGGAGTTCGTCGGCATCGTGACCCAGAAGATCGGAACCCGGCGCGGCCGGATGACCAACATGGTGAATCATGGCACCGGCCGGGTTCGGCTCGAGTATCGGATTCCCGCGCGTGGCCTGATCGGATTCCGCAGTCAGTTCCTGACCGATACCCGCGGCACCGGACTGCTCCATCACGTGTTCGACGGCTACGAGGCTTGGCAGGGAGAGATTCCCCATCGTGTGACCGGAGCGCTGGTCGCCGATCGGTCGGGCGTCGCGACGGGGTACGCGCTCGAGCGCATCCAGGACCGCGGCGAGATCTTCGTCGAGCCCGGGGAGCGCGTCTACGAGGGGATGATCGTGGGCGAGAACTCGCGCGAGGAGGACATCGACGTCAACGTCGTCCGCGAGAAGAAGCTCACCAACATGCGGGCTTCGACCTCCGAGGAGGGCATCCATCTCCTGCCCGCCCGCCGGCTGTCTCTCGAGCAGGCGCTGGAATGGATCCGGGAGGACGAGCTGCTCGAGGCGACCCCGAAGAGCCTGCGGCTCCGGAAGCGGGTGCTCGCGGCAAACGTACGCCCCCGGTACTGGCAGAAGAAGGGCGCCTGACACCTCCCCGGTGCCCCTGCGCCGGACCTGGATATCCCCGCCGGTTGTTCTCAAGTTCCATCTCCGTCGGACGATAACTGCAGGACGCAACGCGTGCTGCCGTTCGCCCGACCATGTCCATCCTCGAGCCCCACGGCCCCTCCGGGTCGCCGATTTCGCACGGACCGCGCCCCGGCCCCCGCCCGGAACGCGCTGGCGACGCCGTGGGCTTTCTGTTCAGTCACGGGAACGATTCCCGGCGCGAATCCCGCAGAATCACCCTCGGCCTGTGCGGGCTCGCGATCCTGAGCATCACCCTGCTCAACTTCGGGATCTTCCAGAGCTCCCAGAAACAGCTCACCGAGCGCGGCTGGAAACAGCTCGCGAACACGACCGACGTCAAGCGCGATCAGATCCGCAACCTCCTGTGGCACTTCCAACGTCAGACGCGCTTCATGGCCGAGCAGCCGGAAATGGCGAACTGGGCGCGCGGCGCGATGAACGGCACGCTGGCGGAGAGCGAGCGCACGGCGCTCGAACTCGAAATGCGGCGCGCGTTGCGCACGTTCCAGCTCCACCATCTCATGCTGGTGACGCCCGAGGGCGCGATCCTCGCCCGCGTGCAGGACGACGAGGAAGGACCGCTCGAGACCCAGGTCGAGCTGGCGCGGCGTGCTTCCCAGGCCCGGGAGACCGTGGTCGGGGATATTCGCTCCGATTCGCAAGGACATCGCACCCTCGACGTCGCCGCGCCGTTGCTGGGTTCGGAGCAGGCCGGCCGCGTTCCGGTGCTCGTGTCCGGAGCGAAGGCGGTCGAGTCCTTGCGACCGCTGCTCACCAGCCGGCAATCGTTCGGGACCGCGGGGCATGCCTATCTCGTGCGCCAGGAGGGCGGTGAGGTCCTGTTCCTGAGCCCGCCTTCGACGAGCGGACGTTCCATCAAGATCCGCCGCGCGCCGATCGCGGGGCGCGACGTCCGAGCGGCGGCGATGGCGGCCGCGGGGCTCGAATCGAACATCGAGACCAGCGATCTCGACGGCCGGGTCGTCTGGGCGATGACGCGCTTCCTGCCCGAAGTGGATTGGGGACTGGTCGTCCAGGTCGATCGCGCGTTCATGATGGCGGGCATGCGGGAGACGCTCGCCAAGCTGCTGGCGCTGGATATCGCCCTCGTGTTGCTGGGAGCGTTGCTCGCATGGCTGTGGCGGCGGCAGTACCAGCGCGGCCTCGCCCGCCACGAACAGGAGGTGACGCACCGCCACGCCGCGCGCGTGCAGGCCATTTTCGACACCGCGTTCGACGCCATCATCACGTTCGATCGCGACGGTCGCGTGCGCACCGCCAACCGCGCGGCGGCGCAACTGTTCGGCCGCGCCCCGGAGGATCTGGACGGCACGCCGCTGCACCGCCTGCTTCACTGGGGGAGCGGACCCAACCGCGGCCCGGGCACGGCGCTGCCGACTACCGGCGTCGTCATGGTGGCGGAGGCCATGCGCGCCGACGGTCAGGTGTTCCCGGTAGAGTTCTCGCTCGGGGAGGCCGGAGAGGGCGAAGAGCTGCTGTACACGGCCATCGTTCGCGACATCAGTGATCGGGTCGATGCCGAGAAGCGCATCCGCAACTTTGCGCACGGGCTCGAGCTCAGCAACCGTCGTCTGGAAGAGCTGAACGCCCAGCTCGAAGAGGCGTCACGGCTCAAGAGCGAGTTCCTGGCCAACACGTCGCACGAGCTGCGCACGCCGTTGAACGGCATGATCGGCTTCCTGCAACTGGTGCTGGACGGCATGTGCGAGTCCGAGGATGAGGAGCGGGACTTCCTGCAGCAAGGCCTTCAGTGTTCCCGCCATCTCCTCGGTTTGATCAACGACGTTCTCGACATCGCCAAGATCGAGGCCGGGAAGCTCCAGCTCGAGATCGAGAAGGTGGACCTTCAGACCCTGTTCGACGAGGTCCACACCGTGACCCACGTCCAGGCGGCGCAGCGCGGGATCCGACTGCACTTCGAGATCCTCGGTGACGGACGCCACGCCGCGCGCAGCGACTTCCCCAAGACCAAGCAGATCCTGATCAACCTGGTCGGCAACAGTCTCAAGTTCACGCCCAAGGGCACGATCACCGTGCGCGCCACGGCGCATCCGGATCTCGGCCACGTCATGTTCGACGTGATCGATACCGGCGTCGGCATCCCGAAGAACCGTCAGGGAGTGATCTTCGAGAAGTTCACTCAGGCCGACGGCAGCACGACCCGCAAGTACGGCGGCACCGGGCTCGGGCTCGCGATCTCCCGCAGCCTGGTCGAGCTCCTGGGCGGAATCATCGGCGTTCACAGCGAAGGCGAGGCCAAAGGCACGCGGATGTACTTCTCGCTCCCGATTTGGTCCGACTCCGCCGAGCTGCCGGTCGCGCCCGAAGGCGAGGACAGCGAACGCATCGCGGGCCCGGCAGGTGGATCCCTGGTGCTGATCGTCGAGGACGATCCTGCGTTCCGCAACTTCCTGCGCGCCCTGTTGCAGCAGCACGGCTATCGCACCATGGAAGCGAATCGCGCCGAGAGCGGCTGGTCGATGGTGCGCCGTCTGAATCCCACGGTGGTGGTGCTCGACTACGCGTTGTCGTGCGTGGAGGGCGCCGAGCTGCGAACCGGCTGGGACCTGGCGGAGCGCATGACCTCCGATCAGACGACCCGCCACATTCCGATCATCTTCGTGACGGGATTCGACGACGAGTTGAGGCAGAAGCTCAGGTCCACGGCGTTCGCGCGCCAGCCGCAGCACGTCGTCAAGCCGATCGAAGGCAGCGCGTTGGTCGCCAAGATCGAAGAGATGGCGGGCGGCCTGGAAGGCCGTCAGATCCGGGTGCTGATGGCCGACGACGATCCGGCGGTCGCCGTGTTCGTTCGCAAGGTGCTGTCGACCCAGCGATTCCATCTGGAGATCGCTTCCAACGGCGAGGAGTGCCTGCACGTGCTGCGGACTCAGCCTCGTGGATTCGACCTTCTGGTCCTCGACCTCATGATGCCAAAAGTGAGTGGATACGACGTGCTGCGCGAGATGGCGCTGATGGGCACCGCCGCCGAGCTCCCGGTCCTCGTGCTCACCAACTTCCCCGACGCGCGCAGCGACGAGGAGAAGCGGCTCCTGGAGCAAGGCCTGGTACTGGACGTGCTGCCCAAGACCGCGGTCCACGACAATCCCCAGTTGCTCGCGCACATCCTCGACTGGCACATCCAGGTCGCACAGGAGCGCGGGGACGAGGCGGCGGCGTGAAGCACGTCGTGGTGGTCGAGGACGACGCCTTGAACGCGGTCCTGTTCCGCAAGCTCCTGGAACGACGCGTGCGCTGTCGCGTCACGGTGACCGAGTCACCCGAGGAAGTAATCCGGCTCGTGCATGAGGGGGGCGTCAGCCTCGTGATCCTGGACGTGTCGCTGGTCGATTCCTGGTGGCAGGGTCAGCAGGTGAGCGGCATCGACATCTGCCGGATGCTCAAAAACGACCGCGCCACGGCGGGCGTGCCGGTCATGCTCGCCACCGCGCATGCCATGCGCGGCGACGCCGAGCGCCTGATCACGGAGAGCGGGGCCGACGTCTACGTCTCCAAACCGATCGTCGACCACCATCAGTTCGTGGATCAGGTCCGGCGCTGGATGGGAGCGGAGGCCGCATGAAACCGGCCGAAGACTGCAAAGTGCTGATCGTTGAGGACGACCCCTTCTTCCAGCGCATCCTGTGCAAGCGAATGTCGTCCGAGGGCTACCAGGTCACGGCGGCGAGCGACGGGCGCGAAGGCATGAAGGCGATCGTCACGGCCGAGCCCGATCTCGTGATCTCAGATTGGATGATGCCGGAAGTGGACGGCCTCGAGCTGTGCCAGTCGGTCAAGACCGGGCTCCGGGAAGCGGCCCCGTACTTCATCCTCCTCACCGCCAAGGGCGAGATCAGCGACAAGTTGCTCGCGCTCCAGACCGGAGCCGATGACTATCTGGTCAAGCCTTGCGATCAGGGCGAGCTGATTGCGCGGGTTCGAGCCGGTTTGAGAATCGTGGCGCTCACCCAGCAGCTTCGCAAGACAGTGGCCGACCTGCAGGTCGCCAACGCGGAGCTCACGAGCACGCGCAACCAGGTCCTGCGCCTCGAGGGAAACATTCCGATCTGCTCGTTCTGCAAGAAGGTGCGCGACGGGGATGGGATCTGGCACGACATCGATCGTTACCTGACCAGTCGCGCCCAGGCCGACTTCAGCCACGGCGTCTGCCCCGACTGCCGCCGATCGCACTACCCGGTCATCCCTCCGAAGACGAACCGGTAGTCGCGGCGCGCCGCGGCGGCTTCTCGGCCTGAATCCAGGCGCCGTGGCCGGTGCCGCTTTCGCGAGACCCTCCAAAGGGGTAAATTGCCTTGTCCCCCGTTGATTGCGAGCGTTCCCCATCGGAGGTTAGGACGTGCGACGTCCGTTGTTCGTAGCGATCCTGATTGCAGCGTCGGCCGGCCTCAGCGTTCATCCGGCCGTCATCAAAAACAGTATTGCGGCCAAAGCTCCGGCCGGGCCCGATACCGCCCGGGTGCACGTCGGACCTGCCCAAGGCGGCACGGATGCCTTCGTGGTCTGGCCGGTCGGCAAGAATCCAGGGCCGGCCGTGATCGTCGTCCACGAATGGTGGGGCCTGAACGGGCAGATCCGCTCGACCGCCCGACGTCTGGCCGAGCAAGGTTACGTCGCCATCGTTCCGGATCTCTATCGCGGCAAGGTGACGAGCGATCCGGAGCAGGCACACGAGCTGCTGCGTGGCCTCGACGACGAGCGCGCGCTCGCTGACCTGGATGCGGCGGTGGCATGGCTGCGTGCGCAGCCGCGCGTCGGTAAGAATCGCATCGGCGTGGTTGGATTCTGCGCGGGCGGGCGACTGGCTCAGCTCATGGGCCTGCACAGCGGCGAGGTCGCCGCCGTGGTCGTGTTCTACGGGACACCCGAGACTGCTCCCGCGCGGCTGGCGAAAATGCGAGCACCGCTGCAGGGCCATTTCGGCAGTGAAGACCAGGGCATCCCGGCCAATCGTGTCGAGGAGTTGAAGGCGGGTCTCGCCAAAGCCGGCAAGTCCGTCGACGTGAACCTCTACGCCGGTGCCGGCCATGCATTCATGAACGATAGCCGTCCCTCGTATCACCCGGATGCGGCGCGCCAGGCTTGGGCGCGTACGCTCGCCTTCTTCCAGAAGCACATCAAGAGCTGAACGCGATGACCGGGGGAGCCCTCGACGTCCTGCTGATCGGGGGTTCGGGCTTCATGGGGCGCCACGTGACGGAGGCGCTCCAGAAGGCCGGACATCGCGTGAGCGTACTGAGCCGTGGCCTGCGGCCGCCTCCCGCTGGTGTCGAGACGCTGGTCGCGGATCGGAACGAGCCCGAGGCCCTGGCGCGTGCGTTGAATGGACGGCGGTTCGATTTCACGGTCGACTTCATGGTCTACGACGCCGTCGACATCGAGCGCTTGTTGCTCGTGCCCTACGCCGCGCTCGGTCGCTACGCCATGATCTCTACCGGCCAGGTGTATCTCGTCACGGCCGGCGCGGAACCGCCGTACCGCGAGGAAGACACCGACGCAGACGTGCGGCCGGAGCCCGGGCCGGGAACGACCGATCACGGGCAATGGCAATACGGCGCGGGCAAGCGGCGCGCCGAGAGAACGTTGTCGGCGTTGCGTGCGACGCATGGCGTTCGCGCCGTCGCGTTGCGGCTACCGATCATGCAGGGCGAAGGCGACGGATCGCTCAGGTTGTGGGCGTATCTCGAGCGCCTCCTCGATGGCGCTCCGCTCCTGCTTCCGGAAGACGGCGCTCAGCTCGTTCGCCACCTCGACGTCGCGGATCTGGCGGCCATGATCGTCCGCCTCGCGGAGGCCGAGGCGCCCCGGGCCTACGCCTACAATCTCACCCAGGCGGAGGTTCTCACGCTGCGGGAGATGCTCGAACGGGTGGCGGCCGCCGCCGGCGTCACGCCGCGCTTCGTGAACGTCGGATGGGACGAGCTCCATGCGGCAGGGCTCGACGGCTCCGTGTCGCCGTTTTCCGGGCGGTGGCGTTCGGTGCTGGACCCGTCGCGCGCCGCGGCCGAGTGGGGGTTCATCGGCACCCGGACGGAGGAGTACCTGCCGCGAGTGGTGCGCTGGCATCTCGAGAATCGCCCCGCGCAGAGTCATCACGGCTATGCGAACCGACCGCGAGAGCTGGAGCTGATGGCTCGGCTGGGAGCGGCAACGCGGTAAGCTTCCGCGAGACTCGAGTGATGGCGAGCGTTAGGATTGGCGTAGAAGGCAGCTCTCTTGACCGCTTCGGGGGCGGTCTGTAAACTGCCTGCCTTCTTTGAGTTGGCTCGCCCTCTCCGCAGCTCCGGCGGCGAAGCTCGAGCGCTTCGATGTTCCTCGGTAGCTCAACGGCAGAGCATCCGGCTGTTAACCGGAGGGTTGTAGGTTCGAATCCTACCCGAGGAGCCATTCCCCCCTTCACCACCAACCCCGTGGCGAAGGCGCTTTCGAGGCGAGGCCCCGCGAGACAACTCGCGGGGCTTCGTCATCCCACGCGAGCCGCTACCACCCCCGTCTCTCCCTACCGATCAAGATCAGTGTCCAGTCTTCGCCGCGATTTGACCTCAAGCTCACGCTGGTGGTTGAGCCACTCTTCGCGGTCGGGGGGCCGAAGCCCATCGCCGGATAGCTCCCACCATCGGTTCCACGCAGGCCGCGCGGCATTCCACCAGTCATCCCAGCTCTGCGCGTCCAAGGCTGGCGAAGTCTGACGGACGCCGTTGATCAGATCGAACATGCCATCGTAGGCACCGTTGAGAATATCCATCTCAGTCAAGAACCGCTCGAACTTTATCCCGGGGCGAGATGGGGGACCCGGGCTGCCCCATCTGGTGCTCACCGCCTCGGCGACCGTCTCGAAGCTTGTCCAGTCGGATCCGTGAATTCTGATGGGCGTCCGGTCTCCTCTCAGGCGTTCAACGCACTCCGATCCTGTTGGCAGGTTCCTCAGCAGGAATCCACCATAGGCCCGCGCCACGGGCCGCGGATCGCCGCAGAGTCGGACCGCCGCGGGCACTGCGAAGCCTCCCAGCGCCTGCATCTTCCGTAGCCACCTAGTTGGTCTTGTCTGTTCCGACCACCCCTCGCCAATGTCCAAGCCACTCAGGCTGGCAAGAGTCTCCGCCA
>DASQFU010000156.1:0-7103 GCA_035632955.1 Candidatus Limnocylindria bacterium
TACGTTCCTTCGCGCGAGGGAAATGGCGGCGGGACGCTGGAGACCCGCGACGACACGAACCTGGCGATGAGTGTCGGCGGCGGCCTGCGTTGGGTTCCCGGTGGGGCTGGGAGCCTGTTCCTGGACGCGCATTACGACTTCTATTTCGTTCCGGGATTCGATACGCCCGTGATCCCGGTACGGGTCGGGATCAGCCACCCGTAGCGGAACCCGGCGTTCGCAAGCGCGGCGGCGTCGCTCGCTGTGCTAGCGGATGCGCTCGCGGGTCTCCTGCTGCACGCGCTCGAGAAACGCCGCGCGCGTCATGACCTCGAGCTGGCCCGCGCCCTTCCGGCGCGGCGACACCGTGCCGGCTTCGGCCTCGCGCGGACCGACGACCAGCATGTACGGGATCTTCTCCAGCTCAGCGTCACGGATCTTCGCGCCCATCTTATCGTCGCGTAGATCGGTCTCGGCGCGCACGCCTCCCTCCCGCAGCAACCGTGTAGTGTCGATTGCGTAATCGTTCGCCTTCGGGTTGGCGGGGATCACCTTGACCTGGATGGGAGCCACCCATACCGGGAACTCGCCGCCGGTGTGCTCGATGAAGATGCCGACGAACCGCTCGAGCGAGCCGAGCAGCGCGCGATGGAGCATGATGACCTCGTGCTCCTGGCCGTCCGCGGCGGTGTAGGTGACGCCGAATCGCTTCGGCAGGTTGAGGTCGACCTGGATGGTCGGGCACTGCCACTCGCGTCCCAGCGCGTCTTGGAGCTTGACGTCGATCTTCGGCGCGTAGAACGCGCCCCCGCCTTCGTCCATCTCGAACGGGACGCCGCGGCTCTCGAGTGCGGTGCGCAGCGCATCGGTCGCGAACGTCCATTCCTCGTCGCTGCCGAGGGACTTGTCCTTCGGCCGGGTCGCCAGGTAGCAGCGATACTCGTAGCCGAAGGTGCGGAGCAGGTGATCCATGAGGTCGAGAATGCCGCCGACCTCGCCCGCGAGCTGCTCGGGGGTGCAGAAGATGTGCGAGTCGTCCTGCGTGAAGCCGCGCACACGCTCCATGCCGTGCAGCACGCCGGAGCGTTCGTAGCGGTAGACGGTGCCGAGCTCGGCGAAGCGCACCGGCAGATCGCGGTACGAATGTTTGCGGGAGTTGTAGATCATGATGTGCCCGGGACAGTTCATCGGCTTGGCGCGATACGGCTGGCCGTCGATGTCCATCGGCGAATACATGAGATCTGCGTAGTTCTGCAAGTGGCCCGAGATCTCGTATAGCTTCTCGCTCGCGATGTGCGGCGTGTAGACGATCTGGTAGCCGCGCTTCAGGTGCTCGTCCTTCCACAGCTCCTCGATCAGATGCCGGACCATGCCGAGCTTGGGATGCCAGTGGATGAGCCCGGCCCCGACCTCTTCGTGGATCGAGAACAGATCCAGCTCGCGTCCGAGGCGGCGGTGGTCGCGCTTGAGCGACTCCTCGATGCGCTGCACATGCTCGTCCAGCTCCTGCTGACTCGGGAAGGCGGTGCCGTAGATCCGCTGCAGCATCTCGTTGCGCTCGCTGCCGAGCCAGTACGCCCCCGCGACGTGCGTGAGCTTGAACGCCAGAAGCTCCCCGGTGCTGCGCATGTGAGGTCCGCGACACAGGTCGAGGAACGGGCCGTTGCGGTAGTAGGTGACCTTGGCGCCGGACGGGATCTGGGAGAGGAAGTGAAGCTTGTACTTCTCTTCCGCCGCCTCGAAACGCCGGCGCGCCTCGTCGTGAGTGGTCTCGGAGAGCTCGAACGGCTGATCGGCGGCGACGATCTCGCGCATCCTCGCCTCGATCCGCTCGAGATCTTCGGGCGTGAACGGCTGGGGGCGCGCGAAGTCGTAGTAGAAGCCGCCGTCCACCGGCGGACCGCCCGCCACCTTCACGTCCGCGAACAGCTCGGTCACGGCGGTGGCGAGGACGTGGGCCGCGGAGTGCCGCAGCCGGTAGAGGGCCTCGCCGCCGGGATAGTGAGCGAGGTCGGGGCGGTCTTCCGAAGCGGTCGCCATGGTCATGGAGAGAGGATCTCTCGAAGCGCTCGACGCCGCGTGCGGCTCCGGCGGGCCAATAAGATGGTGGGCGATACTGGACTTGAACCAGTGACCCCTTGCTTGTCGAGCAAGTGCTCTACCAACTGAGCTAATCGCCCGCGGAGCCGAGGATTTAGCCGGATGCGCGTGAACGTGTCAAGGCCGCGCGAGGATTTCGCAACCTGCGCTCACAAGCGCCGACCGAGCACGTGGGCGATGGTGCGGATCTGGCCGACCAGCTCCGCGTACTGCGCCGGGTAGAGAGACTGCGCGCCGTCGGAGAGCGCGTGATCCGGATCGTGGTGGACCTCGATCATGAGCCCGTCCGCCCCGGCGGCGATCGCCGCGCGAGCCATCGGCGCCACCTTGTTGCGGATTCCCGTGCCGTGACTCGGATCGACGATCACCGGCAGATGCGACAGCTCCTTCACGACCGGGATGGCGTTCAGGTCGAGCGTGTTGCGCGTGTAGGTCTCGAAGGTGCGAATGCCGCGCTCGCACAGGATCACCTGGGCGTTGCCGTGCGAGAGCACGTGCTCGGCGCTCATCAGCCACTCCTCGATCGTGGACGCCAGGCCGCGCTTGAGGAGCACGGGCTTGTCGCAGTGGCCGACCTCGCGCAGCAGAGAGTAGTTCTGCATGTTGCGGGCTCCGACCTGGAGGATGTCGGCGTAGCGGGCGACTAGCGTGACCTGGCTCGAATCCATGACCTCGCTCACGACCGCGAGCCGGTGCGCGTCCGCCGCGCGGCGCAGGATCTTCAGGCCTTCCTCGCCGAGACCCTGGAACGAGTACGGCGAGGTGCGTGGCTTGTACGCGCCGCCGCGCATCACGGTGGCTCCCGCCTGCGCGACCGCCTCCGCGATCGTGAACGTCTGCTCCTCGCCCTCCACCGAGCACGGCCCGGCCATCAGCACGAGCTGGTCGCTGCCGATCGCGCAGCGGCCGACCGAGATCACGGTGTCGAGGGGATGGAACACCCGGCTCACGAGCTTGAATGGGGCCGCGATCGTCTCGATCGCCTCGACCTCGGGCCAGCTCCGGATCTGCTCCCAGTCCACCGGCGAGCCGTCGCCGAGCGCACCGAGCCGCACCTGGCCGCGATGGTCGTTGCGATGCACGGCGAGGCCGAACAGGCGCAGACGCGCGACGACTTCGGCCGCCACCGACTCGGCAATTCCCTTGCGAAGCAGGATCAGCATGGCGTTTCGGACGTTATCCGGCGCTCGAGGAATACGATGGAAATCCTGCGCTTCATCGTCCGCGCATCATACTCTCAACGCACGGAGCCGAAGCGAATTGGCGATCACCGAGACCGAGCTGACGCTCATCGCCGCCGCGGCCACGATCGGGCTCAGAAGGAGTCCGAACGCCGGATAGAGCACACCCGCCGCCAGCGGCACGCCGAGCGCGTTGTAAACGAACGCGAAGAACAGGTTCTGCCGGATGTTGCGCATCGTCGCCTGGCTGATCGTCCGCGCGCGAACCACGCCGCGCAGATCGCCCTTCACCAGCGTCACGTGCGCACTCGCGATCGCGACGTCGGCGCCGGTTCCCATCGCGACGCCGACCTCGGCCTGCGCCAATGCCGGCGCGTCGTTGATGCCGTCGCCGGCCATCGCGACGATGCGCCCCTGCGCTTGCAGCCTGCGGACGGCTTCGGCCTTCTCCGCGGGCAGCACCTGGGCCACGACTTCGTCGATGCCGAGCCGGCGCGCGACGACGTCGGCCGTGGTGCGATGATCCCCGGTCAGCATCACGATCCGGAGCCCGCGCTCCTTGAGCGCGTCGATCGCCTCGTGTGCCGATTCTTTGATCGGATCGCCGATGCCGATCGCTCCGAGCAGCGAGCCGTTCGACGCGACGAACACGACCGTCTGGCCATCGACTCGCAGCGCCTCGATACGACCGGCCAGCGGCGCGACATCGACGCCCAGCGCTTCGAGCAACTCGGCGTTGCCGAGCGCCGCCGGGTCGCCCTTCACCCGGCCGACGACTCCTTGGCCGGTGCGCGACGAGAACTCGGCCAGCGATTGCGGGGCGATCTGGCGTTCCTTCGCCGCCGCGAGAATCGCGGCCGCCAGTGGATGCTCGCTCGCCTGCTCGAGGCTCGCCGCGACTTCGAGGATCTCCGCTTCGCTCCGGTCGCCCGCGGGCTCCACCGTCATGACGCGCGGCCTTCCCTCGGTGAGAGTCCCGGTCTTGTCGACGACCAGCGTGTCGACGCGCTCGAGCGTCTCGATCGCCTCGGCGTTCCGGAACAGCACTCCGGCGCGCGCGGCGCGGCCGGTCGCGACCATGATCGACATCGGCGTGGCGAGCCCGAGCGCGCACGGGCAGGCGATGATCAGCACGGCCACGGCGTTGACCACGGCGTTCGCCGGACCCGGCCCCCAGCTCATCCATGCGACGAAGGTGCCGAGTGCGACCAACATCACGGCCGGCACGAAATATCCGGAGACCCGATCCGCGAGCCTTTGGATCGGCGCCCGGCTGCGCTGCGCCTCGGAGACGAGCCGCACGATCTGAGCGAGAAGCGTCTCGCTGCCGACCTTCTCTGCGCGCATCAGGAGCGTCCCCGTGCCGTTGAGCGTCGCGCCGATGACGCGATCCCCGGCGTGCTTCTCGACCGGAATCGGCTCTCCCGAGATCATCGACTCGTCGATGGCGCTGGCGCCTTCGAGCACGACGCCGTCGACCGGCACCTTCTCGCCGGGACGGATCCGCAGCCGGTCGCCGGCGCGCACCCGATCCAGCGGCACGTCGGCCTCCTGTCCGTCGTTCTCGACGCGACGGGCGGTCGCAGGCGCGAGGCTCAGCAGCCCGCGGATCGCGGCGCCGGTCTGGCTTCGGGCGCGCAGCTCGAGCACTTGGCCGAGGAGCACGAGCGTGACGATGACGGCGGCCACCTCGAAGTACACTCCGACATTGCCCTGCGAGTCGCGGAAGCCGGGCGGGAACACCTGCGGCGCCAGCGCGGCAATGACGCTGAACACAAAGGCGACCGCGACACCGAGGCCGATGAGCGTGAACATGTTGAGGCTTCGGTTGCGCACCGAGGCGATCGCTCGAACGAAGAACGGCCACCCGGCCCAGATCACGACCGGGCTCGCGAGCACGATCTCCGCGAGCGGTCCAAAGCGCGGCAAGCCCCACGCCATGCCCAACCGATGCCCGAGGCCGGTCATGGCCAGCGTCAGGAGCGGCCCCGTGAAGCACACCGCGACGATCAGGCGCCGGCGCATGTCGACCAGCTCCGGACTGACCGGCTCGCCCTCGACGATGGTCCGCGGCTCGAGCGCCATGCCGCAGATCGGGCAGCTTCCGGGAGCATCGCTCACGATCTGCGGATGCATCGGGCAGGTCCACTCGGTCCTGGTCGCCGCGCTGGGCATCTCGGGCTCGAGCGCCATGCCGCACTTCGGGCAAGCGCCGGGGCGGCTCTCCCGGACCTCGGGGTCCATCGGGCATACGTAGGTTGCCGTCTCGGCCGCGTGATCTTGGCTCTTCCCGGCGGGGACCGCGGGAGTGTGATCGTGCCACGATACCGGCGCGGGTTTGAGATAGCGCTCGGGGTCGGCCGCGAACTTGGCCTGGCAGCCGGCGCTGCAGAAGCGGTACTCGCGGCCGGCGTGGACGTGCCGGTGAGGCGAGTCGGGCTTGACCGCCATGCCGCAGACCGGATCGCGCTCGACCGCATCCCCGAGGGCACGAGGCTCGGCCGCGTGATGGATGTTCAAAGTTCGATTCTCTCCCAACTAGAAAGGGCTCCGGCTCGCAACGAGCCGGAGCCCAGGAATCTTCGGTGTCGATGGCGTTGGGTCAGCCCCGCTTCGGGCCGGCTCCCGGTGCCTGCACCAAGGAGTCCCCTACGAGGACGTCACCTCCACCGAACCACAGCGACTACTGTCCAATGGATCACCTCCTTTTCGGGGCAAACATCCACGGAGGGACCCAACCCTCCCGGTCCCGTCGGCCGCCCAAGCCTCCGGAGCCGCGCGCGAGTTTGGCCGCGCGAACGAACGGGGCACATTTTGCGAAGGATCGGAATCGATGTCAAATCCTGAGTCGCCTGGGGCTCTCGTAGGCCGTCCGCGTCCGGCTCAACGGTCCCGGCCGCGCAGCGCCCGCTGCCGCAGCCAGACGTCCATCAGCGTGATCGCCATCATGCTCTCGGCGACCGGCACGACGCGCGGGCAGATGCAGGGATCGTGGCGGCCCTGGATCTCGATCGTCGTCGTGCCGCCGTGTACGGTCGCCGCGGTCTGCGGCTTGCCGATCGACGTCGCGGGTCGCACCGCGACTCGGACGACGATCTCTGCGCCGTTCGAGATCCCACCCGCGATCCCGCCCGAGAAGTTGGTCAGGAACCGCTCGCCGTCGAACACGTCGTTGCTCTGCGAGCCACTCAGTGCTGCCATGGCGAAGCCGCCGCCGATCTCGACGCCCTTGGTGGCCGGGATCGAGAGCATCGCCATGCCGAGCAGCGCGTCGAGCTTGGCCATCGTCGGATCGCCCCAGCCGGGCGGCACGCCGGACGCCGCCACCTCGACGACGCCGCCGACCGAGTCCTTCCGATCGCGCGCGGCCTCGATCACCGAGGCCATCGCCGCGGCCGCCTGAGCGTCCGGACAACGCACCGGATTCTGCTCGACCTGATCCCAATCACGCCGCGCCGCCTTGACGTCGCCGACCTGGACGGTGCCGCCCGCGATGCTCACACCGACCGTCGCGAGCGCACGCTTCGCCAGCGCGCCCGCGGCGACGCGCCCCACCGTCTCGCGTCCGGAAGCGCGCCCGCCCCCGCGGTGATCGCGCACGCCGTACTTCTGGTCGTACGCGTAGTCGGCGTGGCCCGGGCGAAACACGTCCTTGAGCGGCGCGTAGTCCTGGGAGCGCGCGTCGGTGTTCCGCACCAGCATCGCGATCGGCGTGCCGAGCGTCGTACCTTCGAACACGCCCGAGAGCAGCTCGATCTGGTCGGCTTCGCGGCGTTGCGTCGTGAGTGCGCTTTGACCCGGCCGGCGCCGATCCAGCTCACGCTGCAGGTCGGCGACATCGAC
>DASQFU010000157.1:0-2069 GCA_035632955.1 Candidatus Limnocylindria bacterium
AGAAACGAACCGAGCTCTAGTTACCTCCCAACCGCCAACTCCCAAGCCACGCGCCTCGTGACAGCGGCGTGAAACTCGCTGCGGCTTTCACCCCCAGACATCTTGGGAGTTGGCAGTTGGGTGTTGGGAGCGGCCCCACGCGATGTGATCGCGCCGTACCGCGTCAGAAACTTTTTGTGGGGCGCGGGGCACGGCTCGCCGAGCGAGTAGGATCACGGAGCATCCGAGGACCGAGGCCGAATCAACACTGGTGCTCGTTCAGCCCGTTTGGGAGCGTGGCCCGGGGAGTGGCGGCAGTACCACTGGTGACACGCGCGTTTTCCCGCGCGTGATCCCGTTTGAGAGAATGCACTGCACACCGCCTCCCTGTCCCCGGATGCTTCACTGCGCAGTATCTCAGGAGCGTCCCATGAAACACAATCGCCGGTGTGGTCCGGGGAAGCCGCGGGTTTCCTCCTCCGTGTTAGAGCGCATTAATCCGAATGCCGCAGGCATTGATTGCGGCGCGGCCGATCACTTTGTCGCGGTGCCGCCCGATCGCGATCCGACCCCGGTCCGGTCGTTTCGGACCTTTACGGGGGATCTGTGTGGACTCGCCGACTGGCTGAGCGCGTGTCGCGTCACGAGTGTGGCGATGGAAGCGACCGGCGTCTACTGGATCCCGCTGTACGAGATCCTGGAGGCCCGCGGCTTCGAAGTGCTGCTGGTCAATGCGCGCCATATCAAGCACGTGCGGGGACGGAAGAGCGACGTGTCGGATGCCGAGTGGTTGCGCGATCTGCACACGGTCGGGTTGCTGCGCGGCAGCTTCCGGCCGGCGGATGGCATCGTGGCATTGCGCGCGTATCTCCGGCATCGCCAGACGCTGGTCGAGAGTGCCGGGACGTACGTCCAGCGCATGCAGAAGGCGTTGGTCCAGATGAACCTGCAACTGGGGCTCGTCCTCAGCGACATCGCCGGCGTGACCGGGCTGCGCATCCTGCGCGATATTGTCGCCGGCCGCCGGGACCCGCAGCACCTCGCGCAGCATCGGGACCCGCGGTGTCGCACGGCCGTGCCGGAGATCGTCGCCGCCTTGACCGGGAACTATCGCCCCGAACACGTGTTTGCCCTGCAACAGCATCTTGCGCTCTTCGAGGGGTGCCAGATCCAACTGGCCGCGTGTGACATCGCGATCGCACAGTGCGTGCAGACGCTGGCCGCCACCGTCGCGGCCTCGTCGACGCCCCTCCCGCCCCCGCGGGTCGCGCCCCGCAAAGCCCGCCAGCTCGAACCGGCGTTCGCGATCCGGACCCCGCTCCATCGGCTCACCGGCGGCGTGGACCTTACCCAGATCGATGGCCTGGCGGAGTACAGTGCCCTCAGGCTGGTGTCAGAGATCGGCACGGATATGAGCCGCTGGCCTTCGGAGAAGCACTTCACGTCGTGGCTCACGCTCGCGCCCCACAACCGGGTGTCCGGGGGGCGCCTCCTCAGCTCGCGCACGGAGCCCTCGGCCAATCGCGCGGCCGCCATCTTCCGCATGGCCGCGATGACGCTGGGGCGGACGCAGACGGCCCTCGGCGCTTTCTATCGGCGTCTCGCCGTCCGCACCGGGAAACCCCAGGCCATTACGGCCACCGCACGCAAACTCGCGATCCTCGTGTACCGCGCGCTCAAAGACGGCCTCATTTACCGGGATCCCGGGGCCGACGCCTACAACCTGCAGCAACGCACGCGCCGCCTCCGGCAACTTCGCCAGCGCGCGGCGGCCTTAGGGTTCGACTTGCTTAACCGCCAAACCGGCGAGGTTATCGATGTCGCAGGATACCGACCTCTCGACGGGACAGTTTCTTGAGAGTTGTCGACCGTGAGTCAGGAGAACTGCGCCGGCTCGATGCGCCTGAGGACGAAGAACACACTGAGTAGCGCGAGGATAGGAAATATGCCGGCGCCGACGAACACCGGCGTGAACGAGTACCGATCGACGAGCACGCCAATGAGCAGCTGGGCGACGAGGACGGACGCGCTGTCGCCGAAGCCCGCAATGCCATTGACCCGTCCGGCCAGCTGCTGCGGAACGACGTCGC
>DASQFU010000158.1:0-1851 GCA_035632955.1 Candidatus Limnocylindria bacterium
TCAGGATGCCGTCGCGGATGTCTGAGGACTTGGCCCGCGTGAGCTCGCCCCACCGCAGCCCTGTTCCCAGCGCCAGCCGCACAACAAACGCATAGGGCTCCTGGATCCGAACGACCGCCTCGACCTCCTCATCCGTCAGCCGGTCGGGCGGCCGCTCCTGGATCTTCGGGAGCAGTCGGCGCGGCACCGGTGAACGGTCGATCAGGTCAGTGTCGGCCGCCCAGTTGAAGAAACATCTCGCTTCGGCCAGCTGGTGCGCCACGCTCTGCGGACTCAGGTGGTGTTGCTCAAGCCACAGGCGGTATCGCCGCAAGTCATCCTTCGACACCTGGCCCAGCGCGTAACGGCCGAGGAACGGAGTCAGGTATCTCCGGGTGGAATGAACCGCCCCGGGTTCTCCGGAGAGCTCGTTACGTGAGAACCGCCATCTCGGCGTGAGCCGCGTGACGGTCGTGGAAGGCCTTCTCGAACTCGACCGGGGGAACGTAGCCGAGCGGTTCGAGCAGGCGCTGGACGTTGTACCACGCGACCCATTCGAGCGTCGCGAACTCGACGTCCTCGAGCCCCCTCCAGGGCCCGCGACGATGGATCTCTTCGGTCTTGAACAACCCGATCACCGACTCGGCCAGCGCATTATCATACGAGTCACCAGTGCTGCCGACCGACGGCTCGATGCCGGCCTCGGCCAAGCGCTCCGTGTAGCGGATCGACAGGTACTGCACGCCGCGATCGCTGTGGTGCACCAGTCGCTCCGACTCACCGATCGGGCGATCGTAGAGCGCCTGCTCCAGCGCATCGAGTGCCAGATCGCTGCGCAGCGAACTCGACGCTCGCCAGCCAACGATCCGCCGCGAGAACACATCGATCACGAACGCCACGTACACGAACCCGCGCCAGGTCGCGATGTACGTCAGGTCGGCGACCCAGAGCTGGTTCGGTCGCGTGGCTTTGAACTGCCGCGTAACCAGATCCGGCGGCCGCGTCGCTGCGGTGTCCGGGGTCGTCGTCCCCTTGAACTTCCGGCCACGCACCGCGCCCGCGAGCCCCAGGTGCCGCATCAGGCGCGCCACCGTGCAGCGGGCGACCGCGTGACCTTCCCGCTTCAGTTGCTTCCAGACCTTGCGGGTGCCGTAGACCTCGCGGTTCTGCCGCCACACGCGGCGGATGTGCTCGCCGAGGCACTCGTCACGGCGCCGTCGCGCTGGCCGGCGTTCCGGACACCGTTCCCGCGCCTTGAGCTCGTAGTACGTCGACGGGGCGATCGGCACTACCGCGCAGATCGGCTCGACTCCGTAGACGCCTCGATGGGCGTCGATGAACGACACCATCACTTCGCTCGGCGGTCGAGCTCCGCCTTCGCGAAATACGCCGACGCCAGCCGCAGGATCTCGTTCGCCCGTTTCAGCTCGCGGTTCTCGCGCTCGAGATCCTTTAGGCGCTGCCGCTCGTCGGTCGTCAACCCGGGGCGCTGCCCCTGGTCGCGCTCGCCCTGGCGGACCCAGTTCCGCAGTGTCTCAGCCGAGCAGCCGATCTTCTCGGCGATCGAGCACATCGCGGCCCACTGCGACCCGTGGTCCTTCTCGTGCTCCCGCACCATCCGCACCGCACGCTCACGGACTTCCGGCGAATACCTGCTGGGCTTTCCCATGACCCGATCCTCTCAAGGATTGGAGCCTCCGGGAATCCCGGCGCGGTTCAAGGCTCTACCTCCGGGAGAGTGGGTCATCGTTGCGAAGCCGGAACGTAGCAAACCCCAGCAGAGAAGGACGAGGTGCTTCAGATCGGTGTTACAGGCCCCTCGCGCCATCCGCGGTCTCGACGCCTCGCCTGCGGCTCGAGCGTGGACCGTAG
>DASQFU010000159.1:0-15475 GCA_035632955.1 Candidatus Limnocylindria bacterium
GCCGGGGGACAACGTGGACATGGAGATCGAGTTGATCACGCCGATCGCGATGGAGGATGGGCTGCGGTTCGCGATCCGCGAAGGGGGACGAACGGTGGGCGCCGGCGTCGTCGCCACGATCGTCGCCTAAGGAGTCTCGACAATGCGCGATCAAGTGACTTTGGCCTGCGGCGTATGCAAGCGCCGCAACTACATCACGACCAAGAACAAGCGCCTGCATCCCGATCGGATGGAATCGAAGAAGTTCTGTCCGTCGTGCCGCAAGCACACCGACCACAAGGAGACTCGGTAGCAGGCCTGTAGCTCAGTCCGGTTAGAGCACCGGTCTCCAAAACCGGGTGTCGGGGGTTCAAATCCCTCCAGGCCTGCCACTCCTCGCGGCGACCGCCAATCGCCGCCGGGATCGAGAGGCTCGGACGCCAGAAGAGGTGAACGCATGGCGTGGACGCAACGGGTCCGCGAGTTCGTCAAAGACGTTCGAGTCGAGTCGACCAAGGTCAGCTGGCCGACGCGCACCGAGCTGCGCGATTCGACCATCGTCGTGATCGTGACGGTGGCGATCGTCGCGGTGTTCATCGGCCTCGTCGACCGCATTCTGAGCGCCGGCGTCGGGTTGTTGTTCCGATGACCGGGGGTCGGACGGCCGGGACGTCGCCCGAGGTGGCCGGGGGCGAGAGCGTGGAAGGCAACGTGAAGAAGTGGTACGTGATCCACACGTATTCGGGTCACGAGAACAAGGTGAAGACGAATCTCGAGAAGGCGATTCACGCCGCAGGCCTCGACGAGCATTTCGGCCAGATCCTGGTGGCGACCGAGGATTTCGCCGAGATGAAGGACGGCAAGCGCAAGATCTCGAAGCGCAAGACCTTCCCCTCGTACGTGATGATCGAGATGGACCTGAACAACGATACGCGTCACCTGGTGCAGAACGTGCCCGGCGTCACCCGCTTCATCGGCTCCGGGCAGAGCGCGGTCGCGCTCAAGGAGAACGAGGTCCGGCGGATCCTGGGCCAGATGGAAGCCACCAAGAGCAAGCCGGTGCCGACCGTCTCGTTCCGGATCGGCGACCACGTGCGCGTCGTGGATGGGCCGTTCAGCGCCTTCTCGGGCGTCGTCGACGAAGTGAACAACGAGCGCGGGAAGGTCAAGGTGATGGTGAGCATCTTCGGTCGCGCCACGCCCGTGGAGCTGGATTTCCTGCAGGTGCAGCCGGTCTAGGGCGAGACCGGGAAGCGAGGAGTCGAATGGCCAAACCGGTTCAGGCGATGGTGAAGCTGCAGTGCAACGCGGGCAATGCGACGCCCGCGCCGCCCGTGGGCCCGGCGCTCGGGCAGCACGGCATCAACATCATGGAGTTCTGCAAGCAGTTCAATGCCCGCACGCAGCATCAGACCGGACTCGTGATCCCGGTGGTCATCACGATCTACGGGGACCGGTCGTTCACGTTCATTACGAAGACGCCGCCGGCGGCGATCCTGCTCAAGCGCGCGGCCGGTCTGGCGAAGGGTTCCGGGGTGCCGAACCGCAACAAGGTCGGCTCGGTGAAGCGTAATCAGGTGCGCGAGATCGCCGAGCTCAAGGCTCCGGATTTGAACTCCGCGTCGGTCGAAGCGGCCGAGCGGATGGTGATGGGCACCGCCCGCAGCATGGGTATCGAGATCACCGACTAAAGGGGAAGGAACCGAATGGTTCGCCTGGACAAGGAAGACGCAGAGCTGCTGTTGAAGGGCAAGACGCCGCGCGAGGTCTACGAGATCGTGCGCGAGCGTGTGTCCCGGGCCCCGGGTGCGAGCATCAACGACTTCATCGAGACGATCGAATGGGTCGTGAAGGAAGGCTACGCCACCGAGGCCGAGCTCGACGCCGTCGAGGAAGAAGAAAGCCGCTAGCAGCGCCAGGTCCGTGCGAACGGATCGGGACGCCGGAGGCGACGGTGGAGGGGCCCGCACGGTCGATCGTGCCGGACCGTCCAGCCGGAGCCATGGCGGGTGCACTCGGCCTGGATCGGTGTCGCGAGAACACCAACGCGTGGGAGTGGCGAATGCGATCGCCACGTTTGCACCACGGGAGGATGCATGAAGTACGGCAAGCGGTATCGTGCGGCCGCGGAACTGACGCTCAAGGCCGGCAACGTCCAGGATCTGGGCGAAGCCGTGCGGCTCGTCAAGCAGACCGCGGGCGCGAAGTTCGACGAGACGATCGTGCTCTCGTCGCATTTGGGTGTGGACCCCCGCCATTCGGACCAGCTCGTGCGCGGCACCGTGGTGCTGCCGCACGGGACCGGCAAGAGCCTGCGGGTGCTGGTGCTGTGCAAGGGTGAGAAGGAGAAGGAAGCCCAGGCGGCGGGCGCCGACTACGTCGGCGCCGACGAGTTCATCAAGAAGATCCAGGACGGCTGGCTCGAGGTCGACGCGATCGTGGCCACCCCGGACCTGATGGGCGAAGTCGGCAAACTCGGCCGCGTGCTCGGGCCCCGCGGACTGATGCCGAATCCCAAGAGTGGCACCGTGACCTTCGAGGTCGCGAAGGCGGTGCGGGAGCTCAAGGCTGGCAAGATCGAGTTCCGTGTGGACAAGGGCGCCAACGTCCACGCGCCGGTCGGCAAGGCGTCGTTCAGCGAGGAAAAACTGCGGGAGAACATGGCGGCCTTTTTACGCGAGCTGCTGCGGGCGAAGCCGGCAGCCACCAAAGGCACGTTCATCCGCAGCCTGACCCTGAGCGCCACGATGGGTCCCGGCATCACCCTCGACCCGGCGGCCGTCACCGCCGGACTCGCCGCTTAGGAGACCCGATGCCGACTCCGGAGAAGGAACAGATCCTGCGCGACACGACCGAGCGGTTGCGCGATGTGCGAGGCGTGTACTTGGCCGACTTCACCGGCATGACCGTGGCCAAGTTGTCCGCGCTGCGCAAGCAGTGCCGCGAGCAGCAGATCCAGTTCCGGGTGATCAAGAATACACTGCTCAAGCGCGCGTTCAACGAGCGCGGCATCGACCAGCTCGACCCCTTCCTCGAGGGTCCGACCGGGGTCGTGTTCAGCCCGGTCAACGAGATGGCTCCGGCCAAGGTGCTCGCGGACTTCGCGAAGGAGCACGAGCGGCCGCGCATCAAGGCGGCCGTCGTCGACGGCCGCCTCTACGACGACCGGGCGGTGGCGCTGCTGGCGGCGCTGCCGAGCCGCGAAGTGCTGCTCGCGCAGTTGCTGGGCACCTTCATCGCGCCGATGACGCACTTCCTCGCGGCGCTGGAGTCGACGCTCGCGCTGCCGGCGGTGATGGCGGACGTTTTGGAAAGGGAGAAGCAGAAGGCGTCCTGATCGAATTCGCCCGGGCGGCCAGACCCGCCTGCGGCCACGGTGGAAACCCGGGCCTCGCGGCCCACGCGACACAAAGGAGAACGCACACCATGTCCAGCGCAATCGACCAGGTGCTCGACCTCATCGGCAACATGACGGTGCTCGAGCTTTCGGAGTTGAAGAAGAAGTACGAGGACAAGTTCGGCGTCGTGGCCGCGGCGCCGATGATGGCGATGCCGATGGGCGGCGGCGGCGCCGCGGCGGTGGTCGAGGAGAAGACCGAGTTCGACGTGGTGCTGACCGGCGCCGGCGACAAGAAGATTCAGGTCATCAAGGTGGTGCGCGAGCTGACCGGGCTCGGGCTCAAGGAAGCCAAGGATCTGGTGGACGGCGCGCCGAAGCCGGTGAAGGAGAAGGTGTCGAAGGCCGAGGCCGCAGACGTCAAGGCAAAGCTCGAAGAGCAGGGCGCGTCTGTCGAGATCAAGTAACGCTCTCGCACCCAGCGAGAATCGGGCCCCGCGCGGCCGAAACGCAGCCGCGGGGGTCACCGTGCTTCCCCTGAGTTGGAGAAAGGCGGGAAGGCTTTGAAGACTGCACCTCGCAAAGAGCGGAAGAGCTTCAGCAAGATCGACCGGGAATGGAACCTCCAGATCCCCAACCTGCTCGAAGTTCAGCTCAAGAGCTTCCGCGATTTCCTTCAGATGGACGTGGATCCCTTGCGCCGCCGCAACGAAGGGCTCCAGGAAGTGTTCACGGGCGTATTCCCGATCAGCGATCCGCGCGAGCTGTTCAGCCTCGAGTTCGTCTCGTACGACATCGGCGAGCCGAAATACTCGATGGACGAATGCGTGGAGCGGGATCTCTCCTATTCGGCGCCGCTCAAGGCCCGCCTGCGCCTGATGACCCGCGAAGAGGTGGAAGGCGTCCGGCGCGACAAGGACGTCATCGAGCAGGAAGTCTACCTGGGCGAGCTGCCGCTGATCACCAACAGCGGCACCTTCATCATCAACGGCGCGGAGCGCGTGATCGTATCCCAGCTCCATCGCTCGCCGGGCGTGTTCTTCGACGAGCTCACCCATCCCAACGGCAAGCTGCTGTTCTCGGCGCGCATCATTCCCTACCGGGGATCGTGGGTCGAGTTCAGCCTCGACGTGAACGACGTGATGCACGTCCATATCGACCGCAAGCGCAAACTGCCGGTCACCGTCCTGTTGCGGGCGCTGGGGTTCGTCGGCGACCGTGAGATCCTCGAGCTCTTCTACGACAAGGAAGTCCTGGACGTGAAGGGCAAGAAGGCCGAGTCCGCGCTGGGTCGCATCTGCGCCCAGGATTTGGTCGACGAGGCCACGGGCGAGATCCTGCTCGAGGCGAACGACGAGATCTCCGCCGAGAAGGTCGAGATCCTGAAGAAGGCCGGTCTCGAGACGCTGGCGGTGTTCGTGATCCCGATGCAGGACGAGGCGGACGTGGTCCGCAACACGCTACGCAAGGATCCGACGCGCTCACAGGAAGAGGCCCTGCACCGCATCTACAACCTGCTCCGTCCGGGCGAGCCGCCGCGCGCCGATTCCGCGCGCGAGATCCTCAACAAGCTGTTCTTCAACCCGAAGCGTTACGACCTGGCGCGCGTCGGACGCTACAAGTTGAACCAGAAGCTCCCGCACGAGTTCCTGCTGCCGGACCGCGAGGTGCGCAAGCGCATGGGTCTCGGCATCCCGGATCTCAACCACACGACGCTGTGCCGGGAGGACTTCATCGTCATCATCAAGTACCTCCTGCTGCTGCGCTCGAACGGCGAGATCCACACCGACCGGGGCGCGGAAACCGCCCACACCGACGACATCGATCATCTCGGCAACCGGCGCGTGCGTTCGGTGGGCGAGCTGCTCGCGAACCAGTTCAACATCGGGCTCGCGCGCATGGCACGCATCATCCGCGAGCGCATGTCGCTCCAGGACCAGGAGAACGTGACGCCGACCGACTTGGTCAACTCGCGCACGATCTCGGCGGTGATTCAGAGCTTCTTCGGGAGCTCGCAGCTCTCGCAGTTCATGGACCAGACCAATCCGCTCGCCGAGCTGACGAACAAGCGACGCCTCTCGGCGCTCGGGCCGGGCGGCCTGACGCGCGACCGGGCGGGGTTCGAGGTGCGTGACGTTCACTACACGCATTACGGCCGCATGTGCCCGATCGAGACGCCGGAAGGCCCGAACATCGGTCTGATCTCCTCGCTCTCGACCTACGCCCAGGTCAACGAGTTCGGCTTCCTCGAGACGCCGTATTTCCGCGTTCGCGGCGGGTCGGTCGACCGCAAGAAGCCGGAGTTCCTGGCTGCCGACGTCGAGGATCGCTCCCACATCGCGCCCGCCAATACGCCGTTCGACAAGAAGAGCGGGCAGATCCAGGAAGAGGCGCTGACGGTGCGGTTCCGCGGCGAATACCCCTCGGTGGAGCGCGAGACCGTCGAGTACATGGACGTGTCTCCGATCCAGCTCGTGTCGCCGGCCGCGGCGTTGATTCCGTTCCTGGAGCACGACGACGCGAACCGCGCGTTGATGGGCTCCAACATGCAGCGCCAGGCGGTGCCGCTGCTCGCGACCGAGGCGCCGCTCGTCGGCACCGGCCTCGAGGACAAGGTGGCGCAGGATTCGGGCGCGCTGGTGTTGGCGCGCCGTTCCGGCGTGGTCGAGTTCGTATCGGGCGAGATGATCGCGGTCCGTTACGAGCGCGACCCGGACGAGCCGCCGGTGGACTACAGCGAGCAGCCGAATCTCGACATCTACCGGCTGGTGAAGTTCCGGCGCTCGAACCAGGACACCTGTCTCAACCAGCGCCCGATCGTGGAAGAGGGCCACAAGGTCAAGAAGGCGCAAGTGATCGCCGATGGGCCCGCGACCAAGGACGGCGAGCTGGCGCTCGGCCGCAACGTCCTGTGCGCGTTCATGCCGTGGGGCGGATACAACTTCGAGGACGCGATCCTCGTCAGCGAGAAGCTGATGAAGGAAGACGTCTTCACCTCGATCCACATCGAGGAGTTCGAGCTCCAGGTGCGCGACACCAAGCGGGGGGTCGAGGAGATCACGCGTGAGATCCCGAACGTCTCGGAGGACGCGGTCAAGAACCTGGACGAGGAAGGGATCATCCGCATCGGCGCGCGCGTGCGTCAGGGCGACATCCTGGTCGGCAAGGTGACGCCCAAGGGCGAGCAGGAGCTGTCGCCCGAGGAGCGCTTGCTCAAGGCGATCTTCGGTGACAAGGCCGGGGACGTCCGCGACGCGTCGCTCAAAGCGCCGCCGGGGATGGACGGCATCGTCATCGACATCAAAGTGTTCTCGCGCCGCGAGAAGGACGAGGGCACGAAGGTTCAGGAGAAGAAGAAGATCGACAAGCTGCGCCGCGAGAGCAAGAAGGAGCGCGAGCGCATCGCGGACGTCCGGCTGGCCACCATCGCCGAGATCCTCCAGGACCAGCTCGTCAACGTCCTGCGCAGCGCCTCGAGCGGCGAGGCGATCGCCCGCAAGGGCCGCCGGTTCGCCGCCGACTTCCTGCTGGAGATCGATCTCGACGATCTGGCGTGGGGTACTCCGGTTACCGAGGACACGCGCGTCAACGAGAAGTTCTGGGGCGCGATGGATGGCGCCCAGTCCGCGTTCACGCGCTGTGAGAAGGAGCTCGAGAAGGAGATCGAGAAGGTCACCCGCGGCGACGAACTGCCGCCGGGCGTCGTCAAGCTCGTCAAGGTCTACATCGCGAAGAAGCGCAAGCTCTCGGTCGGCGACAAGATGGCGGGACGCCACGGCAACAAGGGCGTGGTGGCGAAGATCCTGGCCGAAGAGGATCTGCCCTATCTGCCCGATGGAACTCCGATCGAGATCGTGCTCAATCCCCTCGGCGTGCCGTCACGAATGAACATCGGCCAGGTGCTCGAGACCCATCTGGGGTGGGCGGCGCACAAGCTCGACTACACGTGCGCGACCCCGGTGTTCGCCGGCGCCACGGTCGACGAGATCAAGAGCGAGCTGCGCTCGGCGGGGCTGCCGGAAGAAGGCAAGAGCGTCCTGTGCGACGGTCGCTCGGGCGACGCCTTCGACGAGCGGGTGTGCGTCGGCTACATCTACATGATGAAGCTCAGCCACCTGGTCGACGACAAGATCCACGCCCGGTCCACGGGCCCTTACTCGTTGGTCACGCAGCAGCCGCTCGGTGGCAAGGCGCAGTTCGGCGGCCAGCGTTTCGGCGAGATGGAAGTGTGGGCGCTCGAAGCCTACGGCGCGGCCTACACGCTCCAGGAGCTGCTGACCGTCAAGAGCGACGACGTCGCCGGCCGGTCGCGAATCTACGAAGCCATCGTCAAGGGCGAGAATCCGCCGGAGCCGGGCGTGCCCGAATCGTTCAACGTGCTGGTGAAGGAACTACAGAGTCTGTGCCTGGAAGTGCAGTTCGAAGAGGCCTAAGCCGCTGACGACGCGCCCCCGGGCGGCCGCGCAAGTCCGGGCGTCGGGCGCAGACCTAAGGAGAAGCGAATGATTCAGGACACCGAACTGCAGTCGCCACTGAGCGTGGCCGCAGGAAAATTGGGACTGAGCCGACTCGAGGAGCACGAGCAGCGCCGCCGTGCGGCCTTCAACTCGATTCGTATCCGTCTGGCCTCGCCGGACGTGATTCGCGGCTGGTCCCACGGCGAGGTGACCAAACCGGAAACCATCAACTACCGGTCGTTCAAGCCGGAGAAGGATGGTCTGTTCTGCGAGAAGATCTTCGGTCCGGTCAAGGACTGGGAGTGCAACTGCGGCAAGTACAAGCGCATTCGCTACCGCGGCGTGATCTGCGACCGCTGCGGCGTCGAAGTGACGCAGGCCAAGGTGCGGCGCGAGCGTCTGGGCCACATCGATCTCGCGGTGCCGGTCTCGCACATCTGGTTCTTCAAAGGTGTTCCGTCCCGGATCGGACACCTGCTCAACATGAGCATCCGCGACCTCGAGCGCATCCTGTACTACGAGTCGTTCGTCGTGATCCATCCCGGCAAGACGGGATTCAAGAAGTCCGAGATCATCACCGAGGAGCAGTACAACGAGGTGATGGAAGAGCAGCCCGACAACGAGCTGAAGGCGAAGATGGGCGCGGAGGCGATTCGCGACCTGCTCGCCGAGCTCGATCTCGAGGAGCTTCAGGCCGACCTGCGTGCCAAGGCGAAGATCGAGACCTCGGTTCAGCGCAAGAAGGAGACGCTCAAGCGGCTGCGGATCGTCGAGGCGTTCCGCCACAGCGGCAACCGCCCGGAGTGGATGATCCTCGAGTGCATTCCCGTGCTGCCGCCCGATCTGCGGCCACTGGTGCCGCTCGAGGGCGGTCGTTTCGCGACCTCCGATCTCAATGACCTCTACCGGCGCGTGATCAACCGCAACAACCGGTTGAAGAAGCTGATGGACATCAAGGCGCCCGAGGTGATCCTGCGCAACGAGAAGCGCATGCTGCAGGAGGCCGTCGACGCGCTGTTCGACAACGGTCGCCGCAGCCGCGCCGTGCGCGGTCAGGGCAATCGCCCGCTCAAGTCGCTGTCCGACATGCTCAAGGGCAAGCAGGGGCGATTCCGCCAGAACCTGCTCGGCAAGCGCGTCGACTATTCGGGCCGCTCGGTGATCGTCGTCGGCCCGGAGCTGAAGCTGAACCAGTGTGGACTGCCGAAGAACATGGCACTCGAGCTGTTCAAGCCGTTCATCATCCGCAAGCTCGAAGATCGCGGCTACGTCCAGACCGTCAAGAGTGCGAAGCGGCTGGTCGAGCGCGAGAAGCCCGAGGTGTGGGATATCCTCGGCGAGATCATCGAGAACCATCCGGTGCTGCTGAACCGCGCGCCGACGTTGCATCGCCTCGGCATTCAGGGCTTCGAGCCGGTGCTCGTCGAAGGCAAGGCGATCCGCATCCATCCGCTGGTGTGCCAGGCGTTCAACGCCGACTTCGACGGCGACCAGATGGCGGTGCACGTCCCGCTTTCGTTCGAAGCGCAGATCGAGACCAGTCTGCTGATGCTCTCGACCAACAACATCCTGTCGCCCGCGCACGGGCGGCCGCTCGCGACGCCGAACCAGGACATCGTGCTCGGCTGCCACTATCTGACGAAGCCGCGGGGCGAGATTCTCAATCCGCGTGCCGAGAAGGCCGGTCTGGCGGCGGACGATCCGCGCCGGCTGCGCGTGTTCCACAGCCCGGGCGAGGTGCGTGCAGCGTTCGACAACGCGGAGATCGCGCTCCACGGGCGGATCGCGGTGCGGGCGTCGGGGTTGACGCTCGCGAAGAGCGGTGGCGACCGTGACGGCTATCTCGTGACCACCGCCGGTCGGGTCCTGTTCAACGACGTCGTGCCGCAGGAGCTCGGCTTCATCAACGACACCATGGACAAGAAGCGGCTCGAGTCACTGGTCGGCGATTGCTATGGCCGCCTCGGCGCGGCCATCACGGCCGCGCTGCTCGACGACCTCAAGTCGCTCGGCTTCCAATTCGCCACGCAGGCCGGATTCACAGTCGGTGTCGACGACGTGCGCATCCCGCCCGAGAAGCACGAGATCATCAGCCGAGCACGCACCGAGGTGGAGCAGATCAACGCTAACTACCGGCGCGGCGTCATCACCGAAGGCGAGCGTTACAACAAGGTGATCGACACCTGGACGCACGCTACGACCGACGTCGAAGAGGTCACGTTCGAAGGGCTGTCGCGCGACCGTGACGGGTTCAATCCGATCTTCATGATGGCCGACTCCGGCTCGCGCGGAAACCGCGAGCAGATCCGCCAGCTCGCCGGGATGCGCGGTCTGATGGCGAAGCCGCAGAAGAAGATCACGGGCGGGCTCGGGGAGATCATCGAGTCGCCGGTGGTCCACAACTTCAAGGAAGGCCTCACGGTGCTCGAGTACTTCGTCTCGACGCACGGTGCCCGCAAGGGACTGGCCGACACCGCGCTCAAGACGGCGGATGCCGGCTACCTCACGCGCCGGCTCGTGGACGTGGCGCAGGACATGATCATCAACGAGCACGACTGCGGCACCATCCGTGGCTTGGCGGTCGGCGCCTTGAAGGACGGCGAAGACATCATCGAGCCGCTGGCGGATCGCGCACTCGGACGCGTCGCCGCCGAAGACGTTATCCATCCGATCTCGAACGAGACGCTGGTCGAGGCGGGATCGCTGATCGACGAGGAGATTGCGGCGCGTATCGACGAGGCGGCGCGAGCCGGCCTCGAGAAGATGCGCATCCGCTCGGTGCTGACGTGCGACGCGCGGCGCGGCGTATGCGGGAAGTGCTACGGCCGAAACCTGGCGACCGGACGTCCGGTCGATCTCGGCGAAGCGGTCGGCGTGATCGCGGCGCAGTCGATCGGCGAGCCGGGCACGCAGCTCACGCTGCGCACCTTCCACATCGGTGGCGTGGCCGGCCGCATCGTGGAGCAGTCGAAGACGGTAGCCAAGGACGCCGGCGTCGTGCGCTTCCGGCAGCTCGAGACGGTGTCGTACCGCGACGGCATGCACGTGGCCGTGAGTCGCCAGAACTCCGAGGTCGAGTTGCTCGATCCGTCGGGTCGCGTCCGCCAGCGCTACACGGTGCCCTACGGCGCCCACCTGTTCGTGACCGACGGACAGGCCGTCGCAGCCGAGCAGCCGCTGTTCGAGTGGGACATCTACAACGTGCCCGTGATCACCGAGAAGAGCGGCGTGGTGCGGTTCGTGGACATCAAGGACAAGATGACGGTGCGCGACGAGGTGGACGACACGACCGGCCTCAAGCTCCTGGTCATCATGGAAGACCGCAACAAGGAGCTGCAGCCGGCGATCGACATTCTCGATCCGTCGACCGGAAGCAAGCTTGCGCACTATCCGCTGCCGACCGGCGCGCGCCTGGAAGTGCGCGACAGCCAGGCGGTGGTGGCCGGCGATCCGCTCGTCAAGACGCGGCGCGAGGCTTCGAAGACCCGCGACATCACGGGCGGTCTGCCGCGTGTGTCCGAGCTGTTCGAGGCACGACGTCCGAAGGACACCGCGGTCGTCTCCGAGATCGACGGTCGCGTGGAGTTCGGCGGCGTGTCGCGCGGCATGCGCAAGGTCATCGTTCGCGGCGAGGCCGGCGACACGCGCGAGTACCAGATCCCGCAGGGACGCCACCTCCACGTGCAGGAGGGCAGCGCGGTGCGCGCGGGCGACCGGCTCACCGAGGGACCCATCAACCCGCACGACATCCTGCGGATCAAGGGCATCGAGGAAGTGCAGGAGTACCTGGTCAACGAGATCCAGGAGGTCTACCGCCTCCAGGGTGTGCGCATCGACGACAAGCACATCGAGGTGATCGTGCGCCAGATGCTGCAAAAGGTGCGGATCGAGGATCCGGGTGACACGGCGTTCCTCGAAGGCGAGGCGGTCGACCGGCTCTCGGTATTGGAGGAGAACGAGCGCATCCTCAAGGAAGGCCAGCAGCCGGCGACCTTCCAGCCGCTACTGCTCGGGATCACCAAGGCGTCGCTGTCCACCGAGAGTTTCATCTCGGCGGCCTCCTTCCAGGAGACCACCCGGGTGCTCACCGAAGCTGCGATCCACGGCAAGATCGACAACCTGCGCGGACTCAAGGAGAACGTCATCATCGGCCACCTCATCCCGGCCGGGACCGGCATGCCGGGGTACCGGCGCTTGCGGCTCGAAACCGAGCGTCAGGCCCAGGTCGCGGTCGAGGAAGACGAGGGGGCAAAAACCGCTTGACACCGATAGGGCAGACACTTAGAGTGCCCGGTCTGCGCGGCAACGGCGCATGTTTTTCCTTCGCGGATGCCGTGGCCTGCCTGACCGCGCAAGCCCGGATTCGACATATGGTTGGAGGTTTTTGGTGCCGACCCTGAGCCAGCTCGTCCGCCATGGGCGGCGGCGGGTGAAGAGCAAAACCGGCGCGCCCGCATTGAAGGCGTGCCCACAGAAGCGCGGCGTGTGCACTCGCGTGTACACGACCACGCCGAAGAAGCCGAACTCGGCCCTCCGCAAGGTGGCCCGCGTGCGGCTGACGAACGGGATGGAAGTCACCTGCTACATCCCGGGCGAGGGGCACAACCTTCAGGAGCACTCGATCGTGCTCATCCGTGGAGGTCGTGTGAAAGACCTTCCCGGAGTTCGCTATCACATCGTGCGCGGGACGTTGGACGCGAGCGGCGTGAGCGGGCGCAAGCAGAGCCGATCCAAGTACGGCACCAAGTCGAAGTAGGGCGGCGCGCCCGGGCGGGGCGCGCCGGGAACGAGACGATGTCCGAACGGCGCACGCGCGCCGCGAACGGATTTTGACGGAGAGGAAGTCGGATGCCTCGCAAGGGCTATATCCCGCGGCGCGAAGTGCCGGGGGATCCGAAGTTCGACAACGTGCTCGTGACGCGCTTCGTGAGCGCGATCATGTCGCGCGGCAAGCGGTCACTCGCGGAGCGTCAGTTCTACGGAGCGATGAGCCTCGTGGAGCAGAAGGCCGGGCAGGATGCCATGACGGTCTTGAAGCAGGCGATGAACAACGTCAAGCCTGTGCTCGAGGTGAAATCGCGGCGCGTAGGCGGCGCCAACTACCAGGTTCCCGTCGAGGTCAGGCCCGATCGCCGCAATGCGCTCGCGATCCGGTGGCTGATCATCCACGCGCGCGGCCGGTCCGATCACTCGTTCGCCGAGCGTCTCGCGGGCGAGCTGCTGGCGGCCTCGCGGAACGAGGGTGGGGCGGTGAAGAAGCGCGAGGACACGCATAAAATGGCGGAGGCCAACAAGGCCTTCGCGCACTATCGCTGGTAACCCACCTGCGGTGAAGGTCGGCCGCGCCGACCTGGACCGGAGCCCCGCTTGAGTGGGGCGGTCTCCCGCCACCGCGGATGAAAACGTCTCATCACCGCACTTTCTAAGACGGAAAGGCAGGTGGTGCTATCGCGGTCTCCTGAATGTGAGGATGTGAACGCCGATGCCTCGGCAGACTACGCTTGATCGATATCGCAATATCGGGATCATGGCCCATATCGACGCCGGCAAGACCACCTTGACCGAGCGCGTCCTGTTTTATACCGGCCGCATTCACCGCGTCGGCGAAGTGCACGAAGGCCTCGCCACCATGGATTGGATGGAGCAGGAGCGCGAGCGCGGGATCACGATCACCTCCGCCGCCACCACCTGCCAGTGGCGGGAACACCGCATCAACATCATCGACACCCCGGGTCACGTGGACTTCACCGTCGAAGTGGAGCGCAGCCTGCGCGTCCTCGACGGCGCGGTCGCCGTGTTCTGCGCCGTCGGTGGCGTCGAGCCCCAGTCCGAGACCGTGTGGCGGCAGGCGGACAAGTACAACGTTCCGCGCATCGCGTTCGTGAACAAGATGGATCGCGTCGGCGCCGACTTCGACAACGTCGTCCGCATGATGCGCGATCGGCTCGGTGCGCACTGCGTGCCGATCCATCTGCCGATGTTCGCCGGCGAGCAGTTCCAGGGCTTGATCGACCTGATCGAGATGAAGGCAATCACTTATCACGAAGAGAGCCAGGGCACGACCTTCGACATTCACGACATCCCGCGCGATCTGGTCGCGGCCGCGGACGCCGCCCGCCATCGCCTGCTGGAATCGATCGCCGAACACGACGAGCAGCTCCTCGACAACTATCTCCACGAGAAGCCGTACACGTCCGAGGATTTGCGCCGCGCCCTGCGCAACGGGACCGTGCAGAACAAGATCACGCCGGTGCTGTGCGGCTCCGCGTTCAAGAACAAAGGCGTGCAGCGGCTGCTGGACGCGGTCGTGGACCTGCTGCCCTCCCCGATCGACATGCCGCCGATCCAGGGCCAGGAGCTCGAGACGTTCCAGCACGTGACGCGCAAGCCGAGCGTCGACGAGCCGTTCGCGGCGCTGGCGTTCAAGATCATGACCGACCCACATGTCGGCAAGCTCACGTTCTTCCGCGTCTACTCGGGCGCGGTCAAGACCGGTGACACGGTGATGAACGCCGCCAGCGGGCGCAAGGAACGGATTGGCCGCTTGCTGCAGATGCACGCCAACAAGCGCGAGGAGATCAAGGAAGTCTACGCCGGCGACATCGCGGCGGCGATCGGTCTCAAGGGCGTGACCACCGGCAACACGCTGTGCGACCTCGGCTACCCACTGGCGCTCGAGGCCATGCACTTCCCGGAGCCGGTCGTCGACGTGGCGATCGAGCCCAAGTCCAAGGTCGACGAAGAGAAGCTGGCCGAGGCGCTGCAACGGCTGGCGGAAGAGGACCCGACGTTCCGCGTCCGCACTGACGACGAGACCAGCCAGACCATCATCTCGGGCATGGGCGAGCTGCACCTCGAGATCATCGTCGACCGGATGCTGCGCGAGTTCCGCGTCCAGGCGAACGTCGGCAAGCCGCAAGTGGCCTACCGGGAGACGATCACGGTGGCCGCCGAGCACCGCGCGCGTTTCATCCGCCAGACCGGCGGCAAGGGCATGTACGGCGACGTCGAGATTCGCGTCGAGCCGCAGGAGCCGGGCGTGGGATTCGATTTCGTGAGCGAGATCGTCGGCGGCACGATCCCCCGGGAGTACATTCCGGCGGTCGAAAAGGGTGTCGAGGAGGCGATGCGCAACGGCGTCGTCGCGGGCTATCCGATGGTCGACATCAAGGTGATCCTGCTCGACGGCTCGTACCACGATGTGGACTCGTCCGAGATGGCGTTCAAGATCGCCGGCTCGATGGCGTTCAAGGAGGCGTGCCACAAAGCCAAGCCGCGGTTGCTCGAGCCAATCTTCGACGTCGAGGTGGTGGTGCCCGAGGAGTACATGGGAGATATCATCGGCGACCTGTCGTCGCGCCGCGGCCGCATCGGCGGCATGTTCACCCGCGGCTCGGCCCGGGTCGTGGCGGCCTCGGTGCCGCTGGCGGAGATGTTCGGTTACGCGACGCGAATGCGCTCGATCTCGCAAGGTCGCGCCGCGTACTCGATGCAGTTCTCGCGCTACGATACGTTGCCGCAGTCGGTGGCGGAGGAGATCGTCGCGAAGGTGAAGGGTTGAGCCGGAACTCGTCAACGCCAACAGGAGCCTAACCGATGGGCAAGCAGAAGTATGAACGGACGAAGCCGCACGTGAACGTGGGGACGATCGGGCACGTGGACCACGGCAAGACGACGTTGACGGCGGCGATCACGATGGTGC
>DASQFU010000160.1:0-12476 GCA_035632955.1 Candidatus Limnocylindria bacterium
GCATCTGCCTACTAGGGCCGGCGCGCGCTCGCACCGGCTGCGCCGCTTCGTGGAACGCGCGCCACGACAACCGCAGATCCTCTTCGATCAGCGCCCAATCGGCGGGCTGGACGCCGCCGGCGACGGCCTTGCCATCGCGGACGTTCATGGCTTCGGTCCGCCAGCGCGCGTATCGTGCCGGCCGGAACCCGATACAGCTCCGCGGCCGCCTCCGCGAGCGTGGCCGCGCAAACGTCGTTCGGATCGAACACGCAGATGTCGGCGCGCACCGGACCGAACAGATCCACGCCCACCCAGGTCGGGATCACGACGATGACGGCGATCAGAATCGTCCGTCCGCGGCTCGCTCGACGCACGGCGTGACTGTACCGGCGAGTCAGGCTCGCTTCCACTTCTTGGCCGGCGAGAAATCCTCCGGTAAGGTCCCTCCTCTCCTAGGAGGTCAATTATGCGTGCGCACTTCATCGCGGTCGCGGTGTTCGTTCTGTTCGGCTGCGCTTCTTCCGCCCCTTCGCCTGAGGCGACGAGCGCGACGAACGCCGGCCGGAGCATTCCTCCGGGTGAAACCGCGGCCAAGGCAGCGCTCGATAAGTCCCCACGCCACGGCGAGTTCGTCGACGTGCCTTTCGCTTCGGGAAGCACGCCCATCCGCACCTGGGTCGTCTATCCAGAGCGCAAGGACAAGGCGGGCGTCGTCGTGGTCATCCACGAGATCTATGGTCTCAGCGACTGGATCCGCTCCGTAGCCGACCAGCTCGCCGCGGATGGCTTGATCGCGGTCGCGCCCGACCTGATCTCGGGCCTCGGCCCGGGTGGCGGCGGCACGGACTCGGTCGCGAGCCGCGACGACGTGGTGGGGCTGGTGCGCGGACTGAGCCCCGAAGCCACCGCTGCCCGGTTGGACGCCGTCCGCCGGTACGCCGCGGGCATTCCCGCCGGCAACGGCAAGTTCGCAACCATTGGGTTCTGCTGGGGCGGTGCGCGCAGCTTCGAGTACGCGGCGGCGGATCCTTCGCCGCAGGCATCCGTCGTTTTCTACGGCACCTCGCCCGACAGCGCCACGCTTCTCAGAGTCCGCGCCCCAGTGCTGGGACTGTACGGAGCGGACGACGCGCGCGTGAACGCGACGATCGAACCGGCGAAGACGGCGCTCTCGAAGCTCGGCCGCAGCTACGAAACCCACGTCTTCGAGGGAGCAGGGCACGGCTTCCTGCGGGGGCAAGCGGAGCGGAATGGCGCCAACCTCCGCGCGGCAGAGCAGGCTTGGCCGCGAGTGCTCGAGTTCCTGCGCCAGCACCTCGGGTCGTGACGAATCGTGCTACTTTAGTGCCTTCCTAATCCCTTCTACGATCCGGAGGATCTCATGCGTTTCATTCATATTCTGGCCTCGACCTGCATCTGTATCGGCGCGCTCGCGGGCAGCGCCGTCGCTCATAAGCCCGGGCAAACCGGCACCACGGCGGGTTCCGCTCCGGTCAGCGTCGGCAGTAAGATCACCGCCAAGAAGTCGGTCAAGGTCGACCAGCTCGCGAAGCAGCCCGAGCGCTACGTAGGCCAAACCATCCGCCTCGAAGGCACCGTGAAGAAGGTCTGTCAGGGCACCGGATGCTGGGTCGAGGTGGAAGGGGCGAAGGGTGCCACCTTCCTTGCCAAGAGCCTCGACGAGTCCGTGCTGCTGCCGATGGATAGTGCGGGCCGCAAGATTGTCGTCCAGGGCACGGTCATGCGCCATGCCGCCAAGGGGCACGATCACGAGCATGCGCATGCGCACGGGGAGGGCGAGGAGGGGCACGTGTGCCCGACCCCGACGTACCTCTTGTCGACCCAGGGCGCGACCCTGAAGTAGGTCTGCCTGGGAAAGCGTCCCTCCCTTGATCGGAGGGATGCTTCATCGCTCACGCGGGCATCGCCGCAATTTGCAGGGTCCACGCGATCGACATGGCTTGGTGCAATCGCCCCTGGGCCCGGCTGGCGTCCCCATTTGAGCATCAAGCGCACCGACACGCTGGACCAGCGGTGAACTCGCCGTGTGCTGGTTGATCGACGCCCATCAACGCTCCGGCCCCGCTCTTGCTCGACGCTGACCGGTCGCACTCTTTGCTGCCTACGCCTACCCTCGAGAGGTCAGCATGTTCATGAGGCTTTGGCTACTCGCCCTCGTGCTCGTGGGCGCACTGGCCACTCCCGTTCAGGCCGCACCTCGCGATTACGCCACGCCGATTATTCAGTCGGCACGAAGAGAGTGTGTCGTCTACGTGACCCGGACAGGCAATCGATCTCACGTCGATGGCTGCCGTTATCTACGCTACAGCAGCATTCCACTGACCAGGACAAGAGCCGAGGCGGCCGGATACACGCCGTGTCGGGTGTGCGGCGGAAGCGATTGTTGACCACCGCCCGGCGGGAGCGCATGCCGCGACTCTGGCAACGCTGCGCGTCGATCGCGATCACGACGGCGTGCGCCCTGACGGTCGCTACCGCCGTGGCCATCGCCGCTTCGACCCCGAAGACGCGCGCGGCCGGCGGAGCCGACATCGGCGCCGAAGCAGTCTTTCGCGCGGCACGTTCGTACACCGTCCGCATTCGCACGCGTATCGACACTCCGTTCGCCGGCGATGAGCGAGGCTCGTTCTCGGGAGCAGGTTTCCTGGTCGACGTGGATCGGCGCTGGATCGTGACCAACGCGCATGTCGTTGGACAGTCGCCGTCCGACATCGAGGTCGCGTTCGCCGACGAGCCCTTCCAACCAGCCCGCAAGGTTTACGTCGATACATTCGCCGACGTCGCGGTCCTCACGGTGGCGAGTCTTCCGCGTGGGCGGACGGTACCCAGCCTCAATTGCGACGACGCTGTGAGGATCGGGGAGCCGGTAGGCGTTTTCGGTCACCCCCTGAGCATGCATTTCACGGGCACGCGCGGGATCGTTTCGAACAAGACCGACCAGGATGGCCCCGACCTTCTGCAGATCGACGCCACGGTCGACCACGGCAACTCGGGTGGTCCCGTCATCGCCTTGGGCGATGGCCGTGTGGTCGGCATCGCGACGTCCGGCGTATTGCGTGAAAAGTCGGACCGACTCAATTTCGCGACGCCCATGAAGGACGTCTGTCGCATTCTCGCGCTGCTGCGCGACGGCTTCTCGCCCTCGCCTCCGCGAATGGAGATCGCGCTGCTCAAGGATGAGGACGGCCGGCACACCATGACCGTGGCCCGCTCGTTCGATGTCCGGCGCTGGCCGTTGCTACCGAACGACCGGATCATCTCCGTCGGAAAGGCAGGGGACGAAACGAAGACGCTCACCGATCTGGTGAGCGCGATGCGCGGCAGCAGCGGCGTGATACCGCTGACCATCGAACGCGCTGGACGCACGCATCGCGTGGATGTGACTCCTGCTCTTCGTCCTCTCGTGGTCGGACGGCGAGGAATCCTCGTGGACGGCGCGCTCATCGCCCCAATCGCCTTCGATGACGAAACGCACGTGCGTGAGCCATTCAGGCTGGTCGTGCACTCGGTCGAGCCGGGATCCGCTGCGGAGATGCTCCTCGAGCCCGGAGATGTGCTTCAAGCGGTGGACGGCCAATCCTTCAGGGACACCGACTCGCTGTCCGTCTATCTGCGAGGCCGCACGGCCGCGCCCATCACGGTCGTGCTGACCCGCTGGAGCTCGAGCGCCCAACGCCTGTTCGACTACAACGTTCGCGAGCTGCCCGGCAGTGACGTTCGCCTTGTCGAGGAGCAATCGAGCGCGGTTGCAACGACAGAGCGCTAGGTTGTTTCAAAGGCCGCCCGCGTGAGCCGCCACTCGGTCTGACTCCATCCCCGCGCGGACATCCACGCAGGACCCGGGCGCGAGCCGATCTCGACCATCCCGATCCGGCCAGCCAGAGCGACGAACCGCCGGTTGGCGCTCACCGAAACCGCTCGCACCTCCTCGAGCCGCAGCTCTCGGAAACCGAACCCGAGCATGGCTCGTGCGGCTTCCGTCGCGTAGCCACGGCCCCAAACAATCGGCGCGAGCTCGATCCCGAACTCGGCGACGGACGCATCGACCTCACGACGAAGCCCACAGCACCCCACCAGGCCGTCGGGCTCTTCGAGCTCCGCGACCGCAAGCTGGAGGTTGCGCCGCGGCCGGTCGTCCGCCCAGTGGATGAAGAGGCGAAGCAGCTCCCGCGCGCGATCAGGAGTTGCCTCGCCAGGTGCATAGAACTGCGTATATCGCGGATCGGACTGATACGCGATGAGCGCCGCGGCGTCAGCTTCCGCGAACTCGCGCAACCAGAGTCGTTCGGTCGTGATCTCCACGCAACGTTCCGCGTCACCGAGCGCCGTGAGGGTTCACGTTCCGGCGACGGCGCGTACGGCCCTGAGCGCGGTTTCCACTTCCGAAGGGTCGTTGACCAGACTGGGCGCGAGCCGCGCGTAGCTCTCACGGTAAGGGGCAGCGCTCGCGACGATCCGGCGCGCGAGCAGCTTGCTCACCACCTCGTTGGTCGTGTTCCCGCGCACCTCGAAAGCGATGATCCCGGCCGACAGCGACGGATCACGCGGCGTGTGCACGCGAACGCCGCGGATCGCCGCGAGCCCCTCCTTGCACTGATCGTTGAGCTTTCGGATGCGCTCGGCGATGCGGCGCCGGCCGATCCGCTGATGGAACCGGAACGCGGCGCCCATCGCCCACTGATGCTCGTAGGCGACGAAACCGCCGGGAGTGGAGCGCGCCGCCGTGTTGGGTCCGGACGGCGCCTTCTCCGCCATCCACGCTTCGAGAACGTCGAAGCTCGAGAACGACGGGATCGTGGGCCGGATGCGAGTCCAGTTCTCGGGTCGGGCCCAGACGATTCCAGTGCCACGCGGCGCGAACATCCACTTGTGCGTGCCGGCGCACAGGAAGTCGCAACCCATCTCCGCCACCGACTCGTCGACGGCTCCGAGACCGTGGACCCCGTCCACGATCAGGAGGAGCTGGTCCTTTTCGGATCGGGTGCGATTGATCTCTCGCACGGCCTCGGCGATCTGCGGAATCGGCAAGCGCACACCGGTGGACGAGTGCACCCAGGTCACGCCGATCGCACGCGTCTTGGGCCGAACGGCGGTCCGCAGCCGTTTGACGATCGTCTCAGCCGAAGCATCCGCTGCCTGTTCGTAGAGAAGGACCTTTCGCATCGACGCTCCCGTCCGCTCGGTGGCGAGCCGGATGGATTCGTGATGCGCGAAGTGATCGTGCAACGTCGTCAGGATCTCGTCGCCGGGTTTCAACGCCAGACCGTGATAGACCAGTGCGAGCCCGGTGGTCGTGTTGGATGTCAGAGCGATCTCGTCTCGCCGTCCTCCAAGGTAGGCGGCGGCCTCCTCGCACACCTTGAGCTGGAGGTTCTGCGCCTCGCTCTCGAACATGCCGCGCTCGACGACCAGGAACGGATTCGCGTCCAGAGCGCGCCGGAACCCATCGATGGCGTCGCGGACCGACTTGGGATGCGAGGCGATGAAGAAGCTCGAGAAATGCAGGAGCTTGCGGTCCAGCAAGAACTGGGAACGGATCGCGGACCAGGTCGCGACATCCGGGGCTGGTACGGCTTGTTCCTCGAGCGCGGCCAGCAGGCGTCCCGGAGTCAGGACGGCTGCAGCCGCCGCGGCGCCCGTCGCCAGAAACTCACGACGCGAGAGAGACATGGTGTTGCTCCTCCTGTGGACGCGGGCGCTCCAGCACCCGCAATCGTCGCGATGGCTCCGGGTCCGGCTATTCGAGCTGCTTGTGGAAACGGAGCGCGCTGAAGGTGAAGTACAAGATCGCGAATCCCACCAACGCCAGGCATTGAGGCCACAGCTCCTGGAGGCCGACGCCCTTGAGCACGATTCCCCGGATCACTTGCAGATAGTGCGTCAGCGGCAGCGCGTAGCCGATGTCGCGCGCGAGCGGCGGCATCGCCTCGCGCGGAAACATGAACCCCGAGAGCAGCACGTTGGGCAACAGAAAAAAGAACGACGCTTGCATCGCCGGAGCCTGCGCCTTCGCGAGGGTCGAGATAAAGAGCCCGAGACCCAGGTTCGCGACGATGAACAGCAGCGACACGCCATAGACGAGCAGCAGGTTCCCGCGCACGGGAACGCCGAACAACAGGTGGCCGACAATCAGGACCGCCGTGATCTGGACGAGCCCGACAACGACGTACGGGGCGATCTTGCCGAGCATGATCTCGCTCGGCGAGAGCGGCGTCACGATCAGTTGCTCGAGCGTCCCGTGCTCGCGCTCCCGCACGATCGACATCGCGGTGACGAGGATCAGGATGTTCGAAAGAATCATGCCGATGATGCCGGGAACGATGAACAGCGCGCTCTTGAGCGCCGGGTTGTAGAGCGGGCGCACGCGAACGTCCATCGGCAGGCCGGCGCCGCGCGGCGCCCCGATCCGGGACAGCATGTGTTCCACGTTCTCGGCCTGCCCGACCATCTGAGCCGCGCCGATCGCCGCCTGCGAAGCGGTGGGATCGGTCGCGTCGACCAGCACCTGGACCTGCGCGGGACGGCCTCGCTTGACGCGCCGCGCGAAATCCTCCGGCACGACGATCGCCGCGCGCGCGCGTCCGGCGTCGATCGCCTCGATCGCATCCGCGTACGAGAACGCCTGACCGCGCATCCGGAAGTTCCCGGTTGCCTCGAAGCGCTGGACCAGCGCGCGGCTCTGCTGGGACCGGCTCGCGTCGTAGACGATGGTCGGGAGATTTCTTACCTCCTGGCGAATCGCGTAGCCGAACAGGAGGAGCTGCATGACGGGAACGCCGAGCATCATTCCGAGCGTCGCCCGATCGCGGCGCATCTGGATGAACTCCTTCCAGACGATCGCGCGGAGGCGGCCGAGATTCACGCGCCCTGCCCCTGGAGGTTGACGAAGATGTCCTCGAGCGTGAGATCGGCGCCGAACGATGCCCGTACTTCGGCCGGCGTGCCGAGTCCGATCAGCTTGCCGCGAAACATGAACGCGACGCGGTCGAAGCGCTCGGCCTCGTCCATGTAGTGCGTCGTGACGATGATGGTCGTGCCTTCGGCCGCGAGTCCGCGGATGATGTGCCAGAACAGACGGCGCGCGCCCGGATCGACTCCGGCCGTCGGCTCGTCGAGGAACAGCACGCTCGGCCGATGCAACATCGCGCACGCGAGCGCCAAGCGCTGCTTCTGGCCGCCGGAGAGCGGGGCTGCGAGGCGCTCGGCGATCTCCTGCAACTCCATCCGGGACAGCGCCCATGCAATGCGCGCTTCGAGCTCGCGCTCGAGCCCGTAGAGGCCGCCGTAGAAGCGCATGTTCTCCTCGACGGTGAGATCGCGGTAGAGGCCGAACGCCTGCGACATGTAGCCGATGCACGTCTTCACGCGATCGGGCTCGGTCGCGACGTCGTGCCCGGCCACCGATGCCGATCCTGCGCTTGGGATCAGCAGACCGCAGAGCATCCGGATCGTCGTGGTCTTGCCCGAGCCGTTGGGACCGAGGATGCCGAAGATCTCTCCCGCGAGAATGTCGAACGACACTTCGGACACCGCGACGACCTTGCCGAAGCGCTTCGTCAGCCCCGCGAGTCGAACGACGCGCTCGCGGTCCGCGTCCGCAGGCGTGTGAATGGCGGCGACCAGCCCGGCGTCAGGCACCGCCGTTCTTCCGCGGCGGGGCGATCCGAACGTCTGCGGGCAAGCCGGCTTTGAGCGCCCGGTTCGAGGGGTCGAGGACCACTTTGACGCCGAACACGATATTCGCGCGCTCCTCCTCGGTGAGCGCCGCGCGCGGCGTGAACTCCGAGCGGGTCTCGATCTCGACCACCCGGCCGGAGTAGACCTGCTTGCTGATACCCCCGAGCCGCACGTCGGCGCGCGCACCGAGCTTCACCCGCTCGATCTCGGGCGCGGCGACGAACACCCGCATCCATAGACTATCGGGATTGCCGAGCGTGACGACCGGCTGTCCGGGTTGCGCGAGCTCGCCGGACTCGAAGTTGCGGAGCAGGACGACGCCGGAGATCGGCGCGATCAGCACCAGCTCACGGAGCCGGCTCATGGCCCCGCGCAACTCCGCCTGTGCGGCTTCCGCCGCCTCGCGGGACGCCGTCACCTGCTCGCGGCGATTGCCTTCCTCCTGGATGCGCAACGCCTCCGCGGCGGCGGCCCAGCGCGCGGCGGTCCGGTCCCGCGTGCTGCGCGCGCGATCGAGCTCCGCCTGGGCGATCACCTGGTTCCGCGCCAGCGTCTCCGCCCGAGCCAGATCCTTCTCGGCGAGCTGAAGCTCGGCGTTCGCTTCGGCCAGGTCGGCACGCGCCATCCGCACCTGCTCGTCCCTGGGACCGCGCCGCACCTCGAGCGCCTGAGCGGTCGCACGTTCCGCCTGCGCTGCCTGCGCACGGAACGCCTCGGACACTTCGCCGCGGTCGAGCACGGCGAGCGTGTCGCCGGCGTGCACGGAATCGCCCTCGTCGACGAGCAATCGCACCACCCTGCCCCCGACCAGCGACGCGACATCGATCTCGTCCATCTCGATCATGCCGCTGGCGCGGATCTCGCCGTTCGGATCCGCTCTTCGATTCGCGATCAGGATGCCGGCGACGACCAAGACGGCCAGCACGATACCGATTCGCAACGGCACCGGGAACTTATGCGCCACCGCCCATCTCCCCCTGGAACAAGCTCGACGGCGTTCGGTCGGGAGCGCCATCCGTAAAGGTCGCCGATCATACTCGATGGCCCGAAAACGTCTGAGGATCGATGCGTCCCAGGACGACTCTTCGTCGAACGCACGGAGGCGAGACCAGCCACAAACCCCGGACGCGAATCGTGCGGGCGACTCTTGACCCGCCCGGCCGCACTGGTGTCTCCTCACTCGCTGTGAATCCCACGCTTCCGAACGACCGAGTCGTACCGCGCGGTCCGATGTCGCCACCTCGCCATCTGTTGGGCCGACTCGGCGTCATCGTTGCGCTGGCCGCGACGTACTTCGTCGCCGGCAAGCTGGGCTTGGCTCTGGCGCACGTGAATGCCAGCGTCTCGGCGGTCTGGCCAGCCACGGGCATTGCCATGGCCGCGCTACTCATTCTCGGCGTTTGGATCTGGCCGGGCATCCTGATCGGCGCCTTCCTGGTCAATCTGACGACCGTCGGGATCGTCTGGTCGTCGCTCGGCATCGCGACCGGCAACACGCTCGAAGGTGTGATCTGCGCGACGCTGGTCGTGCGTTTCATGAGAGGGCCGCGTCTCTTTCAGCAGCCTCGGGACGTTTTCTCGTTCGCCGGGCTCGCGGCCGTGGCGACGGCGGTCAGCGCCACGATCGGCGTGACGAGTCTCGTCTTCGCGGGGCTCGCGCGCTGGGAGAGCTCCACGGGGCTTTGGCTTACCTGGTGGCTCGGGGATGTGGCCGGCGCCCTGGTCGTGGCCCCGCTGATTTTGCTGTGGAACTCGGCCCGGCTGCCGACTTGGAGAACGCGCGCGATCCTCGAGGGCACGCTACTGGCGGCGTGTCTCCTAACGGTCGGCATGATCGTCTTCAAGGGGCTCATCCCTCCGCTCGCTCGCCACTCGACCACGTTCCTGGTCTTTACGGTGTTGATGTGGGCCGCCGCCCGTTTCGGGCGCCGTGTCACCGCGACCGCGATCTTCGCGCTGTCCGCGATCGCCATTTCGGGAACGCTCGAGGGAACCGGTGCATTCGCCCAGGGAAATCAGAACGAATCCCTGATGATGCTGCAGGCGTTCATGGCGGTGACGTCGGTCATGACGTTGGCGCTCGCGGCCGCGGTCCAGGAGCACCGCCGGGCGGAGCAACGGATTCGCAGGATCAATCACGTGTTGGAGCGCCGTGTGGCGGTTCGCACCAAGCTGCTCCAGACCATGAATGAGCAACTTCAGGGCAGCGAGGCTCGCTTGATCGAGGCCCAGCAAGTGGCGCACATCGGCAGTTGGGAGTGGGACATCACGCGGAACGCCGTGTCGTGGTCCGCTGAGCTATACCGCCTGTACGGCCTCGAGCCGCACAGGTTCACGGCCAGCTACGAAGGATTCCTGAATCGCGTGCATCCCGAGGATCGCGAGCGGGTCCACGCCGTCATCTCCACCGCCCTCCAGGACGCGAAGCCGTTTCGCTTCGAGCATCGGATCTTGGTCGCCGACGGAGCGGTGCGGACCCTCGATGCGCAGGGCCGCGTCGTCGTCGACGATCAGGGCCGGCCGATCCGGATGACCGGCACGGGTCAGGACGTGACCGAGCGCAAGCGGGTGGAGGAAGGACGCGCCGAACTGATCAGGGAGCAAATCGCACGACGCGAAGCCGAAGAGACCAATCGCGTCAAGGACGAGTTTCTCGCGATGCTGTCGCACGAGCTGCGCACACCGCTCAACGCGATCGTCGGATGGGCTCATCTGCTCGACGAGGGGAAGCTCGATCCGGCCGACGTCCGGCGCGCGATCGAGACCATCCGCCGCAATGCGCAGATCCAGAGCCACCTGATCTCGGATCTGCTCGACATCTCGCGCATTGATTCCGGGAAGCTCGAGCTCAAGTTCCAGTCGGTGGATCTGGTTTCGGTCATTCATGCCGCGCTCGACACTGTGGGACCGGCGGTCAAGGCCAAGGAAGTGACGGTCGTGCCGAGGCTCGAGTCCGGAGTTCCCAAGATGCAGGCCGACCCTGATCGCATCCAGCAGGTGATCTGGAACTTACTCTCGAACGCGATGAAGTTCGCTCCCGAGAACGGCCGCGTCGAGATCCGACTCACCGTTCGCGACGGCCGAGCCGAGATCCAGGTCGAGGACAACGGGCCGGGAGTCTCCTCCAAGCTTCTGCCGCACGTGTTCGATCCGTTCCGCCAGGGCGATTCCTCCAGCACACGCCGGTACAAGGGTCTCGGGCTCGGTCTCGCGATCGTTCGCCGGCTGGTTGAGCTGCATCACGGAACGGTCGCGGTCCGGAATCGCAGCCCGCAAGGCGGCGCCATCTTCATCGTCGCGCTCCCGCTCGGATCGCCGGAGCCCACAGGTTCGACCTCCCCGGCCGGCACGAGCGCGGCCCAGGTCGCGGCTCCGCTGCTGCGCGGCGTGCGCGTGCTGGTCGTCGACGACGAGAAGGATTCCCGGGAGCTGGTGGCGACCGTGCTCGCGCGCGCCGGAGCGGAAGTCATCGGGCGCAGCTCGGCGGCCGAGGCGCTCCAGGTCGTCGAGACCGATCGCCCCGACCTCGTGCTGACCGACATCGAAATGCCGGGAGAAGACGGCTACGCGCTGCTCGAAAGAATGCGCGCGCTGAGAGCCGAGATCGGCGCCCTGGTTCCGGTCGTCGCGCTCACCGCCCACGCGCGCACCGAGGACGTCGCCCGAGCGATCGCCGCCGGCTTCCAGACGCACGTCGCGAAGCCGCTCGATCCGGTAGAGCTGGTGAGGATCGTCAGCGAGCTCGTGGCCCGCGCCCCGCAACAGAAACCGTAATCCGCCAAAGTTCCACGGCCGCCCGCGGAACGATCCGCGAGCGGCCGGGTTCGTTTCGAGCGAAGTCGCTCAGGCGGGCACGCGCTGAACGTGACCGGTGTCGAGATCGCCCTGGTAATGATGAGTTCCGTCGATGTCGATGTCCGGGTGCTTGGTTCCATTGAAGGTCACGACCACGGTCACCTCGTGATGGGTCTCGACCGTGCCGTGCTGGTCCTGGACGAACGCGTTGACGACCACGTTCCAGCGCGCCGTGCCGCTCAATGGATATGGGTTCACCGACGAATCTTTGAGCTGGCGGACGTCCACCAGCGTGCCGTTGGCGAGCAGATGGTAGCGGCGTTCCGCCGAGCCGTCGCTGGCGGCGAACTGGCAGTCCGCGGTGTCGTTCGCGGCGCCGTCGATTTCGATCGTGGTCTCGCTCGGGAGCAATCCCTGGACGTCGAGCAAACGATAGACGCCCACGAAGGCCTGGTGTTCCGCGGTCGTCAGGCGACCGCGCGCACGCGCGACGACTCTGACTCGCGCGGTGGTCAACGGATGGTAGCCGGGCTGCTCGTTGCCGTTCGCGTCGTAATAGGTGAGTGAGAACGACCAGCTGAACTCGCCTTCATCGGCGAGTGTCTCGAGGTTGGAGCGAACCAGGTGCGGTGCCTGGCCGCGAGCGATCGCGGGAAGATCGGTGCTGCCGACCTGGCTCAGCGGCACGCCGCCTGTGCGCGCCAGGGACGCGCCGAAATGTCGCGCGAGATCGTCCGCCGCCTGCTGGGAGAGCGGCGTGTCGGGCGGCGCCGGCATCGTGGGCGATGCGTTCTTGCCACACCCTGAGGCCGCGATCGCGACAGCCACGAGAACGGAAGGAAACGCATGCCAGCGAGGACTCAAGGTTCTCATGAGATACCTCCATACAGGTCCTGGGGAGCTCTCCTGCACGACCGTGCAAGGGCGAGGATTCGCAAGCGATCCAAGGCAAGCGCAATGCCAAGCGCTCGCGCACGGGACGCCTAGCGTTCAGTGACGTA
>DASQFU010000161.1:0-18226 GCA_035632955.1 Candidatus Limnocylindria bacterium
GACGTGGAAGGTGTCCTTCGGCGTGATTACCGGGATCATCTTCACGCCGCCGCTCAAGACGTCGTCGCGACCGGAGTAGTCGAGGTAGGCCGAGGCCGGCGGTTTCGGTGTGGAGGCCGTGCCGCATCCGACCACTGCGAGCAGGGCGATGGCGAGCGACATCGCCTTCATCGATGGCATCCTGTTCATCGATAACGGAGCTTCAGATTGCCCCAGCTTGCGGGTAGAGCTGCGACCGGGAAGTCCTGTTGATATCCCTGGCAGGAAACCACTGAGGCTCCGGTTGGCAACTCTGCAAAGCGAATCAGGCCACGAATGAAATAGGAAGTTCGCGAGGCTCCGCCGGAGACGATCACCGTGATCGGGAACGTTTCCTCGGCGACGCGTTGGACCTTGACCCGAAGTACGGTTGCCAGAGTCGCAGCCGTGGAACAGCAGGACTGGCAGGGCCTGCTACTGGATGCGCTTTGGGAAGCCTGATTGGTAGCACTCTCTCTGAGAGTCGCGGTGACGGTGCCCCCGAGCGGTGAAGGCCACGGTGCACAACCGGAGGACACGGAGCCGGCAACTTCGAGTTCGGCCCAAAACGTGACTAAGGTCCCGGGGGCCAGACCAACGACCTGGTACTCATCGGTCGTCGTCACCGAGCCGCCGGTGCACGTCTCACCCGCGTTGCCATGCGCTTGCATGGTTCCTACAGGCAGGTCGTATTGGAGAGTGTGCGTCGCGCCGCCACAGCAAGCCATGCGCTCGAAGGCAGTCGGCTGGACGGAGTGAACGTCCTGACAGCTATGGAGCGTGTTTTGAGGACAGGCGGCCGCAGCGGGCGATGGATCGCGTGCCGTCAATGCACCGACTCCCAACCATGCGATTGTCAGTGCACGAGTGCTGAGAACGGACGTACGCATCGACGGCCTCCGTTCCGACTGTGAGACTACTGGTTCATGCTCTCCAGGAACTTCTTGTTGGTCTTCGTGTCGCCCATCTTGGTGATCAGGAACTCCATCGCCTCGACCGGACTCAGCTCGTTCAGGAACTTGCGGAGAATCCAGACGCGCTGGAGCATCTCGGGCGTCATGAGCAGCTCTTCCTTGCGCGTGCCCGAGCGGTTGATGTCGATGGCCGGGAAGATGCGCTTGTCCGAGAGCTTGCGGTCGAGCACCAGCTCGCTGTTTCCGGTGCCCTTGAACTCCTCGAAGATGACCTCGTCCATCCGCGATCCGGTTTCGATCAAGGCGGTCGCGATGATCGTCAACGAGCCGCCGTCCTCGATGTTGCGGGCCGAGCCGAAGAACCGCTTCGGCCGTTGCAGCGCGTTCGCGTCGACGCCGCCGGAGAGGATCTTGCCGGAGTGCGGCACGACGGTGTTGTGCGCGCGCGCCAGCCGGGTGATGGAGTCGAGCAGAATCACGACGTCCCGCTTGTGCTCGACCAGGCGCTTGGCCTTCTCGATCACCATGTCGGCGACCTGCACGTGCCGTTCGGCCGGCTCGTCGAACGTCGACGACACGACCTCCCCTCGGACCGTGCGTTGCATGTCGGTCACTTCTTCCGGGCGTTCGTCGATCAGGAGCACGATCAACACCACCTCGGGATGGTTCTCGGTGATGGCGTTCGCCATTTTCTGGAGCAGGATCGTCTTGCCGGCCTTCGGCGGCGAGGTGATCAGCGCGCGCTGACCTTTGCCGATCGGACACAGTAGATCGATGATCCGGGTCTCGATGCAGCGGTCCTTGGTCTCGAGACTCAGCTTCTCCTGCGGATAGAGCGGGGTCAGGTTGTCGAACAGGATCTTGTCCTTGGCCGCCTCGGGACTCTCGAAGTTCACCGCCTCGACGCGGAGCAGGGCGAAATATCGCTCGCCTTCCTTCGGCGGGCGCACCTGGCCCGACACCGTGTCGCCGGTGTGGAGGTCGAAGCGCTTGATCTGGGATGGCGAGACGTAGATGTCGTCCGGACCCGGCAGGTAGTTGTAGGTCGGCGAGCGGAGGAAGCCATAGCCTTCGGGAAGGATCTCGAGCACCCCCTCGGCGAAGATCAGCCCGTTCTTCTCGGTCTGGGCCTCGAGGATCTTGAAGATCAGCTCCTGCTTGCGCAGGCCGCTCGTGCCCTGAATGTCGAGCTCCTGGGAAAGATTGAGGAGCTCGGCCATGGTCTTACCCTTGAGCTCGGTCAGCTCCATGGTCTGCGTTTGCATTTCCATTGCGGGTGTCGCCTCTGGGGTTCGGCGCAGCCACCGCCGCCGAAAACAAGCGCGACGGATGGGCCGTGGGCACGGGTGCGCAACGCATCCCGCGGGCCGGATAGCGTGGGTGGATGGAGTTGTTTCAGTGAGTGTTCGAGGCGCTAACGGGCCACGAACGAGTTCCTCGAGTGGGACGGACGAACGATAGACGACCGAATCGAAACCGCCGATCCTAGAGGTATCCGGGGGGTCCGCGACGCTTGGGCGTTGTGCCGCTCGCAGGCGACTGGGTCGGGGAGGTGTCGCAGCGGTTCGGACCTCAGCCACCGCAAACAAGGTTAGGTGCGGTCCCGGCAAGTGTCAAGGCCAGCGATGACCCGGCTTGGCCCCTCCCCGGGCACGGCGTTAATCTCTTGCTCTCACCGCTGGATTCGCCCACCTCCAGCGCTCGTCGCGAGCACGACCGGAGACGTCGATGTTCCGAATCGCCGCAGGGATTCTCGTTCCCCTCGCTTTGGTCACTTTCCTCGGAGCCGTTCCGGCCTACGCGTCCGGGGAGCGCGAATCGCCGCCAAGGCGCATGCCGCGCGAGGAGCTGGTTCAGTCGGCACGCGCGGCCGGCGAGCGCGTACCGGTCGGATGGCAGCCGGCTTCGGCTCCCTCGCTGGCTGCACTGTCATGGACCGCGCTCGGGCCGCGCCCGATCGCGGACGAATACTGGTCCGGCAACGACAAGGCCTCCGGCCGCGTGTCCTCGATCGTCGTCGATCCGCGCGACGCCGATGTCGCCTACGTGGCCGCCGCGCAGGGTGGCGTGTGGAAAACGACCGACGGCGGAGCCTCGTGGGCGCCGCTCACCGATGATCTCTCCTCGCTCGCCTCGGGCGCACTCGCGCTCGACCCGGTCGACCCGGACATCGTTTACTACGCGACCGGCGAGCAGCACGAATCCGGCGACAGCTTTTACGGCGATGGGCTGTTCAAGAGCACGAACGGCGGGGCGACCTGGGCCAAGATCGCGAGCCGCGCGAGCATCGGCGCCTATGTCTCGCGCATCGCGGTCAACCGCGGAAACTCGAGCATCCTCCACATCGCGAGCAGTCGCGGGCTGCTACGTAGCATCGATGGCGGCGTCAACTGGAGCGTGACCCAATCGGGCGATTGGGGCTACGACCTCGCGCCCCACCCGACCGACTCGAACGTCCTCTACGGCGCGATGTACGACTTCGGCGTGTACCAGTCGGTCGACGCGGGGGCGACGTGGACGCTGCTCGCAGGAGGTCTGCCGGCGTCGGGGTTTCAACGCGTGCAGATCGCTCTCGCTCCCGCGGATCCCGACGTCCTGTATGCCAGTTTCGTGGCCCCGGGCGGCAGTCTGCTCGGGCTCTACCGGACCGAGAACGGCGGAGCGACGTGGTCCGTCCTTCCCGCCACGCCGAACTACCTCGGTTTCCAGGGCTGGTACGACAACTGTCTGATCGTCGACCCTTCCGACGCCGACGTCTGCTATGCGGGCGGGATGTTCCCGTACGGGTTCGGCGATACCGGCGTGATTCGGACTGCGAACGGCGGCGCGTCGTGGGTGGACATCACGTTCGCGACCGACGGCACTCAGGTCCATCCGGACCAACACATCTTCGCGTTCGGCCCGGATGGAACGTTGTGGCTCGGGAACGACGGCGGCGTCTGGAAAACGGACGATCCCGGAGGCTCGTGGACGAACTGCAACGACGGCCTCGCCATCACTCAGTTCTACACGCTGGCGCTGCATCCCACGAACCCGAACCTGCTGATCGGCGGCACCCAGGACAACGGCAGCCTTCGTTACGAAGGCACGGATCTATGGCCGCAGGTGGTGTCCGGCGACGGCGGCCCGTGTGCATTCGAGTGGGACAGCCCGAACATCTACTACACGACGTACGTGTTCATGAACCCCCTCTTTCAGTGGGACGACGGCGCGTATCTGGACGACGTGACGGGCGGCTGGAACGGGGTCGATCGGGCGAGTTGGTGCAGCGGACCGCTGGTCGTGGATCCCAATCTCGCGAACACCCTGCTGGTCGGAACCTACCGCGTCTGGCGGTCCACTGACAGCGGCTCCGGGTGGAACACGATCAGCGGCGATTTGACCAGCGCTTCGGGCGTGCTGCTTGGAATCGCCGTCGCGGAAGGGGTCGCGAGCACGTACTACGCGACCACGAGCAACGGGCGCGTCCTCTACACGAACGACGGCGGAGCCAACTGGCTGCCTCGCCATTCGGGGCTTCCCCAGCGAGCGATCCAGGACATCGTCGTCAGTCCCACCAACCCGCTCAGCGCCACGCTGTGCTCGGACACGCTGGCCGGCGGGCGCGTGTGGACGACGGCGGACGCCGGAGTCAGTTGGACGAACATCTCGGGAGATCTGCCGAACAACGTTCGCGGCCTGTGCCTGACGGCGGATCATTCCACGGCGCCGCCGGCGTTCTACCTGGGCACCGACGTCGGTCTGTTCTCGTCCGTGAATGGCGGCACGACCTGGATGAAGGAGACGTCGGGGTTCCCAAGCTCCGCGGTGTTCGACGTGGCGGTGGACGAGGTGAACGACTATGTGGTCGCCGCCACACATGGACGCGGCATGTTCCGAGCGAGCGTCGCCACCGTGAGCGTCGCGGCCGGATCGGAGCGCGCCTCGTGGCTGCGACCGGTGGCCCCGAACCCGACCCGACCTCCGGTCCTCCTGCAGTTCCAGCTCCCCGAGCCCGCGGAGGTGTCGCTCGCGGTCTACGACCTGGCCGGCCGGCGCGTGCGCGAGCTGATCACCGGCCCTCGGGACGCCGGGCGGTTTGAAGCGATCTGGGATGGCCGCGATGCGAACGGAGCGCCCACCGGCGGCGGCGTCTATTTCTACCGGCTACGCTCCGGCGCGCGGAGCGAAAGCCGTCGTTTCGTGCTGCTCCGTTAGTACAAGTTGCGCCCTGCGTGAGGGGTCGTGCAAGCATCGCGGTCTCGGGTTGCCACGAGTGCGTTCGGATTGCGCGCTTTCGCCCGCGCGCGCGTGGACGCCGCAGAATCTCGTGACTTCGGTCCATTATTGGTGGTGGGAGTTCACCCACGCCACGTGGCACATGGCTTGCCCTTCTCCAAGGCAAGCGGGACGCGAGGGGTCGCGTCCTACCAACCGAGCCTGCCATCTCCACCGCGGCTCCCGTCCCGCCCTTCACCCACGCAACGCCTCGGGTCCGGGCGTTCGCATGACTGCCACGCCAAGCGAGCCGGGCGCGTCCTCTCGCCGGAATAGACGGTTCGTTCATGGTTCGCTATGCTGCGCGACCTTCGCGCCGCTGACGCACGATCGCGAACCCCCATGCCTTCCAAGACCCGCTTTCCCGACGGATTCCTCTGGGGCGCTGCCACGTCCGCCTACCAGATCGAGGGATCGCCCTTGGCCGACGGCGCCGGACCCAGCATCTGGCATCGCTTCTCGCACACGCCCGGCCGAACGCTGAACGGCGACACCGGCGACGTCGCCTGCGATCACTACCGGCGTTACCAGGACGACGTCGCGCTCATGCAATCGCTCGGGCTCACCGCCTACCGCTTCAGCCTCTCGTGGTCCCGCATCCTGCCGGCAGGTCGCGGCCGCGTGAATCCGGCCGGGCTCGACTTCTACTCGCGACTCGTCGATCGTTTGATCGCAAGCGGCATCGTGCCGATGGTCACGCTCTACCACTGGGATCTGCCGGCCGCGCTCGACGACCGCGGCGGATGGCTGAACCCGGATTGCGTGCGATGGTTCACCGACTACGCCGAGGTCGTGTTCGCGGCGCTCGGGGATCGGGTGCCGTTGTGGGTGACGCTCAACGAGCCGTGGGTGATCGCTGACGGTGGCTATCTGTACGGCCCCCTCGCCCCCGGACATCGGAACCTTTTCGAAGCCCCGATCGTCTCGCATCACTTGCTGAGTGCGCACGCCTCGGCGGTGCAGCTCTACCGGACCCGCTGGAAGCAGAAGATTGGATTGGTCGTCGATCTCGAGCCGAAGGAACCGGCGAGCGACGCCCCGTTCGATCAGGCGGCGGCGGACCGCGCCGATGTCTACAAGAACTTACAGTACCTCGATCCGGTGCTTCTCGGCCGCACACCTGAAGCCCTGCGCGAAATCTTCGGCGAAGCGTGGCGCGATTGGCCTGACACCGACCTCGAGCGGATCCGACAACCGCTCGACTTCGTCGGCGTCAACTACTACACGCGCGGCGTCGTTCAGCACGACGAGTCGACCTGGCCGATGCGCGCGAGCACGGTCCAGGTGCTGGGGAGCACGTACACGGAAACCGGGTGGGAAGTGCATCCCGAGAGTTTGACGCGGGCGCTGGTCCAGGTTCGCGAACGCTACGGCGACATGCCGCTCTACGTCACCGAGAACGGCGCCGCGTTTCCCGATCCGTCATCGGCGGCCGGCGACCGGGTCGCCGACCCGTTGCGCGTCCAGTACCTGCGTGAGCATCTGCGCGCTGCACGTGAGGCGATCGATCGTGGCGTCGACCTGCGTGGATACTTCGCCTGGTCGCTGCTCGACAACTTCGAGTGGAGCGCCGGATACTCGAAGCGGTTCGGCCTCGTTCACGTCGATTTCGCGACCCAGCGCCGGACGCTCAAGACCAGCGCCGATTACTATCGCGAGGTCATTCGCACTCACGGCGCGATTCTGGACGAACCGCTGCCGATGGAATCTCGCTAGCGCCGGAAAACGACCGTCGCGGGCAGCGTACGGACCACGATCTCGCCGCGCGCGCTCGGACGCGCGAGCGTGCCATCGAGGGAGGACTCGCGAAAGCCTGCCGGCACGGTCACGACGATTCCGGCGCGGGGGACCTTCACCGCGCCGTCGATCCGGATCTCGACGCCCGCTTCGCTCGGGCGGATCGTGAACCCGATCGTGCCATCCGGCGTCGGCAGGTTCCGCACCGTCACGCCTCGTGGGTGCGACATCCACTCGAGCGGGACGCCGGCGGCCACCACGAGCGCGCCATCCCGGTCGCGTGTATAGACGAGCATGTCGAGAATCGAGCGCACGAAATCGGATCCGACCCAGGTGTGCGGCATGTCGCCGATGAAACGCGGCGCACGAGCGTCGCGGCCGACGACCTCCGCCCAGTGCGCCCAGCCACTCGGGCGCCGGAACTCCATGAAGAACCGCAGCAGCTCGTGCGCCCGCTCCCGCCAGCCGAGCCGCACGAACGATCCGATCAGCCGCAGCTCGTAGGGCGTGAACGCGTCCCAGGGCGTCTTGCCGTCGCGCCGGTCGCGAAAGAACTCCCAGTACTTCTCGAACGTGCGATCCACTGCCACCCGCGGCAATGCTTCGAGCGCACCGCCGGGATTCAGCGCGATCGTGGTCGAGGTCGGGTCGAAGTCGCCCAGGTCGGCCGCTCCGGGCAGGTAGTCGATCTTGTGGCGCGCCATGGCGGCGGCCAGCGACGCGAGCAACTCGCGCCGGAACTGGTCGCGAATCGTCGTCAGACGGCGGGCGTCCTGGCGGCGGCCGAGGGCTTGGGCGAGGAACGCGGCGTCCGAGAATCCCTTCAACGCGAAGAAGTCGTCCCAGTACGAGTGCATGGGCTTCGCGGAATAGCCTTCATGGCTGATCGAGGGCGGCAGCAGCCCATAGAACTCGCGTTTCCCGGGGGCACGATAGGCGGCCGTTCGCCGCTGCTGGCGCAACGAATCGAGATAGGCGGCCGCACGCGCGACCGCGGGCCAGGTCCGCTCCGCCAGATCGCGATCGCCCGTGTAGCGGAAGTACTCCGCGACCAGGAAGATGAACTCGCCGCCGCTGTCGTGCTCCGGCACCGGATCGGCGCCGCGCCGATCCACGCAGCACGGCACCTTGCCGTTGGGATAGAGATGCGGCGTGAACCAGTCGATGAACTCGCGCACGACTTCCGGATGGCCGAGCCGGAGCAGCGCGGACGAGGTCAGCGAGCCGTCGCGGATCCATGATCGCTCGTACGAGCGTGAGCCCGGCTGGAGCGCCCCGCCGTCGCGGTTGATGAGAATCCAGGCGAGCTGGCTCTTGAGCGTGTGCTCGACAGCGGAGTCCGGAAGCTCGATCGTGACGCGGCCGGCTCGCTCCCGCCACGCATCGCGGCTCTCCGCGTGCTTTGCCTCGACCCATTGGCGCACCTCCGCTTCGGTCGCTGGCAACGGGGAAATCGAGCCGTGCAGTGGCACCAGCACGTCCACTTCTCGCTCGCCTCCGCCCGGCACGTCGAGCCGGTACGCGAGCGCTCCCGAGGCGTGCTGGAACTCGTCGTTCGCCGCGGTGTGCGGCGGCACCCTACCCCCGCGCAGGAACTCGGTGACGTCGCCCTGATCGAACGTAGCCGCTCCGAAGGTGGAGAACGGACTCAGGCTGACGACGCGCATCGAGTCGACGAGCACGTGCTGTCCATCGACCGAGAGCGCTCGAATCGGAGCGATGCCGCCCGGCTGGTTCAGGACCTGCGCCGGCGGGTTCACCTGAAACGGTCGGAGCGCGAGAAACAACGTGGTGCGCACGGGACGAACCCCGCGGTTCCGCAACCGATACCGAGCCACGATCGAGGATTGTCCGGGTGCGCCGGTCGCGAACGCCGTGATACCGAGCTCCAGCGAGTCTCGCCGCCACCGCACCGACGGGATCGGCAGATGGCCGTCCTCGAGCGACGCGTCCGTCTCGACGTCGTTCCAGGTCAGGAACCGTCCGCCGAGATGGAGAAAGGGTTCGATCGAGAAGCCGGCCTTTCCGGTCTCGAGCGCGCCGTCCTCACCGAGCAGCGCTTCCTTCGTGTCGCCATCGACGCCCACGACCGTCCAGTACGTCTGCTCTCCCGTGATCGAGCGCGGGTAGCTGCCACGCGGGGCATCGGCCGCGATCGCCCGGAAGAACGTCTCGCGGGACGGCGCCCACGTCACGGGTTGAATCGCAACGTCGACGATGCCGATCTCGCTCGCGCGCCCGCGCGCGAGTGTTCGCAAACGCAGGTGGCGCGCCTCGGTCTCCGGCAGATGGAGCACGTCGCGTCCGCCGTTGCCGTTGCGGACGGTGCGGACGGTCCGCCACTCCCGACCGTCGGAAGAGGTCTCCACCGCGTATTCCTTGGGATGCCGACCCGGGAACCAATGGACGACCAGCCCTCCGATCTCGCGTTCATCCTTGAGGTCGAGCGCCATCCACGGCCTTTGGTCTCCGCGAGCACTGAGCCAAAACGACGAGGCGTTGCCGTCGATCGCGAGCGCCGCCTCTTGCCGCGGCCGGAACGACGACGCACGGGCGACCGGCCGCAGTGGAGTCGACTCGACCGGCGGCAGCGGCTCCAGCATCAGGTCATCGATCCAGACGGTGCCCTCACCGCCGCTGCCCGCCGTGATCGCGAGCTCGATGGCCGCGACCTTGCGCAGCTCCCCGCCTCCCTGCGGGCCCCAGGCGAACTGGATCTGCCGGCGCTTGATCGACACCGGCTCCCAGTCTTTCGGGAAATGAACGTCGCGGCGGTTCTGCCACCAGACGTTCTCGCCGCTCGCGTCGATAAGCTTGAACTCGACATGGTTGGGCGGCGCCTGCCCGCGGAGCTGGAAGCGGAACCGGTAGTTATCCGGCAGATCCAGCGCGACCGCCCGCCGCACGACCGCGTAGCCGCCGCCGCGCACGAACTTGAAATCGAGCCGCATCGCCTGGCCGTGGAGGCCGGGCTCGGAGCGGATCGTGAGCTCGACGCCGTCCGCCGGATGCGCGGACCAGGCGCCGACGCTCTCGAAATCGTCGACCACCACGGGCGCCGTGGAAGCCGCGGTCGCGAGCGTGAGTCCGAGCACAACGGCGAGCAGGATCATGAGTCCCTCAGCCTTTCACGCTGCCCATCATCACCCCGCGGATGTACCAGCGCTGGAGCGCCAGGAACACCACGAGCACCGGCAGGATGGTAAGCACGGAGCCGGCCATCATCAACTCGGTGTCCTGGACGTGCTCGCCGACCAGGTTCGCGAGCGCGACCGGGAGCGTGTACTTGGCTTCGTCGCTCAACACGATCAGCGGCCACATGAAGTCGTTCCACGAGCTGAGGAACGTGAACACCGCGAGCGTGACGAGAATCGGCCGCAGCAGCGGCAGCACGATCGTCGAGAAGATGCGAAACTCCCCGGCGCCATCGAGGCGCGCCGCGTCGAGGAGATCGTCGGGAATGCCGAGCGCGTACTGGCGCACCAGAAAGATGCCGAACACGCTCGCCATGAACGGAATCACCGCGGCCGTCGCCGTATTGACCAACCCCATTCCCTTCAACATCAGGAACAGCGGCAGCATGCCGACCTGGGCCGGAATCACGAGCGCCGCGAGCAGGATCTGAAACACGCGGTCACGCCCCGAGAAGCGAAGTTTGGCGAACGCGTAGCCGGCCATCGAGTTCATCAGCACCGAGAGCGTCGTCGAGAGCACCGCGATCACCGCGCTGTTCGAGAGGTGACGGGCCAGATCGAGGCGCGTGAACAGGGCGAGGTAGTGCTCGAACGTGACGTTTCTCGGCAGCAGCCGGGGCGGAAACATGTTGGCGTCCCCGGGCGGCATCAGCGACGCGGACACCATCCACAGCAGCGGCGTCAGTGTCAGCAAGGCGATCAGCCCGAGCGCCAAGTTGAGCGCGAGCGCCGGCAGCAACCGCCTCATCGCGCCCCCTCCCGCTGGAGCCGCATCTGCACCAGGGTTCCCGCCAGCGTGATCCCGAACAGGACGAACGCGATCGCGGCCGCCACTCCCATCCGCCACCAGCGGAATCCCTCCTCGTACATGAGCAGAACGACGGTGGTCGTGCTCTTCACGGGACCGCCCTGGGTCATGACGTACGGCTCCGCGAACAGTTGGAAGTAGCCAATCATAGTGATCACGCACACGAACAGCAGCGTCGGCCCGAGGTTGGGCAGCGTCACGTGGACGAAGCGATCCCACGCGCCGGCGCCGTCCAGCTCCGCGGCCTCGTACTGCTCCTCTGGAATGCTCTGCAGTCCGGCGACGAAGATCAGCAGGTTGTACCCGAAGTTCTTCCATACGGCCATCACAATGATGGCCGGCATCGCCCAGCGGGGATCGCCGAGCCAATCGACCGCCGGCAGGCCGATCGCGCCGAGTCCGTAGTTCAGCAGCCCGTAGTGCGGGTGATAGACGTAGCGCCAGACGATCGCGACCGCGACCAGCGTGGTCACGACCGGCGCAAAGAAGATCGCCCGGAACATCGCCGGGAACCGCGCGAGCTTCGAGCTCACGAGCAGCGCCGCGGCGAGCGAGGTCCCGACCGAGAGCGGCCCGCCGACCAGCACGAAATAGAGCGTGTTGCCGAGCGCCTTCCAGAACATCGGGTCGGTGAGGAGCCGGGCGTAGTTGGCGAGCCAGACGACTCGCGCCGTGTCGGGCTCGCCGATCGCGTAGATGTCGAAGTCCGTCAGGCTGAGCACGAGCCCCGCGATCACGGGGACGAAGAAGAACAGGCCGATCAGAAATAGCGCCGGACCCACGAACCACCAGCCCGCCCGCGCCTGACGGGATCCGACCGCGACGCCGCTCACGGCGAGCCTCCCGGGACCCCTGCGGCCTGCCGCCGCTCGAGCAGCCAGCGGCGTTTTTCGAGGATGCGATCGACCTCACGGTCGAGGGTCGCGAGCGCCGAGTCGGCGTGAACCCGGCCGCGGATCGCGAGGTCGGCCTTCTCGAGCAGCCGGGTCGCGACCAGCTCCCACTCCGGCACCTTTGGCGTCGAGCGCACGCGCTGGAGCTGCTCCCAGAACGCGCGGGCGACCGGATCGCGGGTCAGCGACGTGTCCTGCCAGGCCTCGCGCCGCGCCGGAAGATCGCCCGTCAGCCGGTAGAAGCGGACCTGCTGCTCCGGCCGCGACAGGAACTCGATCAGCCGCCAGGCTTCCGGCTTGTGACGTGACGCGCGCATCAGGACCAGGCTCGATCCGCCCGCCACCGAGACTCCGGACGCCGGACCGGTCGGCCCAGGAAGCGCCGCGGTGCTCCAGGACGACTGCAGCTCCGGCGGCAACCGGCGGCGGAACTCGCCGAGATTCCACGGTCCGGTGATGTACATCGCGAACGTGCCGCGCGCGAACTCCTGGTAGAGGTTCGCGATTTCGTTATTGCCGACCGTGGGCGCGAGGCCGTCCCGGAACAGATCGAGATAGAAGTCGAACGCGGCCTGGAAGGCGGAGTCGCGAAACGCGCCGCGCGTCCCGTCGCCCGTGAGCAGCGGGGATCCCGCCTGCATGCCGAGGATCACCGGCTGCATGAACTCGTTGGTCGGCAGGAAGATCGCGTAGCTCCCATCGGGCCGCGTGCGCTTCACGGCTTCCATCGCCGCTCGCCACTCGCGCCAGGTTTCCGGCATTCGCACGACGCCCGCGCGCTCGAGCAGGTCGCGACGGTAGAACAAAACGCGCGTGTCCACGTACCAGGGCACGCCGAATACGGAGCCGTCGACGACGTTGGTGTCCCAGATGCCGGGGAAGTAGCCGCTGGAGTCCACGCTCGCCGAGGACGCGAGCCAGCGATCGAGCGGCTCGATCGCGCGCAGCGCCACGAACTCGGAGATCCAGGTGTTGCCGAGCTGCGCGAGATCCGGCGTCGCGCCGCCGACGTGCGCCGTGAGCAGCTTCTCGTGGGCCGCGGACCACGGGATCTGCTGGACGCGCACACGAACGCCGGGGTTCTCGCGCTCGAAGTCGCGCACCAGCTCCTGCACCACTTCACCTTCCCGGCCCATCGCCCAGAAGCGAAGCGTCGTGGGCTCGCCGCTCGCGCGCGCACCGCAGCCCTGAACCGGCGCGAGCGCGGCGAGGACGAGCGCCGCCGCGATCCCGGCACGCGCGAGAACGGCGCGGAATGCCGTCAACGTGCGCTCGCCACGCTGTCCAGCCAGCCGCCGGTGAAGCCGGCCGCGCGCAGCCCACGGATCACGTGCCGATTCCTCCTCGTCACGCGCCAGACGAGTCCGCTGCGATGGTTCTCGACCATCGCGAGGATCGGCCCCTGGTCGATTCCCAGATAGTCCGTGTCGAACCACCCGAGCGTCGGGTCAACGCGGCCGTGCTGCACGCGAATGTCCGCCTTGAGCGTCGGGTTCAACGCGTCGACGAAGCCGTAGGTCGAGAACACGTGCTCGCCATAGGTCTCGCGCATGGCGATCAGCGCCGGCAGCACGACCTCGGGCGCGAACGGCAGCGAGCCGCCGGCGGCCGAGGGCGACACCGTCCCGTCGTCGCGGACCTCGGTGAACGATGCACCGCGCGCCCAGTAGGTGTGGAACTGGCGCGTGCGACCGTCGATCTGGACCGCGCGCTCGACGGGGCCATCGCACGCGGTGAGTCCCCACAGATCCACGCCGTAGCCGGCCCAGCCGTTCGGGTTCGCGATCGCGTACGCCCGTTGAGCGAGCGTGGCGCGCCGCGAGTTCTCGAAGTAGTCGCTGCCCTTGGCGCGCATGGTCGAGTCGCGAATCCCGCGGAAGTCGATCCACACGTGCGAATACTGGTGCCCGAACAACGGGGCGAAGCCGAGATGCTCGAAGCCGTGGAAGACGCCCCACCGGTAATGCGCCGACCAGGCCGACCACACGTCCCCTCCCACCGGATGCGTCGGCGATCCCAGCGCCAGAACCTGCAGGAGCATCGCCTCGTTGTAGCCGCGCCAGTCGTACGGCAGGAAGCCACGCTCCGGCGTCCAGCCGAGTGAGATCGTCGGCGGGCGCGGCTGCGCCCAATCCCATTCGACGCGCGTGTACAATGATTCGGCGTAGGCGCGAATGCTGTCCTCCGCGGCGTCCGGGCCGTTGAAATACGACTGGCAGAACAACACGCCGGCCATGAGCAACGCGGTGTCGATGGTCGAGAGCTCGACCTGCTCGAACCGCGCACCCGTGCCGGGATCGAGGAAGTGATAGAAGAACCCGCGGTAGCCCGTGGACCCGCGCGCCGCCGAGTCCTGCCGGGCGCGCCACAGGAAGCGCAATGTCTGGAGCGTGCGCTCGCGGCCCTGCGCGCGGGTGACGTAGCCACGCTCGATGCCGATCGGGTAGGCCGTGAGGCCGAAGCCGACGGCCGCGACGCTCGAGAACGAGCGGGTCGGCGCGCGGTCCGGCGTCAGGCCGGTCCGCGGATGGCTCAGTTCCCAGAAGAACCGAAACGTGCGCTCCTCGAGCGTGTCGAGGAAGGCGTTCTCCGCTGCGCTGCTCCGCGGCGGCGCGGGCGCGGTCTCGCGCGGCAGCGGCGGGCTCGTCCGGCAACCGACCGCCATCCATGCGGAGAGAAGCAGCAGCGTGAACGCGCACGCCACACGACGGTACGCGATGCAGCGCCCCTTCGGGCTCATGCTCAAGAGGCTCTCCGGATTCACGACCCCGTCCCTGGGCGGCCCTCTTAGCGGCCGCGTGGCTCCGATTCGGTGGACCCTTCCATCACCACGGACACCGCCGCGACGGCGCCGTCGTCCGTCTCCCGTGCAGCGCCATTCTGGCCGAGAACGATCTCGACCGAATGAAGCTCTCCGTCCCGCCTCAGGGGCACGCGCGCCGCGCCGTCCTCGATCGGGACCGGCGCGCCGTCCGCGCGCGCCTCGACGACCATGCCGGAAACGTTATCTGGATTCTGGACCATGATCTCGTAGCGCGTGTTCTCGCCCGGAAGACGAAGCGACACTCGATAGCGCGGCCAGGCCGCCGGGATGCACGGGCGAATCACCAGCGCCGCGCCGGCCTCGAATCGGATTCCGAGCACCGACTCGAGCGCGACCCGGTGCATCCAGGCCGCGGAGCCCGTATACCACGTCCAGCCGCCGCGACCGACATGTGGCGCCGCTCCGTAAACGTCGGCGGCGACCACGTAGGGCTCGACCTGATAACGCGCGACCTGCTCGGGTGTCCGCGCGTGGTGAACCGGAGCCAGCATTTCGAGCAGGCGGGCCGCGCGTTCGGTCCGGCCGAGCTCCGCCAGCGCACGCACGACCCACAGCGCGGCATGCGTGTACTGGCCGCCGTTTTCGCGGACACCGGGCACGTAGCCCTTGATGTAGCCGGGATCCTGCGACGTGTGATCGAAGGGGGGCGTCAGCAGTCGAATGATTCCCTCGCTCTCCGAGATCAAGTGCCGTTCGACGGCGTCCAAGGCCTGCTCGGCCCGCTCGCGCGGCGCGGCGCCGGAGATCACGGCCCACGCCTGCACCAGCCCGTCGATGCGGCATTCCTCACTGTCGCGAGATCCGATCGGCACGCCGGCGTCGTCGTAGGCGCGGCGATACCACGCTCCGTCCCAGCCGGCTTCGTGCAACGCCTGCTTCAGTCGTTCGCGATGCTCGCTGTAGCGATGTGCGCGGTCCCGGTCGGCGCGCCGCTCACAGATCGGGAGAAAGTCTCCCAGCACCGCGTAGAGAAAAAAACCCATCCACACGCTCTCGCCCCGGCCCTCCCGGCCGACCCGGTTCATGCCGTCGTTCCAGTCGCCGCTTCCGAACAACGGCAGCCCATGTCGGCCAACCGCGAGCGAGCGGTCGATGGCACGGCAGCAGTGCTGATAGAGATCGCCCGATTCCCCCGCTTCGCTCGGAAGCAGGTAAGCCTCGTCCTCGCCGGGTTCGAGCGCACGAGCGTCGAGATAGGGCGCCCGCTCGTCCAGCAAGCTCCAGTCGCCGGTCGATTGGACGAAATGCGCGGTCAAGTAGGGGAGCCAGAGCAGATCGTCGGCAAACCGGGTGCGCAGGCCGCGTCCGAGCGGTGGATGCCACCAGTGGAGCACGTCGCCGGCGACGAACTGGTGGCTCGCGTGCAGCAGGATCTGGGAGCGGACCAGCTCGGGCCGCAACGGGATCAACGCGGCGGCGTCCTGGAGCTGATCGCGATAACCGAACGCCCCTCCGGACTGGTAGCCGGCCGAGCGCCCCCACAACCGGCAAGCCACGGTCTGATAGATGAGCCATCCGTTGACCATGCAATCGAGCGCGGGACTCGGCGTCTGGATCTGGACACCGGTGAGGAGGTCGTTCCAGAACGCGGTCGCCTCGTCGAACGCGGAGTCGATCGCTCCGCTCGCCCGATAGCGCGCCGCCAGAACGAGCGCGGCGCTCTCGCTCTCGCCCTCGCCGAGCAGGAAGGCGCACTCGACGGTCTCGCCGGGAGGCAGCACGAGTGTGACCTCGATCGCGAAGGCGGGCTCCAGACCGGCCCCCGTGCGCCCGTCGAGCATTCCGCCCTCGAGGAGTGCCGCCGGACGAGCGGGGTCGCCAGCCGGGCCGAGAAACGCCTCGGCGTCGCCGGACACGCGGACAGAGGAAACGTTCGCAGGCGACGCCACGGTCGCGAACGCCACGCGCTCGGCGAAGTCCGGCGCCAGCCGGTTGCGCGCGAGCAGAATGTCGCGCCCCTCGCCCACCGCCGAGGTCACGACCGAGCGCGCGCTGCGCGGGCTCGAACCAAGGATCAGGCGTTGAAACGAGACCAGCGACAGCCGGCGAGGCCGCGCGCCGAGGTTCGTGAGGCGCAGTCGCACCACCTTGACCGGATCGTGGGGCGGGACGAAGAGACAGGTGTCCTGAACGATCCCCTCGCAGCGATGCACGAAGCGGGTATAGCCGAACCCGTGGCGTGTTTCGTACGGCTCGCCGGAGGGCATCGGGCCGGGCATCGGTGACCACGTGCGCCCCGATTCCTGGTCGCGCAGGTAGAACGCTTCACCGTGCGGGTCGACCACCGGATCGTTCGACCACGGAGTCAGGCGGTGCTCGCGGCTGTTGACGCTCCACGTGTACCCCGCGCCGGTTTCGCTCGCGAGGAAGCCGAACGACTCGTTCGCGACGACATTGATCCACGGCATCGGCGGACGCCGCAGGGACCCGCCGTCGAGCTCGAGCCGGATCACGTACTCGCGGCCGTCGGCCGTGAAACCGCCGATGCCGTTGAAGTGGCGCAACGGTTCGCCGTGAGTCGCGGATCGCTCCCTGGCGGCAACGTCCGAGCCCAGGGCCCGGTTGTCGGCGGCGGCGGCCACGCCGAGAGAGAGAGGAGCCGGCGGCTCGCCGATCCACAAGTCGGCGGCCGTCGCGATCAAGTCGAGATCCGCAGCCGGGAGGTGCGCGACCCGCTGCACCAGGACGCCGCCGCCCTCACGGTCCGCGATGGAGTCGAGAGAAGGATCGTCGCTGAGGACGAGAAGCTGAGTGTCGAGGCCGACGGCATGCCAGTAGCGACGCATCCGCAGCGCCTCGAACAACGACCGAGCGACGTCCGGCCTGCGCACGTCGAGTACCACGAGCGGGCGCCCATCGATGCCGTGACGCGGCAACGAAGCGGGATCGCCATGCGCGCGCGCCAACATCTCGCGCGGGGCGCGCACGGCGGGATCACCGCGCAGCAGTGCGCCGGCCAGAGCCTGATGGCGCTCGGCTTGCACGTCCGTGATCCCGAGCGCTTCCAACCTCTCGCGTGCGTGCGACTCTTCGAGCGTCGCGAAGTCCGCGCCGGAGTCGCGGCTCTCGACCAGCGCCAGCGCCTCTTCGCGGCTGCTAGCCGCACCGAGCAGAAAATCAGCAGCGACGGTTTGCCCGGGGGCGATCTCGACGACTTGCCGCAGGCTGAACGCCGGGTCGAGAACGTTGCCGGTGGTCCCGGAAAGCCGGTGGTTCGACGCCAGCGCCCGTGGGAATGACGGATCACGGCCGCGGCCGAGAAAGCGCGCGCGATCCGTCTCGTGCTCCAAGGCCGACCGGGGAGCGCCCGAGTGCCACCGCAGCGTGTGCACCAACCACGGATGCCGCTCGTCGGGGCCGCGTGGACGCCGGCGGGCGAGCAGCGCCCCCGGCTCCGCCACGAACTCGGTCTGGACGAACAGATTGGAGAACGCGGGGTGCGCACGGTCAGCGTCGACCTGGTTCAGCACGACCTCGAGGAAACTCGTGAGCTCGATCGTCCGCGACCGATTGGAGTCGTTGGTGAGCTCGAGGCGCCGAATCTCGACCGGCGATGCCACGTCGACGCACACGGTCTGGCG
>DASQFU010000162.1:0-4750 GCA_035632955.1 Candidatus Limnocylindria bacterium
CAGCGCGAGCTCGGCGAAACCATGGCGATCGACCACAGCATCCTCGTGACCATGCTCAACCCGCTCGAAGCCGACGGGCTTATCGAGCGCAAGCGCAGCGGCACCGACCGCCGCCGGCACGTCGTCACCGTCACACCGGCGGCAAGCGCCGCCTCGCCAACGCGACGCAAGCGCAACGCGAAGCCGAGGACGCGCTGTTCGCCGGCCCGACCGAGCAGCAGCGCGATCAACTCCGAGAGCTGCTGATCGCGCTCCACGACGCGAACCGGACGGAGCCCGCCGCCGACGACGACTGCGACTAGGCGACGCGGCGCCGGTCGAGCACCGACCCTCGCGACACATCGACGGCGGTCAGGCCGCGGTGCGATAGTCGCGCGCTGGTCAGGCGGGGACGTAGGCGAGCGTGTCGGGGTTCGGGCCGGTCCGACCGGCCTCCCCCTGGTCGAGCGCGTCGATCTTCACGACCGCGTCGGGCTCGAGCTGGAAGTCGAACAGCTCGAAGTTCTCCTTGATCCGCGCTGGAGTCGTCGACTTGGGAAAGACGATGTTGCCGCGCTGGATGTGCCAACGCAGGACCACCTGTGCCGGCGACCTGCCGAGCTGGTCGGCGATGCCGGTGATGACCGGGTCGTCCAGGACATTGCCCTTCGCGATCGGCGACCACGCCTGGGTGGCGATGTCGTGCGCTTCGCCGTAGGCGCGGACCTCGTCGTTGAGGAAGTAGGGATGAAGCTCGATCTGGTTCACCGCCGGCACCAAGTCGCTCTCGGCCGCGAGGCGCTGGAGATGGTCGACCTGGAAGTTCGAGACGCCGATCGAACGCGCGCGACGGTCTCGATGGAACTCCTCAAGCGTCTTCCACGTCGACACGAAGTCGCCTCCGTCGAGCGTCGGTAGGGGCCAGTGGATGAGGAAAAGGTCGACGTAGTCGAAGCCGAGCTCGGAGAGGGACTTGCCGAACGCTCTGCGGGCGTCGTCGGGCTGGTGAGAGCCGTTGTTGAGCTTGGTGGTGATGAAGACGTCGGCTCTGTCGAGTCCGGAGGCGCGGACGGCCTCACCGACCTCCTTCTCGTTGCCGTACATCTGCGCTGTGTCGATGTGTCGGTAACCGATCTCCAACGCGTCGCTCACGGCGCGGATGGTTTCGTCGGGATCGATCTGGAAGACACCGAAACCGAGTTGAGGGATTGTGCGACCGTCGTTGAGGTCGATTGTGGGTACTGCGCTCATGCTGTCTGCGCTCCTTCGTTGGCGTGCGCGGTATGGCGACTCGGTCCGGTCGGCGCTCGCGCTGGCGCGAGCGCGCGGGTGACGTGCGCGGCGTGCGCGCGGGTGGGGCGTCGTGTGCGCCGCCGGCGCTCGGGCACGATCGGGTCGGTCGCGAGCGCGCCCACGAGGGAGCGGCGCATTTGGTTGTGACTGACGGTGTAGGCGATAGGGAGCATGCATGCATTCTCGACCGCGAGCGGCATAACGTCCAATCATCGTTTTGGCAGTTCTATAGTTGTGGGCTATGGATCCGAAGCGCGTGCTCACGTTCCGTGCCGTCGCACACCAGCGCTCGTTCTCCCGGGCTGCCGATGAGCTCGCGCTGTCCCAGCCATCGGTCTCCAACCAGGTGGCTTCGCTGGAACGCGAGATCGGCGCCCGGCTGCTCGAGCGTGCGCCTGGCGGCCTGAGGCTGACCAGCGAGGGCGAGATCCTGCTCGAACACGCCGACGCCATCGCCGAGCGCTTCGAGCTTGCGAAGGAACAGCTTGCCACCGCTGCAGAAGGTCAGCGTGCGCGGCTGCGCATCGGCGCATTCCCCACGGCGCTGGCCGGGTTCGTCCCGGCCGCCATCGCATGCGTACGCCTCAAATACCCCGACATCAAGGTCGCCGTCGACGAGGGAACAGACGACCTGCCGGCGCGCGTCCGATCCGGTGAGTTGCACCTAGCGGTCGCCTTTCAAGACACCGCCCGCCCGCGGCAAGAACCACCCGGGATGGAACGCCGTGACCTACTTCGCGAGCAGTTCATGGTGGCGCTCGCACCCGACCACCCCCTGGCCGAGCGCCCCGAAGTGCGCCTCGCCGACCTCAGCGAAGAGGACTGGACCGCCGCCTTGCCCGACGGATTGATCGTCGGCGCCTGCCGCGCCGCCGGCTTCGAGCCGAACCTCGTCTCGATCACCCACGACCAGCTTGCCATCCGCGCCCTCATCGCCCGTGGACTGGCCGTGACGCTCGCCCCGCAACTCCTCGCCGACGCGTTCAACGACCTTGTCCTCCGACCCATCGCCGGCACGGGCCCCACGCGCGACGTCTACGCCCTGCTGCCACCCGGCGGCCGACACCCGCTCGTCCCATCCATCCTCGACGCGCTCGACGGCACCGCCGCGGAACTGCAGGGACCTACCGAGCCGTAGCTGCGGACGTGCTCGCCGATGGCGAAGCGGGAGTGCTCGAAGACCCCTGCTCGTCCGAGCTCGTCCAGCTTGAGCAGACCGGCGTACCTTGCGAGGAGGGCGCCGACGAGGTCCAACGCGTTGGTCATCGGGCGCAATCTCAGCTCAAAAGGAGCGCGGCAGCCCGAGCACGTGCTCGCCGATATAGGAGAGGATGAGATTCGTCGAGATCGGTGCGACCTGGAAGAGGCGCGTCTCGCGGAACTTGCGCTCGACGTCGTACTCAGCGTCGAATGCGTAGCCACCGAAGGTCTGCATGGCCGCGTTCGCGGCCTCCCAGGCGGCGTCCGCGGCGAGCAACAGGGCCATGTTCGCTTCGGCGCCGCCGGGTTCGCCGCGGTCGAATAGCGCGGCCGCCCGGAAGCGCATGAGATCCGCGGCCTCGACGCGGATGTGGGCCCGCGCGAGTGGGAACTGGATCCCCTGGTTCTGGCCGATCGCGCGGCCGAACACCTCCCGGTTCCGCGCGCGCTCTATCGCGTGGTCGATGAACCATCGGCCGTTGCCGATGCACTCGCCGGCGATAAGGATCCGCTCGGCGTTCATGCCGTCGAGGATGTAGCGAAAGCCTTTCCCCTCGTCCCCGATCAGTCCGCTGGCCGGGATCCGCAGATCCTCGAAGACCAGCTCGTTCGTCTGGTTATTCATCATGACGCGCTTGGGGTTCACGGTGAGCCCCTGGCCGACCGCCTCGCGCAGGTCGACCAGGAACACGGACAGGCCCTCGGACTTGCGCCGTACCTGGTCGCGCGGCGTCGTCCTGGCGAGCAGGATCATGAGATCGGAGTGCTGGACGCGCGAGATGAACATCTTGCGCCCGTTGATCACGAAGTGGTCGCCGTCGCGCACCGCCTCGGTTCGCAGCGAGGTCGTGTCGGTGCCGGCCTCAGGCTCGGTGACCGCGAAGGCCTGCAAGCGGATCGACCCGCTCGCGATCCCCGGGAGGTACGCCCGCTTCTGGTCCTCGGAGCCGTGCCGCAGCAGGACGCCCATCGTGTACACCTGCGCGTGGGCGGGCTGCGCGTTGCCACCGGAGCGGTTGATTTCCTCGAGGATCACCGAGGTGGTGGCGACGTCCAGGCCCATCCCCCCGTACTCCTTCGGGATGAGCGGCGCCAGGTACCCGGCTTCCGTGAGCGCGCGGACGAACTCCTCGGGGTACGCGCGCCGTCCGTCGAGCTCGCGCCAGTAGCCGTCGGGGAAGCGCTCACAGAGCTGGCGCACGCCGCGTCGGGTCTCCTGCAGGTCCTTGTTCGGTGTGAAGCACATCCTCAGTCCTAGCGGCTGGTGGTGGCGTCCTGGAGCTCCCGCTCCTGAACGGCCGGCAGGGCTAGCCTATGGCGGAGGGCCGCTCGCCGGCCAGCCGATTCACACGGCGATCCATATCGAGATGGACGAACAGGAGCAGTGAGCCGGCGTCTCGCGCTCCGGAGACTTTTGCCTCAGCGAAAGCGGTTGTCTGAACCTACCCACGCGCGCGAAGCCGCCTGCCCTCAGCCCGATAGGCGTGCACTCGGTGCCTACGGGAAAGACATTCGGCTGCCGGCGCTCTCGCTTCGCGCGCGAGGAGCGGCAGCGCCGAGCCTGGGTGGTCCCTTCCAGCGCCATCACAGGGCGGGGTCAGCATCACCAGACGTCGCCGTCGCGCCAGTCGCACGCGAGCTCACCGGAGAGATCCAGCGCAACCACCACCGGCAGCACGTAGATGGAACCGTCCTCTTCTTCGGTGCGCATGACGCCGGTCGGAGTGAGCGCCGATGTCGGCCCCTGCCACAGCTCCCAGCCGCGCGCCGCGTAGAAGTCCGCCGCCTCGTCAGTCGCGCCCAGCGCGCCCAGATCGTACGCACCGCGCACCACGCGTTCCAGCGCTTCCATCATCGCCGCGCCGTGCCCGCGCCGACGCCGGTTCGCGCGCACCCCGACGCCCTCGACATAGCCCGCGCGCAGCGCCCGCCGTGCAGGAGTCGCCGCTGGACCACGGACGCGTGCCCCACCACCTCGCTGCCCTCGCACACGAGGGCATGCATTCCGCCCAAGCTGTGCTCCCAGTCGTAGTCGCTCATGTCACCCTCGAACACGTCGTCGAGGAGGGCGCGCGCCCCCGCCAGGATCCCGGCATCCAAGTCGGCGGTGTGAGCGGTCTGCACCGCGATCATGCGCCCATCCTCCCAACCGCTGCCGGACGTCCGTAAGCCGCTGCGAGCTGCGCCGGCCACCCGCCCGACTGCCATGCGCGCCGTACGATGTCCGACGGACGGAGCGCGAGTGCCCGTGACAGGATCGACGACTGGGTCGTCAACC
>DASQFU010000163.1:0-2386 GCA_035632955.1 Candidatus Limnocylindria bacterium
AGACCCTCGATTGCCCTGTAGGCCTGGGCGGCAACCGAGTTCGGCTTGTCGACGACGACCGGACGGCTTGCGCCACACCAAGTTTCCCATTAAGATACGACCAGATAAGTCGGATATTTGAAGACATTGATGCTAAGGCTCTCCAAGAAGACGGATTACGCCTTGATGGCGATGAAGCACCTCGCGTCCGATCCGCGGCACCGGGCGGCCAGCGCGCGGGAAATCGCCGAAACGTATGATATTCCGGTCGAGCTGATGGCCAAGGTGCTGACGAGGCTCGTACGGTCGGGGTTGCTCACCTCGCACCAGGGCATCCACGGGGGGTACAAGCTCGCGCAGCCACCCGCGGCGACCTCGGTGGCGGCCGTCATTGAAGCCATTGACGGCCCCCTGACCATGACCGCCTGCACGCCGGGCGACCACCGCTGCGATCAGTTTTCGAAGTGCACCGTCCGCGACCCGTTGCACCGCATCCGGGATCGTATCGCGGCGATCCTGGCCGAGTGCAGCATTTCGGAGATAGCGGCCGACCCCGGCCCGTCAGCGCCGCCGGTCACGGTGATGCCGTCGCCGGTCGTGCGCCGGGCGTCGGCGTTGTCAGCCGCGTCGAGGGAGCCATGATCGAGGTTCGCGAAAGCGCCGCGCGGCAGATTCGGAAGATGCTCGCGAAGCAGCACTTGGAGGAGGGTGGCCTGCGGATCGGGCTGAAGTCCGGCGGCTGCTCGGGCTTCGAGTACGTGTTTGCGTGGGAACAGGCGCCGCACCAAGGCGATCACGTCTTTGAGGGTCCGGAGGGCGCCAAGGTCTTCATCGATCCCAAGAGCTTCCGGCTGCTGGATGGCACCGTGCTCGGCTACGACACGAGCCTGATCAGCCGAGGCTTTCTCTTCGAAAACCCGCACGCCAAGAGCACATGCGGCTGCGGCATCTCGTTCAGTGTCGAGGACACTCACCTCGCCAGCCCTGACGGGCTCGCCGGGGAGGACCACCAATGACCACAGCGACCCGCACGATCGAGGAACTCGCCAACCGGGAATACCAGTACGGCTTCGTCACCGACGTTGAAGCCGAGACCCTCCCGAAAGGCCTCAACGAGGAGGTCGTCCGGCTGATCTCCGAGAAGAAGCGCGAGCCCGCGTGGCTGCTCGAGTGGCGCCTGAAGGCGTACCGCACCTGGCTCACCATGACCGAGCCGACGTGGCAGAACGTGCGCTACCCGGCGATCGACTACCAGGACATCATCTATTACTCGGCGCCCAAGAAGAGGCCGACGCTCAACAGCCTCGACGAGGTCGATCCGGAAATCCGCGCCACGTTCGAGAAGCTCGGGATTCCGCTCGAGGAACAGAAGCTGTTCGCCGGCGTCGCGGTCGACGCCGTGTTCGACAGTGTCTCGGTCGGCACGACGTTCAAGAAGAAGCTCGGCGATCTCGGGATCATCTTCTGCTCGTTCTCCGAGGCGGTCCAGGAGCACCCGGCGCTCGTGCGGAAGTACCTCGGCACGGTCGTCCCCTACACGGACAACTTCTTCGCGACGCTCAACTCGGCGGTCTTCAGCGACGGCTCGTTCGCCTACATCCCCAAGGGCGTCCGCTGTCCCATGGAGCTGTCCACCTATTTCCGCATCAACGCCCAGAACACCGGTCAGTTCGAGCGCACCCTCATCATTGCCGACGAAGGCGCGTACGTGAGCTATCTCGAGGGCTGCACGGCGCCGATGCGGGACGAGAACCAATTGCACGCCGCCGTCGTGGAGCTCGTCGCGCTCGACAACGCGACGATCAAGTACTCGACGATCCAGAACTGGTATCCGGGCGACAAGAACGGCAAGGGGGGCATCTTCAATTTTGTCACCAAGCGCGGCAAAGCGGCTGGCGTGAACTCGAAGATCACCTGGACGCAGGTCGAGACCGGGTCCGCCATCACGTGGAAGTACCCGGGCTGCATCCTGCAGGGCGACAATTCGATCGGCGAGTTCTATTCAGTCGCGACGACCAACAACTGGCAGCAAGCGGACACCGGCACCAAGATGATCCACATCGGCCGGAACACGAAGAGCACGATCGTCTCGAAGGGGATCTCGGCGGGGCACGGCCAGAACACGTACCGCGGCATGGTGAAGATCGGCAAGCAGGCGCACGGCGCCCGCAACTACTCGCAGTGCGACTCGCTGCTCATCGGCGATCGGTGCGGCGCCCACACATTCCCGTACCTGGAAATCAAGAACACGTCGGCGAGGGTGGAACACGAGGCGTCCACCTCGAAGATCGACGAGGACCAGATCTTCTATTGCCGCCAGCGCGGCCTCTCGACCGAGGACGCCGTGAACCTGATCGTCAGCGGGTTCTGCAGGGAAGTCTTCCGCGAGCTGCCGATGGAGTTCGCC
>DASQFU010000164.1:0-11519 GCA_035632955.1 Candidatus Limnocylindria bacterium
TCGTCGCGCGGATCGTCTGCCCGTCTGCGAGCTCCAATGTGCCCCCGCCGCTCCACGTGTTGTTTCTGAATGCGGCGATTTCGGTCTCCGAGTCGCAGGCGCGAATCGTCGCTCGGGTTTGCCAAAAACCGACGCGTTTGAACGTCCAGCAGCCATCCGCGCTCTCTCCAGTCGCGAAGGATCCGAACATGCTCCGGAAGCGCAACGTCGCCGCTAGCTCGTCACCCGCGCGCAGCTCGTACTGCATACTGAGCGCGCTGGGCTGACTCCACTTCAGAGGTCGGTCTACGACGTCGCCGATCTTGCGCATGGATGTCTCCTGGCAGGCCGGAATCTGGCCATGTGGCAGAGGTTATCGCCCCCCATGGCCCGCTATCGCCAACACTCTACGACGAACCGACTCTTTAGTTCGACGTAACACCGGTGACATAGCAAGGGAGCGATGACTTGCCGGAAGTGTTTGGGTTCTGGAGACGCTTGCCCGTCATCGTGCGGGCTGTCCTCACGGGCTCGTTACTGGCCACCGCGGGTACTGTGCCTTGGGCAGCCATGGTGTGGGCAAACACGAAGCTCTGGTCCGCTGTGCCGTGGGCGGTGCTTCCTACCGCTCTATACCTGTGGCTCTATTGGCAGTATGTGCGGGGCGCTGGATGGCCACGATCGACTGCGGAAGCGCGACGCACGAACAGTCGTGCCAACCACGTTTCCGAAGAGGTTTGGGGGATGGCGCTGTTCGCCGGAGCCCTCGGCCTGGTTGCCGTAATACTTCTTCAGGGCGTCGTGAGCCGGCTCGTGACCCTCCCTCAGCAACAGGATCTCGACGTCACGAAATATCCGTTCGTGACCGTGCTGTTGTGGATTCTCATGGGTTCGGTCGTTGCCGGTGTAGTCGAGGAAGTTTCGTTTCGCGGTTACATGCAGAGACCGATCGAGCGGCGACACGGACCGGTGATCGCGATCCTGATCACCGGCAGCCTATTCGGATTCGCTCATTTCACGCATCCAGAAGTCACGCTGGTTCTATTGCCGTACTACCTTGCAGTCGCTGCCGTTTACGGTGCGCTCGCCTATCTGACGAATTCGATCTTGCCGAGCATGGTCCTGCACGCGGGCGGAAACGTCTTAGGCGCCTTCGACCTGTTTGCGCGAGGTCGTTCCGAATGGCAGGCGTCGCCGAATCCGAAGCCTTTGATCTGGGAATCCGGCGCCGATGCGTCGTTCTGGATCTCGGTCGGGGCAGCCCTGGTTGCAGGGGCCGCCGCGGTGTGGGCGTACTCCGCGCTCGCACGCGTCGTCCGAACGGCACCCGCCGACCAAGAAACCGCTCATCCGTGAGCGACCACGCCGAACATCAGAAGGCGAGCCTCGTCCCTCGCGCCTTCGCGTCACCACGACCGGCGATCGATTCGCCGCCCTGATCGAAGGCCTCGTATCGGATCGTCGACGTGAAGGTCTTGCCGTCGTTCGAGACGGTGATCGTCTCCGAAAACACCCCTCGCCCCGCCGGAAGCCAGCCGCCACCCGTCGTAAAGTCTCCGAGGCCTGCCGGTGCCTTGGTCATGTAGAACTCGTACTTGGCCTCGAACTCGTTACGACCGACCCTCCTCCAGATCCCGTAGGCAGGAGGCACAGGCGGTGCGCCGTCGTAGTTCGAAGACTCCGTCATGGTCCCGCCGGCGTTGAAGACGTACATGAACTCGAGGTCCTTGACGGCGGCGAAAGGGCCGTTGCGGAACTGAAGCGTTGCGCGCCACGCACCGACGAGATCGGGTGCGGCGCGATTCGCGTCACCGGCACCCGGCGTGCGGCCACAGCCACCGGCGAGGGCGGCACCCAGGAGCCCGAGCGACACGCACCAGAGCCTGCGCTTCATGGCGCTCCTCAGCCCATCATGTTCGGCGGGTCCTTGCCGAGAGCCGTCGCGAGATCGATCTGGTGTTCCTGCTCCGCAATGAGGATCTCGCGAATGTGCTCTCCCATCGCGTATTCCCCGAGCACTTCGCACTGCCGCAGGCGCGTTCGGTACTCTCGAATCGTTTCGGTCTCGTTATCGAGATCGAAGCGGAGCAGAGCCTTCGGATCTTTGGAGAGCTTGACCGGCTTGGGAACCACGGTCGGGGTTCCGCCGAGGTAGTCGATCTGCTTGGCGATGATGATCGCGTGTTGCAGCTCTTCGCCCGCGTGGATTTCCAGCTCCTGCGCGATCGACATGTACGCCGCTCCCTTGAGCATCTGGGAATACACGACGTAGGCGATGATCGCCTGGTACTCGCGGGCCAGGTCCTCGTTCAGCGCGTCGATGAGCGCTTTGCGGTCGGCGGACGTCTTCGCGGCACCGGCACGGGACAAGACTTTCTTGGCCATGGAACCTCCCTCGGAGGATTCGGTGAGAATCGATCGTGTCACGTCCAATCGAAACCCACGGTACTCCAGAGATGGAGGTCGAGGTTACGTCGATTCGCGGCGCAGGTCGGCGTCCGCTTTGGCACGGCGTCGCGGGTCTTCGGGGTAGGGCGCGCGAACGTGAAAGATCGCGGTGAGCACGGGAATGAACGCCTCGCGGATGCGCGCCAGCTCCGAGAGCGTGAGCCCGCACTCGTCGAGCTGCCCCTCCTGCACGCGCTCGTCGATGATGCGCGTGACGAGGCCGCGAATGCGGCTCGGCGTTGGCTCGGCAAGCGCGCGCGACGCGCCCTCGACGCCGTCCGCCAGCATCAGGATCGCGGTTTCCTTGGAGCGGGGTTTCGGACCCGGGTAGCAGAAGTCCTCGCGGCGGGCCATCGGGTCCAGTTCGAGCGCCTTGTGATAGAAGAACGCCATCACCATCGTGCCGTGGTGCTCGGGAACGGCGTTCTGCACCGCGCGCGGCAGCCGCTCGCGGCGCGCCATCTCGAGACCCTCGGCGATGTGCGAACGGACCACGAGCGTGCTCATGCTCGGCGTCAGCCGGTCGTGACGGCTGCGTGACGAGGCCGGCTCGTTTTCCGCGTAGTACTCGGGCTTCGCAAGCTTGCCGATGTCGTGGTAGTAGGCCGACACGCGTGCGAGCAGCGAGTTGGCGCCGATCCCCTCGGCGGCGGCTTCGGCGAGGCTGCCGACCACCATGCTGTGGTGATAGGTCCCAGGCGCTTCGAGCTGCAGCCGCTTCAAGAGCGGACGGTTCAGGTCCGAGAGCTCGAGCAGCGTGATGTCGGACGTGAGCCCGAACCAGTGCTCGACCAGCGGCAGCAGCAGGAACGCGAGCGAGCTGGCGAGGAACCCGTTCAACGCCCCCCACATGACGTCCTGCGCGAGCACGGGCAGCGGCGTGAGCCGCGCCAGGTCCCATGCCAGGATCGCGGCGAGATTGGCGAGCGCGATGAAGAAGAACGCGCGCACGAAATGCCAGCGGTGCCGCAGTCGCGCGACCGAATAGACGGCGGTCACGCCGCCCATGACCGCGACCGGCACGAACGGCGCACGTAGCTCGAGCACCGCCGAGGCGACCACCGTCAGGATCAACGTGAACACGAGCGCGGGGCGCTTCTCGGTCAACGAGGCGACGACCAGCGACGCCAGCGCCAGCGGCACGGTGAACTCCGACAGCCCGAGCCAACCCACCTGCAGTTGAGCGACGACGATCACGACCGCGGTCAGCAAGGTGAACATCGCCAGCATCGCGTTGTCGCGATGGACCGCCGGCAGCTCCATTCGCAGGTAGCTGGAGAAGATCGCGATGAACAGCAGCATCAACAGCATTCGCGCGATCGGCGGATAGAGGAACTCGCCGCGCTCGCGCCGCGCGGCCTCGAGGTCGCGGAGCGTGCGCAACTTGAGCAGCGCATCGCGATCGATACGCTGGTTCGCGTCGACGATCAGCTCGTCCTTCTTGACGAAGCCGACCATGGTCGGCACGACCCCCTGCGCCTGGACGCGACGCCATTCGGTCTCGGCGCGGTCGTGAAGAACGTTGGGCTGGACGAACGGCGTCGCCAGCTCGGTGACCAGCCGCACGCCGCTCTGATCGCCGGGGAACGCGCGCCGAGCGTGCCGCTCGATTAGAAGCAGCGCCTCGCGCCGGTCGTAGAGCAAGCTCACCGGACGCGACTGGTCGCTTTCGCCATCCCGCACGCTGACGACGCGGTAGCCGAACACCCGGTCGTTGCGCTTCTCGGCCACGACGCCGGCCGAGTAGATCTCCCGCAGCCAGCCCGCCAGCTCGCGCAGCGCCGTGCGCGCGCGGCCGGGGACCGCCAGCGCCGCGGCGCTCTCTTCCGAGAGCGGCACGCCCAGCGAGCGCAGTTGCTGAACGCGCTCGGCGGGCGCGAGTGCCGGATCCAGCACCGCGGCCAGCGCTTTCTCCTGGAACAGCGCGAAACGGTTCAAGGTCTCGGAGGAGACACGTGTGTCGACGACGAACACCGGCTGAATCGAGGAGGCCGCGGCCTGCTGCTGGCGTCGCAGCCCCGCCTCGTCCTTCAGCACGCGGAAATCGTAGGGACCGACGATGCGTTCCCGCGCGATGTCGCCTTCGCGATAGCGATACTTCTCCTGAACGCGCGTGCCGCCCGGCAACGCGCCGGCGAGCGCGAGCAGCAACACGACGAGCAGCAGGCGCACCGAGTAATAGCCCCAACGGAACGCGCGGGCGCGATCGGGCAGAGCGGGGAGGCTGACGGGGTCGCCGACGGTCATGGCCGGAGGAGACGGCTAGATGGAAGGGCCGCGGGTCGGACCCTGCGGATCACTCGACGAGTCGGACGGGGGATTGGAAACTTCCCGGAGCTCGTCGACCCGTTCCGGCGCCTCGGGGTCGAGGCTGATACCGACGCCATCCTCGTCCCGGCCGTTCGGGCGGGCGTGATAGTGGTCGAACGCCCGAATGATGTCGCGCACCAGGCGATGACGGACCACGTCTTCCGAATGGAAGTAGATGAATTTCAGGTCCGGGACCGAGCCCAGGATGCCCTGAATCCGCACCAGGCCGGAGCTGTCGGGGTCCTTGAGATCGATCTGCGTGATGTCGCCCGTGATCACCGCGCGGGAGTTAACGCCCATGCGTGTCAGAAACATCTTCATCTGGCGCACGGTCGTGTTCTGCGCCTCGTCCAGGATCACGAACGAGCTGTGCAACGTCCGTCCGCGCATGAACGCGAGCGGGGCGATCTCGATCACGCCGAGCTCGATGTAGCGTCGCATCTTGTCGAACGACATGAGGTCCGAGAGCGCGTCGTACATCGGCCGCAAATAGGGATCCACCTTCTCTTGCATGTCGCCGGGTAGGAAGCCAAGGTTCTCGCCGGCTTCGACCGCCGGGCGCACGAGCACGATGCGATCCACCTTCTTTGCGCGCAGCGCCTGAACCGCCGCCGCGACCGCGAGGTAGGTCTTGCCGGTTCCTGCGGGGCCGATCGCAAACACCACTTCGTGCTCCTGCAGCGCTTTCAAGTACTCGGCCTGCGTCGGCGTGCGCGCGCGCACCGTCTTGCGATCGAACAGGTAGCCAGGCGCGCCCTCGTAGGCCTCGACCAGCCGCACCGGATCACCGTTGCGGCGCGCGGGTCCGAGCGCGGTCGCGACGTCGGCTTCCTCGACGACCTTGCCGCGCTCCGCGAGCTCCAGCAGCTCCTTCAAGGCGCGCGCCGCCGAGTCGACCGGACCTTCATCGCCGGCCACCGTGATGGTGCCGTCGCGCAGCGTGATCCGCACCGGCAAGGTGCGCTCGATCTGACGCAAATTGACGTCGTTGTGCCCGAGCAGGGCGAGAGGGTCCAGGTGCTCGATAGGGAACTTGCGTGTGACCACGGTTACGACCTCGCAGCCCGGAAAAAAGCAAAACTCCTGACCCGGCAGGTCCGGACGGAGACCAGGTCAGGAGTGCGATCGATGATTTCAGAAACCGAGCGGTCGGCTGGCAACCTTCTGTCGTCCAGTGACTTCCCTTCGTCCGAAGACGGCGTTGTTGGATGGCGAGCAGCCCTTGGTCCTCGAGACGGCGGGGACCGTAGCATACGGCCAGGGGAGGGTCAACGCAGCGCCTCCAACCATCCTTGAGACGTCTATCGGACACCATCGATGCGAACTTGACCGGACGATGCGCCGGGAGCGAATGCATCGCTAGTTCTTCGCGGCGCGTCCCTTCGGAGCCGCGCGCCGGCGCGCGGCTCGCGCTTCCGCGACGCCGGGGGGCGCGAACTCCGCGATCAGGGATTGAATCACCGCCGCAGCGGGTAGCGCGAGGACTGCCCCTCCAGGGCCAAGCAATTGAGCCCCGGCCAGGATGCTGATGGTCACGACAAAGGGATGCAGCTTCAGGTGGCGTCCCATGACGCGCGGCGTCACGAGGATGCCGATCACGTTGTTGACGACCGCGTATGCGGCGATGCCGAGCAGCGCTTTCCCGACCCCGAGGCCGATGCCCGCGACGCCGATCGCGATCGCGGCGACGGCGAAGCCGATGAACGGCACGGCCTCGGCGATCGCGACCAGCACGCCGAGCAACAGCACGACCGGGAACCCGAGCGTCCACAGCGCGAACCCGGTCGCCGCGCCCGAGATCACGCACACGATCGCCTGGCCGCGAACGTAGCTTTGAAGCGCACGGTTGACCGCGCCGCGAACCGCGAGTAAACGCGGGCGTGCGGATTCGGGCACGAACCCGAGCAGGCTGATCATCACGTCCTCCCGCTCGGCGAGGAGGTAGAAGGCGAGCAATGGGAGCACGGCGATCCCGAAAACCTGCACGCCGCTGGTGAACAGCCGGCCGGCCCAGGTGATGACGATGCCGCCCAAGTACTGCGCCATCTGCGCAGAGTTGACTTGAGCCTTGTCGAGGTTGTTGCCGATGAGACCAGTCAATCCTTGCCGCACTGCATACTGTCGCAAGTCGACCCGTATTCGTTCGAGATTCGCCGGTAGTCCCCGGACGAAATCCGTGAGCTCGGCGAGTAGCCGCGGCAGCGTCTGGCTGAGGACCCAGACGCCGATCAGAACCAACAACAGAATGATGATCGCGGACGCGCCGTTGCGTGGCAGGCGGTCTCCGCGCGGGAAGGGAATGCGCTCGAGCGCGCTCACCAAGGGATCCAGAGCGTAGGCGAGCAGCACGGCGAAGCTGACCAGGATCACGAGGTCGCGGAGCTGCCACATCAGCCAGACCGTCAGCAGCACCGCGCCCGCGCCGATTAAAAGCGACCGTTGGGAGTGGAAGAGGTGGTGCTGATCGTAAGGCGTGGGATCCTGTTCAGCCATCGGCGTCCAGCTCCACCAGCGGCACTCCGCCGTCCACCATCTCGCCTGCGGCTGCCGCGATGCGGCGCACGCGGCCTTCGTGCGGTGCGCGGATCAAATGCTCCATCTTCATCGCCTCGATCGCCAGCAGGGGTTGTCCCTTCTTCACCGCTTCTCCCGCCGCCACGAGCACGCGCGTGACGATTCCGGGCATCGGCGATTCGAGTCCGCCGCCGCCCGGTCCTCCCGACCGGCGCCGCCCGCTCGCCGCCCGCTCGAGAACGAAGTCGAGACGGCCGAGCCGAACGAAGCGCCGCTCGCCGGCGGCGGTGACCTCCGCCGTCACCGAGCCATGATCGCCGGTGAGGCGGAGCGTCCCATCCGCGAGGCGCTCGACGCCAAGCTCCCGGGCGACGCCGTCCACCTCGACCCGATACCGATCGCCGCCGAGCGGGCTCAGCTCGACGGTCCGCTCGCGTTCGCCGTCACGCCACACGGTACGTGGGCTCATTCGAGACCCGGCAATCGCCAACGCCCCTTGGCGAACGGTCCGGCGCCGTCGGGAGCTCGTCGCGTTCTGCTCACCCCGTTGCGCGCGCCGCCGACTCCGAGCGACTCCGCGAGTGCGGCCGCGGCGAGCGCAAGCTCGGGCGCCGGAGCGCCTGACAGCGCCGCGAAGCTGCGCAGGAACTCGCGCTCGATCCACTCGGTGTCGAAAGCCCCCTGTGCGACCTCGGGCGATCGAGCGAGCGCGCGCAGAAACGGCAGGTTGGTGACGACGCCATGGACGCACGCTTCGTCGAGCGCGCCGGCGAGTCGCGCGAGCGCCTCCCCGCGATCGCCGGCGTGCACGATCACCTTGGCAAGGATCGGGTCGTAGTGCACCGGTACCGTGTCGCCCGATTCGATGCCGGCGTCCACGCGCACGAACGGCGACCGCGGCCAGCGCACGCGCGAGGCGTGGCCGGCCTGAGGAAGGAAATCGCGGGCAGCGTCCTCGGCGTAGACCCGAGCTTCGATCGCATGGCCGCGACGCTCGACCTGAGCCTGTTTGAACGGCAGCTTCCCTTCCGACGCCACCTGGAGTTGGAGCCGCACCAGATCGAGGCCGGTGACGAGCTCGGTGACCGGATGCTCGACCTGCAAGCGCGTGTTCATCTCCAGAAAATAGAAGTGCCCGTCCGGCTCGAGCAGGAACTCGACCGTGCCCGCCCCGCGATAGCGCGCCTTGCGCGCGAGCGCGACCGCCGCGGCCGTGAGGCGCGCGCGCAGCGGCTCGTCGAGCGCAGGCGACGGGGATTCCTCGATCACTTTCTGGTGCCGCCGCTGGAGCGAGCATTCACGCTCGAACAAGTGGATCGCATCGCCCTGCCCGTCGCCCAGCACCTGCACCTCGACGTGGCGTGCGCGTTCCAGCCGCCGCTCCAGAAACACCTTGGCATCGCCGAATGCGGACTGGGCGATGTGTTGCGCGCTCTCGATCGCTTCGCGCAAGGCAGCGTCGTCGCTCGCCGCACGCATTCCCTTGCCGCCACCGCCGAACGCGGCCTTGACCATCACCGGATAGCCGATGGTTCGCGCCGCGCGCACCAGCGCCTCCGGATCATCGCCTTCACCGCCCGGCACGACCGGCACCTTGGCGCGCCCGGCCAGGGCGCGCGCCGCGCGCTTGTCGCCCATCAGGCGGATCTGCTCGGACGTCGGTCCGATGAACACGAGCCCCGCGCCTTCGACCGCGTCGGCGAACTCGGCGTTCTCGGCGAGGAACCCGTAGCCCGGGTGGATCGCCTCGGCGCCGCTCGCCCGCGCGGCCGCGATCAGCGCCGCCACGTTGAGGTAGGACGCGCTGGGCTCCGCCGCTCCGATCGCGATCGCCTGATCGGCAACCCGGGTGTGGAGCGCGCCGCGATCGGCTTCGGAATGCACCGCCACGGATCGGATGCGGAGCTCGTGCAGCGTCGCGGCGATCCGGCACGCGATCTCGCCGCGATTGGCGATCAGCACGGTCTTGAACACGGTGCGGATCACCGAGGGCAGCTCGGATCAGGCACGTGCGCGCTCGACGTGCCAGCTCGGCTTCCGCTTCTCGAAGAACGCGGTCAGGCCGTCGCGCGCCTCCTCGCCCGATCTCACTTCGGCCAGGACGCGCGGCGTCGCGGCACGGAACTCGTCCCAGATCGCGTCGCCGAACAGCTCGAGCTGCATCTTGATCCGGCGTTGCGCGCCCGGCGCCCCGGCCAGCAGCGCTTCGACCCGTTCGTCCACCTTTGCGTCGAGCGCCGCCGCGGGCACCACGTGCTGCACCATGTGCACGCGCAGAGCGGTCTGGGCGTCGAAACGCTCACCGGTCAGCATCAGCTCACGTGCGAACGCGTCCCCAAGCCTGCGTATCACGTAGGGCCCGATCACCGCCGGGAGAATCCCGAGCCGCACCTCGGTGAGGCCGAAGCGCGCATCGTCAGTCGACACTGCGATGTCGCTCGCGCACGTCAATCCCACGCCGCCGCCGAACACACTGCCGTGCACTCGCGCCACGACCGGCTTCGGAAGATCCGCGAGCGCCGCGAACATCCCCGCCAGCTTCTCGGCCTCGGCCAGGTTCTCGTCGAACGTCATGGTCGTCGATGCCTTCATCGCGGCGATGTCGGCGCCGGCGCAGAACGACGGCCCTCGCCCGCCGAGCACGACCACCCGAACGCGGTCCTCGTGCGCGAGCCCATGGAGCGCCGTCACTAGCTCGGCTCCGAGCTCCGGCGAGAGCGCGTTGTGCTGCTCGGGGCGATTCAGCCAAAGCCGTGCGATCGGGCCGTCGCGCTCGATTTCGATCAGGCAACTCATCAAAGCCTCCGGTTCGCGAACTCGGGGGTCGGTCAAGCCTCGTTGCGGGACCGGATTGAAGCCCGTCCCCCCCACGGGCGCAAGTCGCACCCGTCGATCGAGATCTTGATCCGGGCCGCCGAAGAATCGACATCGACTCGCCGTCCAAACTCTCACGGCCGCGCCTTCAAGGCGGGTCGCTCTGGTCTTTTGGCACCTCCGGTGTCGGAACGCGCCCACATTCCTCGTGGAACGTCTCAAGCAAGGTTGATGATTCGCTCGTCGTCGCGCTCAAAGTGTTGGTAGGCCGGCTCATCCGGCGTCGGTAGCATAGGCTTCAACACGCGGCCCGGCGTTTGCGTGGTTACCAGTATCTCTTCTCCATGTTCCGCACCCAGCTCCGGAGGCACCTCGTGAAGTGCCCTACGCTTGCTCTGCTCCTGTCCGTCGGCGTGGGCGCATCCACACCGTCGGCAAGTTCCGTTTCCCACCGACCGCACGATGTCGCGCAGCTCTTGCGCGCAGCTGTCTCTCCCGCAGACTCGAGCGAACTTCTGAGGTTCGGGGATCGTGAAGTGCTCACGACGATCGTCGCCATGGCGACCGGCGACTTCAACGGCGACGCTTGGGCCGACCTCGTCATTGCCGAGAAGGACTCGAACAGCGCCGTGCTGTGGTTGAACGATCAGACTGGCCGTTTCTCTCGGGGCCCGGTCGTGAGCCTCGCAGGCACCCCGCTGACGCTCGCAGCAGCGGATCTGACCGGCGACACGCATCTCGACCTGATCGCGACCCTCGCAACCGCAGGTAGCACGCTGGTCCTGTGCAAGGGCGACGGCGGCGGCGGGTTCGACGCTCCAATAACACTGCCGATCGGCGGCACGCTATCGTATCTCCGGGTCGGGGATCTCAATGATGACGATCAGCCGGACCTCGTCGTCTCCAGTTCGTCCGGCACGACCGTCGCCGTGCTGCTGAACGAGGGCAATCTCGCGTTTGCGACGACCCATCATGCGGCAGGGTCATCGCCTCAAGGGATCGCGCTCGGCGACTTCGATCACGACGGCGTGCCCGACCTCGCCGTCGCCGGCTCCAGCGCGGGGACTGCGGTGGTCTCTGTTCTCATTGGCGCGGGCGACGGCAGCTTCGCACCGCGCGTCGAATACTCGGTGAGCGGGACGACGTTCCTCTCCACGTTGGAAGCCGGTGATTGCGACGGTGATCTGCACGACGATCTTGTGGTGTCGCATGCCATCCACGGCGCAATCGCCATACTTTGGAACGACGGTAGCGGCGCGTTCGTCCAGCAGGAGGACTATCCGTTGCGAAGCCAGACGGACGCGGGCGCCAGGCTCGTGCTCGCCGATTTCGATGGGGACGGCAGGCTCGACATCGCGGCGACCGACGTCAAGGGATACTTCGGCCGCAGTTGGATCTCGTTCTGGCTCAACCGGGGGAATCGCGTGTTCGATACGTCGATTCGCTATTGGGTC
>DASQFU010000165.1:0-2802 GCA_035632955.1 Candidatus Limnocylindria bacterium
ATCGCCGGAGAGGTTCTCGAGCGGCAGCACCGCCAGCGACCGCACGCGCGGTGTTTCCATCCCGGGAACTCCGCGGGCGGTCATGATTGCGCCGAGCGCCAGCGCGAGCACCCCGACCCCGGCTGCAACTTGCCAGACCCGGCGCGGGACCCGGGGCCGCGCGTCGCGAGGGGAAGGTTCGGTGGCGCCGGGCCGCGAGCTTTCACCGGATTCCACCGTCTCCAGCGCCGCCCGCACCTCGCTCGCGCGCTGGTAGCGCTGGACGGGCTCCTTGGCCAGACACCGCTGGATGATCATCCGTATACCGGCGGGCACGCGCGCGGGCAGCGCCGGCAACGGATCGTGGAGGATGGACGAGCCGAGCTCGACAGGCGTGCGACCCTGGAACGGGAGCACGCCGGTCACCATCTCGTAGAGCAGGACGCCGAGCGCCCATAGGTCACCGCGCTCGTCGCCGTCCGCCCCGCGCAGCACCTCGGGGGCGATGGCGAACGGCGTGCCGACCATCATGCCCTCGGTGGTCAGCTTCAGCTGCTGGGGCGTTTCGCCAGGCGAGGTGGTCGGACCGTCCGCCGAGCGGCGAGCGAGGCCAAAATCCAGAACCTTGACGCGGCCCTCGGGGGTCACGATCACATTGGCGCTCTTGAGGTCGCGATGGATGACCCCATGTGCGTGCGCGTGGTCGAGCGCGTCCGCGATCTGGCCGCCGCAGCGGAGCACCGTCTCGATCGGCAGCGGTTCGCCGGCCAGAATATCGTGCAACGTGAGCCCGCGGACCCACTCGAGGGCCAGGTACACCGTGCCTTCCGCCTCGCCCACCTCGTAGACGGTGCAGATGTGCGGATGATTCAGCGCCGATGTCAGGCGTGCTTCGCGCATCAGCCGCGCGCGCGCGGTCTCGTCCGCGAGCAACCGAGCGGCCAGCAGCTTGATTGCGACCGTGCGATCCAGACGCAGGTCGCGGGCGCGATACACGACGCCCATCCCACCCGACCCCACCTCCGCCTCGAGTAGGTAGTGTGCGAGCGTTTCGCCGACGTTCACTGGTCCCTTCCCGGCGTCGTGGGACGGATGATTGCGATGCTGGCGGTGTGGCCGTGCAGGAAGTTCTTCCCTCCCACCGGCCCGATCTCGCCCGCGCAGAAGAACCCGGCGGCCGGCACCGCGCCGCCCAGCACCTGCTGGAGCGTGGCGATGTCGCGATCCGGCTTGCCGAAGAAGGCGCGCCCCCGGCCATTGCACGAGAACAACAGCGCGCCGGCGGCTTTGGTGTCGACCACCTGGGGCGACAGCAGCAGCTCGAGGTCCTCGATCGCCGACGCCGCATCGCGCACATGGAGACGGACGTGCTCGCGCTCCGCCATACGGTCCGCGACCGCGATCGCGCCCTTGTCCCGATCCGCCCCGAGCAGGTTGCGGATCAGGTAGTCACCGCGCCCGGCCGCTCCGCCGCGTGCCGGCCGGCCGACGTAGAGACCATGGCGGAGCTGCTCGCGCTCACGTTCGCTGAGCTCGCGCAGCACCTGTTCGGCGCGCTCGAGCGCCGGCTGGTGATCGAGCTCGAAGATCAGGTTGTGCTCGGCGCGCGTCACCTGGAGCGGCGGCCCGATCGGCCGGCAGCCTTGCGACACGACGACGTCGACGCGCACGGCTCCCCGCAGGGCGATCGCGACACCGCCTTCGTGCGCCACCCAGTCGTTCAGCACCAGCGCGTTGGCGTGCGGGCGCGGGCCGGCGCTCGCCATTCCTCCCACCACGCGCACGCCCGGCGCGTGACGGTTGAACGCCGACAGCACCTGCTCGGCATCGAGCGAGAACGGATCGCCGAACAGAATCACCAGCTCGGCGCCGGGAACACCGGTCGTGTGGCGGGCGAACTCGAGCGGGTCCTCGACCGCCTCGCCCCAGGTCGCGGGCACCAGGATGAACGGCTTGACCTCGACGCCGGGTAAGTGCGCGGCGACCGCGGTCAGCGCCGGTCCGGTCTCGATCTCCTCGTCGGAGGCGACCACGGCGCCCGCGCTCACGCCCGCGAAGCAGCCGGGGCGCAGGCGATCCTTCAGCGTCCGGGCGAGAACCTCGACGCCGGGCACGAGCGGCGCGGTGAAGAACGCGAGCAGCAGGTCCGGCGGTTCGGGCCCGAGGCTTTCGCTCAACGCCGTCGCGACTTCGAGCGCAGCAGTCTCGGGCTCGGTGGCGCGCGAGCGCGCGGACGCCCAGCTCATCACCGGCGCCGAGCGGGCGCCGTTCATGGTGTGTCACCGTGGCGCGCGCCGGCTCTACGCCACGCCCGGAACTTCGGCGCCATCACGCCCCGCGCAGGATCTCGCGCGCGATCACCAGACGCTGGATCTCGCTCGTGCCCTCGCCGATCTCCATCAGCTTGGCGTCGCGATGCATCCGCTCGACCGGGATGTCGCGGCAGTAACCCATGCCGCCGTGCACCTGAATGGCTTTGTCGGTCACCCAGTTGGCAGCCTCACTGGCGAACAGCTTGGCCATCGCCGCTTCCTTCACGTAATCCCGGCCGGCGTCGCGCAGCAGCGCGGCGTGATACACCAGCAGACGAGACGCTTCGATCTTGAGCGCCATGTCTGCGAGCATGAACTGCACCGCCTGGAAATTGGCGATCGGCTGGCCGAACTGGCGGCGCTCCTTGGCATAGCTCACCGAGTGCTCGTAGGCGCCCTGCGCGATCCCGAGCGCGAGCGCGCCGATCGAGATGCGGCCGCCGGTGAGCGTGCGCATGAACGCCGTGAAGCCGCCGGTCGGATCGCCGAGCAGGTTCTCTGCGGGGACGAA
>DASQFU010000166.1:0-2835 GCA_035632955.1 Candidatus Limnocylindria bacterium
GACACGTTGCGAGCGCTGTTCGCGGGCCGCCTGATCCTGATCGCGGACGGCGACACGCTTCGGCCACGCTGGACCTCGATCGTTCCCGACCCAAAGCGGAACGGCTTGCGATTCGCGTTCGAGGCGACGCTTTCGCGCCTACCGGGAGCGCTCGCGATCGAAGCCAGGCTCTTCCCCTACGACCGCCAGCACGAGACCTACCTCAACGTGCATCAGGACGGCGCGCTCCGGCTTCAGGACCTGCTCGCCGGCGAGCGGCGCACGGCGACGTTCTATTCGGGCACGCGCCAGGGGGTCGCTGCGGTCGTCGGCACCTTCATCCGCTCCGGGATCCACCACATCTTCATCGGGCCGGACCACATCCTGTTCGTGGTCGGCTTGATGTTGCTCGGCGGCGGGATCGGGAGGCTGATCAAGATCGTGACGGCGTTCACCGTCGCGCACAGCGTTACGCTGGCGCTCGCGACGCTCGGCATTCTCGATCCGCCGGCGCGCATCATCGAGCCGCTGATCGCGCTCAGCATCGTCTATGTCGGCGTCGACACGCTGCGCGCCCGCCGCGGGGGCCGGGACGCGCGCGCGCTGATCGCGATCGGATTCGGGCTGATCCACGGCTTCGGTTTCGCCGGCGTGCTGCGTGAGTTCGGATTGCCGCAACAGGCGCTGGGATGGTCGCTGTTCGCATTCAATCTCGGCGTCGAGCTTGGACAAGCGACGATCGTTCTGCTGGTGGCGCCGGTGCTGTCGCTCGCGCGCGCCCGTGCTCCCTCGATCCACGCGCGCATCGTGACGGTCGGCTCGTGGGCGGTGTCACTCGCGGGGCTCTACTGGCTGGTCGAGCGGCTGTTCTTCGCCGGGCCTTGAAGCATGGCCGTCCCTGTCATGGTCTTGACCTTCGCGGCGGTCGTCCCACGAAACGCCACTCTCGCGACAAATCCCATGAACCAGGATCGGCCGACCGGCTATTCTGCGGGTCTGTGACCCTCCGTCGCCCCCTCGCCCCGCCGCTTGATCGTCATCGCTCTCGCATGCGCTCCCACCTCGAGTCGCTCCCTGTCGTGCGACGTGGCGCCGCTGCGCTCGGCATCGTCGTCGCCTCGCTGGTGTCGCTCTCGGCGCCGCCGGCGTCACGGCCGGCCTTCGCGCAGGGCGCGGACGTCGTCGCGGTCCCCGAGCCCGACACGTCGTATCGCGCCGGCGAGCCGGAGACGCTCGTGCTCGGCCTCGGGCTCGAGCAGGCGAAGCAGCTCGGGGTCGCGCACTCGCCACGCACGCGCGGCGCATTGGCTTCGCTGCGCCGGGCGCGCGGGTTGCGGATGACCCAGGCGGGAGCGTTCGATCCCGTGCTGTTCGCCGCCAACGAGCGGATCAGCACGGACAGCCCGGTGGCGTCGCCGTTCGCGGCCTCCGAGCTGCGGGTGCGCTCGCTCTCAGCCGGCGCTTCGTGGCTCTCGCCGATCGGCACGGCGATCACGCTCGGTGTCGTCCAGAACCGGACCGAGAGCAACGCGCCGTTCACGACGCTGCCGCGGGAGCGGCGCGCGCACGCGCGCCTGGATCTCGTGCAGCCGCTACTGCGCGGCTTCGGTCCGGCCGCGACGTGGGGCGAGCTGCGAGCGACCGAGCACGAGCTCGAGGCGGCGCGGCTCCAGCTTGCCGCGGCCCGGCTCGACGTCGACAGCGACGTCGAGAACGCGTACTGGGAGCTGTATGCGGCGGAGCGCAATCTCGAGGTCCAGCGCCTGCTGCGCCAGCGCGCGGCGATCTTCCTACGGCAACAGATGCTGCGCGGGCGCGCGGGCGCGGTGGGTCCGGGCACGGTGGCGATCGCCCGCACCTTCATGGCGGATCAGGAGGCGTTCCTGCTCGACACGCAATTGCGTCTCGGCGACGCTTCCGACCGGCTCGCCGAGGTGATGGGAGTCGCTCCCGATCGCGTCGCCCGCTACCATAGCCTCGACGTTCCGCCTCCACCCGGTTCCATCGAGCCGCTGGAGGTCGTGCTCGAGCGCGCGCTCCAGACCAATGGCGCGCTGCAGGCGGCGGCCGAAGAAGTCCGGGCCAGCGAGGCGCGCTGGCGGCGCGCGGCCCGCAACGCGTGGCCATCGATCGATGCGTTCGGCGGGTACGGCGGTTCGGGACTCGCCGGCACCGGTCGCCGGATCGTGTTCGGCTCCGACACGACCGGCGCCGATTTCGACACCGACTTCGGGGAAGCCTGGGATCAGGTGTTCGGCGACGACCATCCGGATTGGAGCTTCGGTGTCCGGGTCGACGTGCCGATCGGCTGGCGCAGCGATCGCGGCGAGCGCGAGCGCCGTCTCGGCGAGATGGAGCGCGAGCGTGAAACGTTGCGGGCCCGGCAACTGGCGCTCGCGACCGCGGTCCGCGACGTCCATCGTGAGGTCGACCAGTCGCACCGCCAGTTGCAGGTCATGAACGAGCTGCGGGCGGCCGCCGAGGAGCAGGCGCGGATCGCGCGACTCGAGTTTCAGGCGGGGCGCACGACCACCTACGAAGTTGTGAACCTGGAAGCGGATTTGGCGCGGGCCGAGTTCCGAGTGTCGGAAGTGCTGGTGCGCGTGGCGCGCGCGAGGACGGAGCTGCGCCGCCTCACGACTCCCATCTCGAGGAGGACGGAACGATGAAGCACCTGACCTCGGGCCGTGCGGCTTGGCTCGCGTTCGGGCTCGCCGCCCTGACCGCCTCGTGCTCGGGACGCGCGAAAGGCGCGGTCCAGATGCCGCCGGTTCCCGTCGAGGTGGCGGAAGCGCAACGCGGGATGGTGCGCGACCGCTTCCGCGCGCTCGGGACGATCGAGGCGCGCGAGGTCGT
>DASQFU010000167.1:0-4023 GCA_035632955.1 Candidatus Limnocylindria bacterium
GGCAGACGGCCTCTTGCTTACACGCCGACTCGGCCGGCCATCCTCCAAAGCCGAAAAACGCTCACCGCGCCGCGCATTGCGATCTACTATCCATGCCCGTGGTGTTGATGAAACCAGGCTCGGCAGATCCAGAGGGAGGCGTCATGCATCCATTGCGCACGATTGCATCGATGGCAGTGATTCTCGTGACCGCCATTACCACCGCTGCCGGGGCCACAACCGTGGATCTGACCTCCGGCACAAGCGGCACCCTCTTTGGGGGGCAGAGCTTCAACGAGACCCGTGGCGTTGACGTGACCGTTCAGGGCGTAGACGCCCAGGTTCTTTCCTCCATGACTCTGCGTGGTCTCAACATTGGTACGCCCTCGGGAACAGTCGGCGCCCGCGTGTACCACACCGGTACGCAAGCCCTGATCGCGTCCGCGAACATGGCTGTCTCCAGCGGCAGCAACCAGACGGTATCGATGCCGATTTCGGCGGTGTTGGCCGCGGGCGGGACCTACCGCCTCTGCTTTTTCGTGAGTGCTGGCACGAACGGAGGGTCCGGCACGATGTTCGATCCGAACCCGCCTTCGGTCGGGGGCTTTCCGTATACCGAAAGCACCGGGACGCTGGTCGTTGTCCAGGCGTATTCCACGATCGCGGATGCTTTCCCCAACAACCAGAACATCTTCGTTCCTCTCATTTCAGCTGAATTGACGCCTGGTTCCGTTCCGACGATTCGCACCAGTTGGGGAAGCCTCAGGATCCGCTATCGGTGATGAGACGACCGGCAGCTTCATCGCATGAAGTGAGGTTGTCGTATGGAGGCGTCCCGGCTCAGCGCGATGAGATAGCTGCATCCTGGAGCTCCAAAGCGATCGCTTGACGGCCAGGGGTCAGCCGCGGCAGCCTGCGCGGATGCACCGACCTGCTCATCTCGTTCGCCCGCTCGCTGTACTCGTTGCCGCCGTCATCTCCGCCCCGGCCTTTGCGCAATCAGAGCCAACGCTTCCGCGGGTCGTCTATCAGGACACCGTGCGCGTGACCGCGACCAAGCTCGGCTCACGCCTCGCCGAGCTCGCGACCACGGCGACCGTGATCTCGCCGGAGCAGATACGCCTCGGCACCTCGCGCACGGTTTATGGCGCGCTGGCCGCGGTGCCCGGGGCGCATCTCTTCGATCTCTCGGGGTCGGAGACGCAGGGCATGGTCGAGGCGCGCGGCTTCGCGTCACAGGGGCAATCGAGCCATCTCCTGGTGCTGGTCGACGAGATTCCGATCAACGAGATCGAAGGCGATCGCGTGGATTGGAACCTACTCGCACAAGGCCAGCTCGAGCGTGTCGAGTTCCTGCGCGGGCCGGCTTCGTTCCTCTACGGCAACGAGTCGATGGCCGGAGTCGTGAACCTGGTAACGCGCCAGCCGGGTGCTGGACCATCGGCGTGGTTCGAAGGAGCGGGTGGGACCGAGGGCCGCGGCGGGGGAGCGGGTGGAGCCGCGTGGCGCGACGATCGTACGCAAGCCTCGTTGTCGGGGTCCTATCGCTCCGAGGATGGGTTCCGCGACCACAGCGCATGGCGGAATGGCGGTGGATACGGCTTCGTGCGCACCGCAATCTCGCCGGGGATCGGACTCTCAGGCCGACTCCTGGTGCAGCGAAACGATCAGGAGATTCCGGGCCCGCTGCCGGATCCCGACTGGCGCGACGATCCGAAACGCACGCAAACACCGCTCGACGACCGCGACGTCACAACCGTGGCCGGCGGGCTCGAGATCGCGGTCCAGGCGGCGCCCGCGCTCGAGCTGGTCGGGCTGTTCTCCGCAGATGGGCGTGACCTGGACGCCACCGAGACCATCATCCCGGCCGGCACGCTCGACCGCACGAGCCAGACTCGCGCCCTGCGCGGCGAGCTACGCGCTCATTGGAAGCCGGCCGATCTGCCGCTGCCGCACGTCATGTTCGGCGGCGAGATCGAGCGCGGCACGCTCGAGTCGCGCTACTTCGACCCCAGCGCCGGCAACTCGCAGGTCGGAGCCGGAGACGTCGAGCGCCTGAGCGGAGCCGTGTTCGCACTCGCCGTCGCGCGGTTGCACGAGCGGCTGAGCCTGACCGCCGGCGTGCGCGCCGACTGGCTGCGCTCCAGCGTCGACGACCCGGACGATGCCGCGCCGCGCGGCCCGAACGACGATCTGCGCGCGCTGAGCCCCACGGTCGGGCTCAACTGGAGCCTTCCGGGCGCGAGCAATGCGTACGTCTCTTACGCGCGCGCCTTCAAGGCGCCGACCCTCGAACAGCTTTACGACCCTCGGCCGTTTTTCGTCGACTTCGATGGGCCGGGCGGCCAGCCGCCGTTCGTGTTGCGGATCGCGAACAACGCGCTCCAACCGCAACGCGGCGATCATTTCGACCTCGGCGCGCGCACCGCGCTCGGGTCCGGTTTGTGGCTGGATCTCGCCACCTACTACGCCCGCTCGCGCGACGAGATCGGGTTCGACCTCGCGAACTTCCGGCATCGCAACATCGACCGCAGCACTCACTACGGTCTCGAAGCCGGCGTATCGGTCGGCCTATGGGCCGCGCTGACCGGCCAGGTCAGCTATTCGTACACGCGCGCCACTTTCGATGGCGGCGATCACGACGGCAAGCAGATCAACACCGTGCCCGAGCATCAGATCTACGTGCGCGCCACGGCGCATCACTCGTATCACGGCGCGGTGACCGCCGAAGTGACTCATGTTCGCGATCAGTGGATCGACGAGGACAGCCGCTTCGAGCTCCCGGACTACACGTCCGTGGACCTAGGGGTCAATCAGCCGGTGGCCGGGATCGAGCTCTTCGGCGCGGTGCGGAATCTGTTCGACGAGCGCTACGCGACGCTGGGCTTCGTCACCTTGGATCAGTTCGGGCAGGATCTGCCGCTCTACTTTCCGGCGATGGGAAGATCGTTCCAGCTCGGTCTGCGCCTGCGTACCGGAGAGTCGGGCCGTTAAACGGATCGATGTCTTAGGGCCGTCGAATCTGTCAGGACGCGGGGGCTCGCGATCGCATGCGCGCCCACGCCAGCACGCCCATCCAGCCCGCGGTGAAGAGCAGCGCGGTCGTCTCGCGCGCCTGCTCCACCAAAGCGCTCTCCATCTCGAACTCCTGGAACAGCTCGCCAAATCCCACGCGCCCCCAGACGCCGGGCAGGAGCGACAGGCCCCAGATCAACGCGACGACCCCGATCAGGGTCGGCACGATCCACGGGAAGCGCGGCTGGCCCTTCGCGGCGAGCGCCGAGAGCAACGCCCCCGACAGGTACAACGCAATCCACTGAAACGGGTCGGGATCGTTGTATTGGACGACGACGCTGAAGAGATAGAGCACGGCCATGACGCCGCACAGGATTCGGAACGCCATGGCGGCGCACTATCCGCGAGCGCAGAGGGTCGGTCAAGCCGCCGCATTACGTCATGCAGCTCTACCGACGCTTGGTTCGAATCGTCGACCGACGTCCGCCCAGGGCTTCGATGTCGGCCAGGTCACGCGCCCGTCCCGTCCGCTTCGACCGGAGCAGATCCTGGAGGCCCAGATACGGGACTCGCACGCCCGCGATTCGACGGACCTCTTTGGATCGGTCGGCTCGGTCGAACGTCACGTTCCACGCCACGGTCAGTATGTCCACCCGCGGGTCGTCGCCGACGATGGTGATGGGCTTGTCGAAGACCTCGTCTGCGTCGAGTTCCTTCGCGACTCCAAAGGGAAGCTCGGCCAATGCTTTTAGAACGCGGTCGGTGTTGGCCCGGTCCTTCGGCACGAGAATGTCGACGTCGCGCGTGGCGCGGACGGATCCGTGGAGATTCGCGGCGACGCCCCCGGCGAGGAGATAGCGCGCCCGATGGCGGTTGAGGAGCCTGCACACCCGCAGGACGCGGTTATCGGTACCAGGGGTCCGTTTGGGCACGTCTCCACCGCTCGTACTCGGCGAAGCTGGCGAAGCTCCTGGCCAGGGGCCGGAAACGGAACGGAGTCAGCTCTGCGAAGTCCCGGAACAGCTGTTC
>DASQFU010000168.1:0-6674 GCA_035632955.1 Candidatus Limnocylindria bacterium
GACGAGTTGTGGTCGAGCTTCCACGAGCGGATCGGCGAGGCGCACTGGCGCGCCATCATCGAGCAGATGGCGGAGCGCACGCTGACGCCGAACGAGGCGTCCGCTCGTCTCATTACCCTAGCCAACACCGCCGCTCGCTGACACCTGGCCGCGCGAGCAGCAAACGGCAGATTCCAGACCCGCGCCGCGCTTGACCGACTCGAACCGTCCCCGTAACCTCGCTAGTCGATTCGCTCGGCTGGTCGCCCAGACCCGATCTCTCGTTCTTCGAAGCGGTCCGGGCGACCGGTCCTAGGCGTCGACGGCGGCCTCACTTCCAGGAGATCCCATGGCGACGCGTGCTTCGAGAAGGCCGACGCGGCAGCGTTCCCGGGCGAGAACTCCGGTTCCTCGGGCAGGACGCGGACCCACGCCTTCTCGCCAAGAGCGTCAACTCCCAGGCTCGGGCCGTGCCCCCGCCGCGAGCGGCAACGGGGCTCGGGTGAACGGGTCGCCGGCCTCCGCGAAAACCTGGGAATCCCAACGGCGCGCTTGGCAGGAACGCTACGCGCGCGGGAAAGAGCGTCCCGACCTCTATCCCTTCACCATCTCCGGCGTCCCGATCAAGCCGCTCTACACGCCCGAGGACCTCGAGGGAAGGGACCTCGCGCGCGACGTTGGTTTCCCCGGCGAGTATCCGTTCACGCGGGGCATCCGCGACAACATGTATCGCGGTCGCATGTACACGATGCGGCAGTTCTCGGGGTTCGGCACGCCGAAGGAATCCAATCAGCGCTATCACTACCTGTACGAGCACGGGCAGACCGGGCTCTCGATCGCGTTCGACAACCCGACCATCATGGGCTTCGACTCCGACCACTCGAAGGCGCACGGCGAGGTCGGCAAGTGCGGCGTCGCGGTGGACAGCCTGCGCGACATGGAGATCCTGCTCGACGGCATCGACCCGGGCGTGATCTCCACGTCGATGACGATCAACGGACCGGCGTCGATCATGTACGCGTTTTATCTCGCGAACGCCGAGAAGCGCGGAGTGCCGTTCAACAAGCTGCGCGGCACGCTGCAAAACGACATCCTGAAGGAATACATCGCCCAGAAGTGCTGGTGCTTCCCGCCGCGGCCGAGCTTGCGGATCATCGTCGATCTGATCGAGTTCTCGACCAAGCACGTGCCGCAGTGGAACACGATTTCGGTCTCGGGCTACCACATCCGCGAAGCGGGATCGACCGCGGCGCAGGAGCTGGCGTTCACGCTCGCCGACGGTTTCACCTATGTCGAGGAGTGCGTCAAACGCGGGCTCGACGTCGACGATTTCGCGCCGCGGCTTTCGTACTTCTGGAACAGTCACCTCGACTTCTTCGAGGAGATCGCGAAGCTGCGCGCCGCACGGCGCATCTACGCCCGATACATGCGCGAGCGCTATGGCGCGAAGCGGCAGAAGTCGTGGCTGATGCGGTTCCACACCCAGACGGCCGGCTGCTCGCTGTGGGACAAACAGCCCGAGAACAACATCATCCGCACCGCCTACGAGGCGTTGGCGGCGGTGCTGGGCGGGACGCAGTCGCTGCACACCAACTCGATGGACGAGACGATCGCGTTGCCGAGCGACAAGGCGGTGAAGATCGCGCTCCGCACGCAGCAAATCATCGCCCACGAGATCGGCGTCACCGAGACGATCGATCCGCTCGCCGGCTCCTACTACCTCGAGACCCTCACCAACACGCTCGAAGCGCAGGCGGAGGACTATTTCCGCCAGATCGAGGGCATGGGTGGCGTCGTCGCCGGGATCGAGCGCGGATTCTTCCAGCGCGAGATCGGGCGCGCCGCCTACCAGTACCAGCAGGAGATGGAGAAACGGCAGCGCGTGATCGTCGGCGTCAACGAGTACGTGGAGCCCGACGAGAAGCTCGAGATTCCGATCCTCTACGTCGGCGAGGAAGCCGAGGCCGAGCAGAAGCGATCCATCGCCGAGGTCCGCCGCACCCGCGACGGCAAGGCGTGCACGACCGCTCTCAAGGCGCTCACCGCCGCGGCCCGTAAGGCGCCCGGCGAGGACAACCTGATGTCCCGCATCCTCGACTGCGCGCGTGCCTACGCCACCGAGGGCGAGATCCGCAACGCGATGCGCGAGGAGTTTGGCGACTACGTGGAGAGCGCCGACTTCTAACCCCGGCGGATCTCATGGACGACCGTCTGGTCACCGGCCTGATCGCCGTTCTGGCGGTCGCGGCCGGGGCGCTCCTGCTGCGGCGCTTCGCGTCGCGTGGCGAGACCGTCTCCTACCCGAGCGAAGGCGTCGATCCCGCCACCGAAACGCCGGAAGCGTTCGGTTCCGAGTCCGAGGATTTCGAGGACTCCACCGAAGCGGTCGCGATCACGTCCGATGGGTGGGCGTTCGTGCCCGATGGGCGCGAGGTTCAGCTCGTGCCGCCCGGGGAGCCCGAGGATCTGATCCCGAGCCGCGCCACCGTCAACACCGGTTATGGACCACAGACCGACCCGGACATTCAGGTGCTCGGCGGTCGCGGGGCGCCCGTCAATCCCCACACGGGGCGGAGCCTTCCCGGCTGGAAGCCCGGCGAGCACCTGCGGGCGGGCGATCTGGTCGCTGCCCGCGTTCGCCGCGGCGCTCCGGGAGTCGACCCCTGGCGTCTCGAGGCGCTCGGGCGCGACCACGAGTACCGCCACTGGCCGTTCGAGACCGAGGAGGCGGCCCAGGCGGCGCTGGCCGTGATCGAGCCGCGAATCGTCCGGCCGCCGCACGATCCCGACGGCGAGCCGCAGGCGATCGGCGAAGCCGACTTTGCGCACGCGCGCGAGGACTACGAGGCGACCGAGGCCGAGCTGGCGATGGCACCCGACGAGGAAGAACCCGGAACGCCGTGAGCCTCGAGTTCGAAGCCGGCTTCTTCCGGCGCCTGCTCGAGCAGGCTGGTGTGCGTCCGCGAAACGTGCTGGTCGTCGGCTGTGGAGCGGGCGTCGAGGTGGCGCACATCGCGCAGGTGACGGGCGCATCGGTGATCGGCGTCGATCTCGACGTCGATCCGCGTCAGCAAGGTTCCAACGCGCGGCTGGCGCGCGCCGATGCGCGCCGGTTGCCGTTCCGAGACGGGGTGTTCGACGCCGTCTACTGCTATCACGTGCTCGAGCACGTTCCGACTCCCGAAACCGCGATCGCCGAGGCGCGACGCGTGCTCGCGCCGGGCGGAATCGGCTACTTTGGGACGCCCAACAAGTCGCGACTCGTCGGCTACGCGGGCGGGCGCGCGACCTTCGGGCAGAAGATCGCTTGGAATCTGGCGGACTACGGAAAACGGCTGACGGGACGCTGGTCGAACGAGCGCGGCGCGCACGCCGGCTTCACGGATTCCGAGCTGCAGCGGCTGCTCGCTCGGTCGTTCCGGCGGGTGGAGAGCGTCAGTCTGCCGTACTATCTCGGCAAGTATCCGAAGCTCGAAGGTCTCTGGAAGATGTCGTTCAAGCTCGGCCTCGCGCGCTTCCTCGCGCCGTCGGTGTATTTTCGCACCGCGAGCGAGAGCGGCGAGGTCCGTCGGTCCGATCGTTAGGGAGAAGGCATGGGACGCAAGATCCGCGTGTTGGTGGGCAAGCCCGGGCTCGACGGGCACGATCGGGGAGCCAAGGTCGTGGCGGCGGCGTTGCGTGACGCGGGCATGGAGGTCATCTACACCGGCCTGCACCAGACGCCCGAGCAGATCGTCGAGGCCGGCGTGCAGGAGGACGTGGACGTGCTCGCGCTCTCGATCCTTTCGGGAGCGCACATGACCTTGTTTCCGGCGGTGCTGAAGCTGATGCGCGAGCGTGGTATCGGCGACCGGCTGCTGACCGGCGGCGGCATCATCCCGGCCGAAGACATGGAGACGTTGGCGCAGATGGGTGTCGGCCGCCTGTTCGGCCCCGGCGCCTCGACCCAGGACATCGGCGAATACATCCGCGGCTGGTTCAACGAGACCAACGAAGGGGAAGCGGCAGCGCCACCGGCTTCCGTTCGCAGCGAGCCGCCGCGATCGACCGGACGATCGAAGCCGTCGCGTACGCCTCGAGCAGCCCGCCCGGCATCCGCGCCGGCGCGAAAGACGACGTCGTCGAAGCAGAAAGCGAAGGCGTCCGCGCGCAGCGCTCCCCGGCCGTCCCGGCGCAAGACGGCGCGGCGCGCTGCATCGAGTGGCTCGGCTCGCGCCCGCGCGTCCGCACGCAAAACGACGGGGGCGCGTCCGGCACGCAACGCGACCCGGGCGCGTCCGGCACGCAGCGCTGGGACGCGCCGCACCGCGGCACGCGGGCGCCGCGCGCGCGCGAAGCGCTGAAGACGGAACGCGACGCGGCGCGCGAGGAGCAATCGACCGTGCGCACGCTGGTTGCGTTGAACGGCAGTCCGGTGCGCGGCAGCAGCGTGGATCGCATGCTGGACGCCGTGTGCGCCGGCGCCGAGACGGCCGGCGGCCGCGCCGTGCACATCCGTTGCAACGAGCTCGACGTCAAATCGTGCCAGGCGTGCGGCCCCGAGCCGACGTCCGGCTACTGCATCTTTCACGACGACATGGACCTGGTGTACCAAGCCCTGCGCGACGCGCACGCCGTAGTCGTCGGCTCGCCGATCTTCTTCGATGGCGTCAGCGCTCAGCTCAAGCTGGTGATGGACCGCTGCAACTGTCTGACGATGCTCGTGAGGTTGCCGGAGGGCGGCGAAGACTTCCGCCCCCAGTGGCCGCGCACGCGGCGTGGGGCGTTCGTGACCGCGTGCAGCAGCAAACACCCGCACGAGCTCGCCGAGCGCAGCGTTCGCGGCTACCTCAAGTGGATCGGCGCGAAGTGGGAGGAGACGATCGCCTATCGCCACGACGACAACGAGCCGGGCAGCGTCGTCCGCCATCCGGAGTTGCTGGAACAGGCGCGGGCGCTTGGCCGCCGGTTGATCGAAAGCCCGCCGCTGCCGGGCTAGTCGACGCCGTCGCCAAACGCTCGGCGCTTCGAAGCTGCTGACAACGCGGGCGTCCGGGCCTAGACTGGTGGACGCGTCGACATTCCAAGTGCTCCTTCCGAGCTGCCCCTCGCGGACGCCGGCGGGCAGGAGGCGGCCATGCGCTCTCGAATCCTCGCGACTTCGATGTTGTTCGGTCTGCTGACCGGTCTCTCCGCGCTGGCGCACGCTCAGACACCGAGTAACCGAGCCTACGCGCTCGAGGACGAGAGCACCTTCGAGACCGGTTGCTTCTGGTCCTGCGCGTGCCCGATCCAGCCGAGCCCGGTCCAGGGAACCTTCACGCTCACCCACGAGAGCTGGGACGGCCTCTACACCCACTATCGCGTCTCGGACGTTGAGTGGCTCGTGCCGGAGCGCGGAAACCTGACGCTGCGCGGCTCGGGCACGTACCGGGTCGGAGGGGAGTTCGCGATCCGCCACCAGCTCGTGCTCGACCTCGAGGTCGGAGAGCTGGCGCCGCGACGCTTCGACAGTGGACTCGTGACCGGCGGCGCCGAGTTCCCACGCATCCTGATCGACGTTCCGCTCAACGGCCCGCCGGCCTGCCTCGACACCGTGCTGTCTCTGAGCTCGGCACCCGTAGTGCTGAGCGCGGACGACGTCGATCCTTTCGCGAGCCCCTGGGTGAGACCGAATCCGTTCGCCTCGACGACCGAGCTCGGGTTCACGCTTGCTGCGCCGGGATCGGTGGACGTGACGGTGTACGACCTCTCCGGCCGCCGCATCAGGACGCTCGAGCAGGGAGCATGGCTCGCGGCCGGACCTCACCGGCGTCAATGGGACGGACGCCGGGACGACGGCACGGAATGCGCCGCCGGGGTTTACCGCGTGCGCGTTCGGACGCTGCAGCGCGAGCACGTGCGCGCGTTCGTGAAGCTGCCCTAGCACGCGGCCTGGGAACGTTTCCCACCACCCCGGGTGTTGGGCTAAAGTCTTCAGGATTTCGCCGCTATCGCTGCCTTCCAGGCGATCCCTCGTGATGCCTGACCCACTGCCGATCCGGAGTTCCAGTCATTGATGCTATGCCTTAGAGAAGAGCACCATCAGGTGCGCGAGATGGCGCGCAAGTTCGCCGACGAAGTGGTCGCGCCTCGCGCCCGCGAGCTGGACGAGACCGAGACGTTCCCGCACGACATCGTCCAGCAGATGTGCGAGCTCGGCTTCATGGGGCTGCCCTATCCCGAGAAGTACGGTGGTGCGGGCCTCGACACCCTGTCGTACGCGATCGCGGTCGAGGAGATCTCCCGCGCGTGCGCGTCGACCGGCATCACGCTGGCGGCGCACGTGTCGCTCGGCTGCGGTCCGGTGTACGCCGTCGGCACCGAGGATCAGAAGCAGCGCTTCCTGGTGCCGATGGCCAAGGGCGAGGCGATCGGCGCGTTCGGGCTCACGGAGCCCAACGCCGGCTCCGACGCGGCCGGAACCCAGACCCGCGCCGAAAAGGTGGACGGCGGCTGGCGGGTGAACGGGTCGAAGATCTACATCACCAACGGCAGCGTCGCGAAGTACGTCACCTTCACCGCGCGCACCGACGCGAGCAAGGGCTCCAAGGGGATTTCGGCGTTCATCATGGACACGGCGACGCCGGGATTCAGCGTCGGCAAACGCGAGAAGAAAATGGGGCTGCGCGGCTCGGACACCGTGGCGATCTCGTTCGAGGATTGTTTCGTCCCCG
>DASQFU010000169.1:0-3083 GCA_035632955.1 Candidatus Limnocylindria bacterium
ATCATCTTCCCGAACAGGAACGGGCCCGTGATGCCGCCCACGGCCGTGCCGGTGGCGTAGAAGAACGCGATCGCCAGCGCGCGCGTTTCCATCGGGAATATCTCGGACACGGTGAGGTAGGCGGAGCTGGCGCCGGCGGAGGCCAGGAAGAAGGTCACGAGCAGCAGCGCCATGAAGCCCCAGGTGCCGAGCGTGCCGTCGACGAACAGGATCGTCAGCACCGCCAAAACGACGGCCGACCCGATGTAGGTGCCGGCAATCATCGGCTTGCGTCCCACGGTGTCGAACAGGCGCCCGAGCAGGAGCGGCCCGAAGAAGTTGCTCACCGCGAAGAGCACGATGTAGAACGGGACCTTCGCGTCGCTGATGCCGTAGAACTCGACCAGGAAGGTGCCCAGGCCGAACGTCACCGCGTTGTAGATGAAGGCCTGGCCGACGAACAGCGCAAAGCCGAGCGCGGTCCGCTTGGGGTAGCGCTTGAACGCCATCGAGGCGATCGCGCGGAACGAGATCGTCTTGCGCTGGCGGACCGTGATCGAGTCGCCCGGCTCGTCCAGCTCCTGGCCCGTCTCCTCCCGGATGCCGTCCTCGATCTGGTCGACGATCCGCTCGGCCTCCTCCTCGCGGCCGTGGATGAACAGCCAGCGCGGGCTCTCGGGCACGTGCCGCCGCACGAGCAGGATCGCGAGGGCGAACACCGCGCCGAGCCCGAAGGCCAGGCGCCAGCCGAGGTCGGCGGCGAACAGGCTCGTGTCGAGCAGGAAGATCGCGGCGATGGCGCCGGCTGCGGCGCCGAGCCAGTACGAGCCGTTGATGATCAGGTCCACGCGCCCGCGCACGCGGGCGGGAATCAGCTCGTCGATGGCCGAGTTGATCGCCGCGTACTCGCCGCCGATGCCGGCGCCGGTCACGAAGCGGCAGACGTAGAAGTAGAGGGCGCTCTCCGCGAACGCCGTCGCGACCGTCGCGATCAGGTACACGACGAGCGTCAGCAGGAACAGCCTCTTGCGCCCGAAGCGGTCGGTGAGCTGCCCGAAGAACAGCGCGCCCACGCAGGCACCCGCCACATAGATCGATCCCGCGGTGAGCACCTGGCTGGTGCCGAGCCCGAGCCCGCTGTCCGGCTCGGTGAGCCGGGCGCCGATCGAGCCGACGATCGTGACCTCGATGCCGTCGAGGATCCACACGGTTCCCAGTCCGACGACCACCAACCAGTGGAAGCGCGACCAGGGCAGGCGGTCCAACCGGCCCGGCACGCGCGTCTCGACGGTCCCGAGCTGCACGCTTTCGCTTGCCATGCCCGCGAAAAAGGTACCCCCTCGCGGGTGTTCGCGAAACCCGGGGGGTAGGCTCAGGGCGTGCTCGCCTGCCGCGTGCTCGGCCATCGCTGGCGCTTCTCCGCGGAGGGCGCGACGATGCGCTGGGCCTGCACGCGCGGCTGCGGCGCCGGCGGCGAGAAGCGCTACGAGTCCGCCGAGCACGCCGCGCGCTACGCGCGGGCGCTCGACCGCGAGGACCGCGACGACGTGGGGCGGCGACCGCTGCTCTCGCTGCTCCCGTTGGGGCTGGCGCGGCGCGCGCGCCGCGCCGGCGGCGGACCCGGCTAGGAGCCGCTCACACTGGCTCGCGACGTTCCGGCTGCGCGGTCGCGACGAGCACTGCGGCGATCGAGGCGGGCTGCCGGCGCGCGTGCAGCCGGACGGAGCATTTGTCACCGTCCAGGAGTGCGGCCGTGACATTCCGGGGCGGCCGGCGCGCGTCCGTCCCGATTCCAAGCTCGCTGGTCACTCCTACCGCTTGCTATCCCGTGCGCCCAGTGATTGGCTTGCGCCAAACCGGAGAGCAAGAGGGGGCAGTTTTGAGGGGCGGCGTTGGGTTGGGCACGTTGATCTACGTGATCATCGGGGCGTTCGTGGCAGGGGCAAACGACTACTTCGACAGGCTCGGCAACCTCAAGGGGATCCTCTCGGCCCTACTGGCCATCGGCCTGTGGCCGCTTGTCCTGCTCGGGATCGACCTCCAAGTCAAGTAGCTGGTTGGGTCGCTCCTCCTCTATCTCCTCCGGCGCCCTTTGGCAACCCGCGCCACACCCACGTGACGAACATCACACTTAGCGGCTGATGCCAAGCTAGACGGGGCTCGGCTACCTAGAGAAGCGTCCCCGGCCAAAGTAGCCAAGGACGGCCAACACAAGAATGACGATGATGATGATCCAAAGTAAGGACACGTGATCCTTTCGTTAGGAGCGGGCGACTCTAGGGCGAGCCGACCCGTTATTCAACGCGTTCGCGTGATTGGAGAAGCTCGGACCCGCCATGACCGATAGCGAACGAGAGTGCTGCTTGCCCATGGAGGCGAGAGCGAGCTCCGAGCTGGGAGGACTGTCGAGTTTCGTCCCTTGCGGGTGTCGGGATTGGGCCCAGCGTGACGCTCGCTTACACACCGAAGCGGAACCAGCGCTTATTCAAGGACGCCCAAGACCGTCCGGCTCAGCACACGACTGAAAATCGTGGTGTCCCCGGTTCGAGTCCGGGTCTCGCCACTCTGGATTGCCCCGCAAAGCGTTGTTTTTACGGCGCTTTTTCTTCGATTCCTGAGGTCCGGTGTATTCGCGTTTCGAGGGCTCGTGGCCCAAGCGTGGCCCAATCAGCGTCCGCCTCTGACCACTCGCCTTGCGCAGCAGCGCGTCGAACGAGGTGCCGTGCGAGCGGTCGGCGCGCTGCTGGAGCTGCGCGTAGACGTCGAGCGTCATCTTCGAGTCGGCGTGGCCGACCTGGCTCAACCTACTTGACGTCGAAACCGTTGGCGAGCAGCGCGATCGAGATGTAGGTGCGGCGGAGCGTGTGCGGCGTCGTTGGGAGCGGCGGCCGGCCTTGGTCTTGGAGGCGGTCGCTCGCGAGCTGCGCGGCCTCGCGCAGGACCTTCCCGACGCGCTGCCGGGCCATGCGGCCGCCGCGGAGATTCGGGAACGCGTAGTCGTCCGGCCCGGTCGGCTGGCCCGCGACGCGCAGCCTCCCGAGGTGCTCAGTGAAGCGCTCGACCAGGTCAGGGGTCATCTGCACCTCGCGGATGCCGGCCTCGGT
>DASQFU010000170.1:0-18414 GCA_035632955.1 Candidatus Limnocylindria bacterium
ATCATCCCTGGGCCTTCCACCACACGAACAGCGAGGTCAGCATGATGTTGGCGAGCGAGAGCGGCAGGAGCACCTTCCAGCCCAGATTCATGAGCTGGTCGTAGCGCAGCCGCGGGAAGGTCCAGCGCACCCAGATGAAGAAGAACAGCAGCACGGCGAGCTTGAGGAAGAACCAAATGAACTTGAGCGAGTCGGGCAGCCACGGCCCCTGCCAGCCGCCGAGAAACAGCGTCACCGCGATGCAGGAGATGACGATCACGTTCGCGAACTCGCCGAGGAAGAACAAGCCGAACTTCATACTCGAGTACTCGGTATGAAACCCAGCGACCAGCTCCGCCTCGGCCTCGGGGAGATCGAATGGTGCCCGGTTCGTCTCGGCGAGCGCCGTGATCATGAAGATGGCGAACGACAGAAAGCCAAAGGGCGTCACCACGAACCATGCCCCTTGTTGCATCTCGACGATGTCCATCAGCGACAACGAACCGGCGAACAACAGCACCGGGATCGTCGAGATCCCCATCGCCAGCTCGTAGGAGATCATCTGCGCCGCCGAGCGCAGGCCGCCGAGCAGCGCGTACTTGTTGTTCGACGACCAGCCGCCGAGCGTGATCGCGTACACGCCCAGGCTCGACATGGCGAGGAACAGCAGCAGCGCGACGTTGACGTCGGTGACGCGAAACGGGTCGGTCGGTCCGAAGGGGATGACCGAGAACGTGACCAGAGCCGGGATCACCGCCAGCATCGGCGCGATGTGGAATACGACCTTGCTCGCGCCTTCGGGGATGAACTCCTCCTTGAAGAACAGCTTGAGCACGTCGGCGACCGGCTGCAGCAGCCCGAACGGCCCGACCCGGTTCGGGCCGACGCGCGCCTGCATGTGGCCCGCGATCTTGCGCTCCGCGTAGATCAGGTACGACACGATCCCGAGCATCGCGTGCAGGATCACGATGATCTTCACGAGCGCCCAGAACACGAACTGAAAATCGGGGTGGTTCCAGAGGGCGGCCATGCCGCGTCAGGCTCCGATCGTTTCGACGGCCGCCTTGCGCGCGGCCACTCTCAGTCCCGCGCCCGCAGGCGCGCCCAGCCGGTTGAGCTCGACCTCGGGGTAGGCGTACGGCACGAACACCGCCCCCGCCGGCACGCCGTCGTCGATTCCGACCGGAAGCCGCAAGCTGCCGCTCGGGCCAGCGAGCTCGATCGGCTCCCCCTCGGCAACGCCGAGACGCGCCGCCTCGCCCGGATTCAGGAACGCGCGCGCGCGCTTCGCGAGCTTCGGCAACAGGTCGCCGTGCGAGGACAAGCTCCCCTGCAGGAACAGCACACCGCCGCCGAGTAGCCACAGACCCTCGCCGGCCGGCGGTGCGCCATCGCGTGACGCGGCGAGCATGCCGGGCGCGGCCTCGCGTGACCACTGCGGGCCGAGCGGCAGCAGCACGGCCCAGCTCAATCCCCGGACGATCGGGACCAGTCGCGCGATCTCCCGGAACACGTCTTCGGCGGTGCGGTACGACCAACTCGCACCGAGGTCGCGGGCCACCGCCTGAAAGATCTCCCAGTCCGGACGGCTGCCCTTGCGCGGCGTCAGCGCGCGCACCGACTTCTGGAGCCGGCGCTCGCAGTTGACGATCACGCCCTCCTTTTCCGCGAAGGACGCGGCGGGGAACACGACGTGCGCCTTGCGTGCGGTCTCGGTCAGGAACAGATCGTTGACGACGACCAGCTCGCAGCGCTCGAGCGCCTGCTCCGCGAGCGCGCGGTCGGGAGCGCTCTTGAGCCAATGGTCGCTCACGATCCACAACGCCTTGATCTTCCCCTCCGCGGCCGCGCGCAGGATCTCGGGCGCGGTCAGCCCGCGCTCGGTCGGCAGCTCACGGCCCCATTGCGCCCCGTAGGTTCCCTTCGCCTCCGCGACCGGCTGATAGCCGGGCAGGAGGTCCGGCGTGAGACCCATGTCGAGCGCCCCTTGCGAGTTGTTCTGAGGGCCCAGGTACATGACCGACGAGCGCTCCGCGGTCAGCGCGCCGCTGAGCCAGCCCAGGCTCTCGATCGCCTGCAACAGCGCGGGAGCCTGGGGATGCTCGGTGTAGGCGCGCCCGAACAGCACCGCCTTGCGCGCCGCGCCCCGCAGCCGCTCGGCCGCGCTTCGGAACGCGGAGGCAGGAACGCCGGTCAGCGATTCCGCGTGCTCAACCGTCCATTCCGCCAGCGCCGTGCGCAGCGCGGGCAGTCCCTTCGCCACGTCGGCCGGCAATCCTTCCGGCTCCTCGAGATCCAGCAGCGCGCGCATCAGACCGTGCATCACGGCCAGCTCCGAACCCGGCGTCGGCGCCAGATGATCGCCGCGGAACTTGGGGCGCGCGAGCTTGACGCGGCGCGGATGGACGATCGTCAGATGAAGGCCCGTGTGGTGCTGGCCGCGGATGACCTGCGCCTGCGCGAGCGGCGATTCGCCCTGCAGATCGTCGCCCAGGACCAGCACCTCCTGGACGCGCGTGAGGTCGTCGAACGTCAGCAGCGGACGGCCGCCCCCGGTGGCGCGCAGCATCCCATCGCCGGGAACCGGGGCGGTGAAGCGCGTGCGGGCGTCGACGTGGTTCGTGCCGATCACACCGCGCGCCAGCTTCTGGAACAGATACTGCTCCTCGAGCGTCAGCTTCTCCCCGCCCAGAAACGCGATCGCACCCGGCCCGTGCTGGGCCGAGATCTCGCGCAGGCGCGCGGCGGTGAACGCGACGGCCGCGTCGAATCCGGCCGGCGTCAAGGCGCCCCCGAGCTTCAACAACGGCGCGGACAGACGCTCCGCGTGGTTCACGAACTCGTAGCCGAAGCGGCCGCGCACGCACAGGTACTCCTGGTTCACGCCGCGATGCTCGGTGCCGCGCACGCGCAGCACTTCGTTCCCGCGCACGCCGAGCCGTACCGAGCAGCCGTTCGAGCAATAGGGACAGATGGTGATGTGCTGGCGCAGGTCCCAGGGCCGGGCCTTGAATCGATACGGCAGCGCCGTCAGGGCGCCCACCGGGCACACCTCGATGCAGTTTCCGCACTGCTCGCACTCGAGCGGCTGGCGATTGAAGGACGAGATCTCCGTCCACACGCCGCGCTGGTGCGCCGTCAGCGCGTCGTCGCCCATGATCTCGTCGCAGTAGCGCACGCACCGCATGCACACGATGCAGCGGTTGGCCTCTTTCTTCACGACCGGGCCGAGATCCTCCGAGTCGAACGTGCGCTTCGCCTCGTCCATGCGCGAGAAATCGTGGCCGAACGCGAACGCGAGATCCTGGAGCTGGCATTCGCCGCCCTCGTCGCACACCGGACAGTCGAGCGGATGATTGACGAGCAGGAACTCCATCACGCCCTTGCGCGCTTTGACCGCGGCTTCGGATTCCGTGCGCACGTGCATGCCGTCGGTCACGAACGTCGTGCAGCCGGTCTGGACCTTAGGCATCCACGCGATCTCGGGCCGGCCGCCGGGAGCGGTCATGGGCTGCCGGTCAGGGCCGAGCTTCGGCACGCCGATCTCGACGACGCAGATGCGGCACGCGCCGAGCGGCGGGAGCTTGTGCTGCGAGCAGAAGATCGGCACGTGGACTTCGGCCACACGCGCCGCGTCGGTGACGAGCGTGCCCGCGGGCACCTCGACCACGCGGTCGTTGATCGTCACCCGGCAGACCGTGCTCATGCGCTGGCTCCCACCGGCTCCTGGACGCGCTCCGGTTTACGCCGGTTGACGAGGCAGCGCTTGTGCTGGACGTGGTGCTCGAACTCGGGTCGGAAGTGCTTGATCGCGCCCATCACCGGCATCGCGGCCGCGTCCCCAAGCGCGCAGAAGGACTTGCCGAGGATGTTGTCGGACACGTCCCACAACAGATCGATGTCGCGCTCGCGGCCGTGTCCGCTCTCCAGCCGCTCGAACACCTCGCTCATCCAGTACGTACCTTCGCGGCACGGCGTGCACTTGCCGCACGACTCGTGCTCGTAGAAGCGGGTGATGTTGTAGAGCGCGTCGACGATGCAGGTCTGGTCGTCGATCACGATCACGCCGCCCGAGCCGAGCATGGTGCCGGCGGCGGCCATGGACTCGAAATCGAGACCCGTATCGAGCATGTCCGCCGGCAGCAACGGCACCGACGAGCCGCCGGGGATCACGGCCTTGACCTTCATGCCGTCGCGCATGCCGCCGCACTGCTCGTTCAACAGCCGGGAGAGCGGCAGTCCCATCGACACCTCGTAGTTGCCGGGCCGTTCCACCGGTCCAGAGACCGACAGCACTTTCGTGCCCGGGCTCTTCTCCGTGCCCCACTGGCGAAACCACGCGGCGCCGTGCTTCAGGATGTGGGGCACGTTCATCAGCGTCTCGACGTTGTTGACGACGGTCGGCGAAGCATAGAGCCCTTCGACCGCCGGGAACGGAGGCTTGAGGCGCGGCTGGCCGCGATAGCCCTCCAGCGACGAGAGCAGTGCCGTCTCCTCGCCGCAGATGTAGGCCCCGGCGCCGAGATGCGTGACGATGTCGTAGCGGAAGTCGCTGCCCGCGATCCGCTCGCCCAGCAGCTTCGCCGCCTTGGCGTCGGCGATCGCGCGATCGAGGATGCGCTGGATGTACTCGAACTCGCCGCGCAAATAGATGTACCCGACGTGGGATTGGATCGCCCAACCGGCGAGGATCATGCCTTCGATCAGCAGGTGGGGATTCTTCTCCATCAGCTCCCGGTCCTTGAACGTCCCGGGCTCGCTTTCGTCGGCGTTGCAGACCACGTATTTCGCCTTCGGCGTCTGCTTGGGAACGAAGCTCCACTTCATGCCGGTCGGGAAGCCGGCGCCGCCGCGACCGCGCAGCCCGGCGGCCTTGACGACGTCGATGCACTCGTCCGGCGTCTTGTTGCCCAGCACCTCGCCGAGCACGTCATAGCCGCCGCCCTTGCGGTAGACGTCGAGCGTGGCGAGATCGGGCGTGTCGATGTCCTTGAAGAGCAGCGGGCCGCGCTCGGTGCTCATTTCAATGTCTCCAGCAGGCGGTCCACCTGGGTCTCGTCGACGTTCTCGCGGTAGTCGAAGTTGACCTGCATGCACGGCCCTCCACCGCACGCGGCCAGGCATTCCACGCGCCGCAGCGTGAAGCGCCCATCCGGCGTGGTCTCGCCGTGCCCGATCCCGAGCTTGCGTTCGAGGTGTCGGAACAGGCGGTCGGCGCCCATCAGCGAGCACGACAGGGTCATGCACACCTGCAGGTGGTGCCGGCCGACCGGCTTGAGGTTGAACATGGTGTAGAACGTGGCGATCCCGAACACCTCCGGCTCCGGCAGGCCCACGGCGCGCGCCGCGAGCTGGAGCGCCGCCGGCGGCAGCCAGCCGATCTCGCGCTGGAGAATCCACAGCACCGGCAAGATCGCCGACCGGGGATTCGGGTAGCGCTGCACCGCCTGCTCCATCTCCTTGCGGATCTTGTCTCCGGTCACGACCGGCCCCAACAACTCAGCCGAGACCCAGGCGGTGCGGTCGGCGGCCGGCATCGCGGGCGTACCGGCACCCGGCTCTCGGGGCAGCGGCGGATTCGTCCGGCTCACCGGTCGATCTCCCCGAGCACGATGTCGAGGCTGCCGATCGCCGTGATGACGTCCGCGACCAGATGCCCTTCCACCATCTTTGGCAGGCACTGGAGATTCACGAACGACGGCGAGCGCACCTTCATTCGCCAGGGTCGCGGCGTGCCGTCGGAAACCAGGTAGAAGCCGAGCTCTCCCTTCGGGGCCTCGATCGCCAGGTAAGCCTCCCCGACCGGCGGGAAGAAACCGTGCGCCACGATCTTGAAGTGATGGATCAGGGCCTCCATCGACGTCTTCACTTCTTCCTTGGGCGGGATCACGTACTTGTAGTTGCGCAGCCGATAGTCGCCCGGGCCGAGCTCGCGCACCCGCTGGATGGCTTGGTGGGCGATGCGCGTGGATTGGCGCATCTCCTGGACTCGGACCAGGTAGCGGTCGTAGGCGTCGCCGGTCGCGCCGACCGGCACGTCGAAATCGTAGCGGTCGTAGCCGCTGTACGGTTGGGTCTTGCGCAGGTCCCACTGGACGCCCGACCCGCGCAGCGTCGGCCCGGTCGCCCCGAGCGCGAGCGCGTCCTTCGCCGAGAGCGGTGCGACGCCCTTCGTGCGCGCGAGCCAGATCGGATTCTGGCTCAGCAGCGCCTCGTACTCGTCGACGTGCGCGGGCATCTCGTCCACGAACTTCTGGCACTTGTCGAGCAGACCCTCGGGAATGTCCATGGCCAGTCCGCCGACGCGGAAGTACGAAGCCGTCATGCGCGCTCCGCACACCATGTCGTAGATCGACAGCACCTTCTCGCGCTCGCGGAAGCAATAGAAGAAGACGGTCATGGCGCCGATGTCGAGCGCGTGCGTGCCGAGCCAGACGCAATGGGCGCTGATGCGCGTGAGCTCGGTCAGCAGCACCCGGATCGCTTCGACCCTGGGCGGCGCTTCGATGTCGAGCAGCTTCTCGGCCGCCAGGCACAGCGCCAGGTTGTTGGAGAGCGGGGCGAGGTAGTCCATCCGGTCGGTCTGGGGGATGGATTGGGTGTAGGTCTTGTACTCCGCCTGCTTCTCCATGCCGGTGTGGAGATAGCCGATGATCGGCTTCGCCTTGATCACCGTCTCGCCGTCGAGCTCGAGCGCGACGCGCAACACGCCGTGGGTCGAGGGGTGCTGGGGCCCCATGTTGAGCGTCATGGTCTCGGTGCGCACGAATGACCTCGAGTCAGTGAGCCTTGTACTTCACCCGCTTCGGCTTGAGCTGCTTCAGATCGGGGGCCGGCGGGATGCGGTTGGGCGTGTTGTGCGTGAACGAGACTTCCTGGTAGCCGAGCGGCGAGTCCTTGCGCAGCGGCCAACCCACCCAGTCGTCGGGAAGCAGGATTCGGGTGAGGTCGGGATGGCCGGCGAACCGGATTCCGTAGAAGTCGTACGCCTCGCGCTCGTGCCAGTTCGCGGTCGGCCATACGTCCACGACCGACGGCAGCTCGGGACGCTCTTCGGGCACCTGCACTTTGAGTACTATGCGCGCGTTGTGGGTGAGCGAGACGAGGTGGTAGACGATCTCGAAGCGCGGATCCTTCGGCAGCAGATCCACTCCGGTCACGCACGAGAGCAGCGCGAAATCCAGCTCGGGATCGTCGCGCAGGAACCGGCACACGTCCGGGAGGTGATCGGCCGGTACGAACAACGACGCGTCCCGCACCGCCGCACCCTCCTGCCGGCGAATCGCGACGTTCGGAAAGCGCTCCTTCAGGCGTTGCTCGACCCGCTCGGGAGCGAGCGGCATCAGGCCGCCCCCTTCTTCCGTCGCGGCGTGGGCCCGAGCTCGATCGAGGAGCCGAGGATCTTCTCCTGGAGCTTCATGATCCCGTGGATCAGGCCCTCCGGCCGCGGCGGGCAGCCGGGGACGTAGACGTCCACCGGCACGATCTTGTCGACGCCCTGCAGGATCGCGTAGTTGTTGAACATGCCGCCGCACGAAGCGCACGCACCCATCGAGATCACCCACTTCGGGTCCGGCATCTGGTCGTAGAGCTGGCGCAGCACCGGCGCCATCTTCACGCTCACGCGTCCCGCCACGATCATGAGGTCGGCTTGCCGCGGCGAAGCACGGAACACCTCGGCCCCGAAGCGCGAGATGTCGAAGCGCGGCCCGACGATCGCCATCATCTCGATCGCGCAGCACGCGAGTCCGAATCCCAGCGGCCAGATCGCGTTCGCCCGCGCCCAGTTCACCATCTTCTCGACCGACGTGAACAGCACGCCGTGCTCGAGCTCCTCGCGGATCGCGCGGTCGCTGTCCGGCGCACCAGGGCCCGGGCCCGGCGTGGCCGCCGGCGCATCCGGCAGGACCCGGAATGGATTGATCGCCTGCTTCTCGTCGCTCATGACGGTCCTCCCCGACCCTGTCCGCGCGGCTCCGGCTTCCCGGTGCCGAAGGCCTTCACTCCCACTCCAGCGCCCGCTGCTTCAGCAGGTAGAGGTAGCCGACGAGCAGGATCACGATGAACAGCACCATCTCGATCAGTCCGTACCAGCCGAGCTGCCGAAACGAGACCGCCCACGGGTACAGGAAGACCGCCTCGATGTCGAACAGGATGAACAGCACCGCGACCAGGTAGAACTTGATCGAGAACCGCTCGCGCGCGTCCCCGACCGGCTCGACGCCGCATTCGTAGGACGACATCTTGGCCGCATTCTTCCGGCGCGGCACGATGATGGTCGAGAGCAGTATCGTCCCGCCCGCGAACGCGATCGCGACCAGCAGGAACAGCAGGATTGGAAAGTACTCGCGCATGACCGTGATCCCTGACTCTCTATCCCGAGCCGCTCATCTAGACGTGGGCATTGAGCCGCCGCACGGCTTCCGTCAGCGCGGGGACCACCTCGAACGCATCGCCGACCAACCCGTAGTCGGCGATCTTGAAGATCGGCGCATCGGCATCCTTGTTGATCGCCACGATACAGCGCGACGATGACATTCCCGCCAGATGCTGGATCGCTCCCGAAATGGCGATCGCCACGTACAGCTTCGGTGACACGGTCTTGCCCGTCTGCCCGACCTGGTCGGCGTGCGGGCGCCATCCGGCGTCGACGACCGCGCGCGAAGCGCCGACCGTGGCGCCGAGCGCTTCGGCCAGCTCCTCGATCATCTTGAAGTTCTCGGGCCCGCGCAGACCGCGGCCGCCCGAAACGATGATCTCGGCTTCGGTCAGATCCGCCTTGCCGGCGGCGGTCGCCACCACCTTCTCGACCCGCGCCCCCTCGCTCGCCGGGTCGTGCTCCACGGCCAGCGGCTTCACGGCGGCCGGGGCGCGTCCGTCGCCCGCGATCGCGGTGAACACCTTGGGACGCAGCGAGAGCATCGCGGGCGTGCGCGGAAACGCGACCCGCTCGACCGCCTTGCCCGCGTAGACGGGTCGCGTCGCGAGCAGCTTCCCGCCGTCGACGTCGACCGCCGTGCAGTCGGCCGCGAGGCCGACTCCGAGACGCGCCGCCACGCGCGGCGCGAGATCCCGGCCCATCGAGGACGCCGCGAACAGGATCGCCCGAGGCTTCACCACTTCAGCCGCCGCGGCCACGGCCCGCGCATAGCCGCCCGGCCGGTAGAGGGCGAAGTCGGCATGCGCGGCCAGCAGGATCTCGTCGGCCCCGGCCGAGCCGAGTGCGGCGAGCCCGGGGTCCGCCGGAGCGCAGCACACGCCGACCACGGGACCGCCGAGCGTGGCCGCGAGGCGGCTGGCCTCGCCGAGGGCCTCGCGCGACACCGCCCGCACTTTCCCGTCCCGTTGCTCGACGAACACCAGCAGACTCACGCGCTCACCTCAGATGAGTTTGGCTTCCTCGCGCAGCACCCGCACCAGAACCTCGACGCCTTCGAGGCCCTGGCCGACGATACGTCCCGAGCCCCGCGGCGGCGGCAGCGAGAGCGAGACCCGCTCGAGATTCGGCTCTCCCAGCGTTACGCTCTTTTCCTCGATCGGCTTCTTCTTGGCGGCCATGATGCCCTTGAGCGATGCGTAGCGCGGCTCGTTGAGGCCTTTTTCGGCCGCGAGCACCGCCGGCAGCCGGACCTCGTACGCTTCCCGCCCGCCTTCGATCTCACGCTCGACCTTCGCCCGCTCGCCCTCGAGCTCCATCTCCGCCACCACCGTGACGCACGGCAGTCGCAGCAGCTCCGCCACCATCGGTCCGACCTGCGCGGCGTCGTCGTCGACCGCCTGCTTGCCGAACCACACCAGGCCCGCGCTCATCGGCTCGAGCTCAGCGGCCAGGACGCGCGCGACCGCGAGCGAATCGGGCGCGACGACGTCGGTTTTCAGATGGATCGCGCGATCCGCCCCCATCGCCAGCGCGTTACGCAACGTCGACTGCACGCCGGATCCTCCGACCGAGAGCACGACGACCTCCCCCGCACCGAGCTTCTCCCTGATGCGGAGCGCCTGCTCGAGGGCGAACTCGTCGTAGGGGTTCTGGATCCACGTCACGCCGGCCGGATCGAGCGTCTTGCCGTCCGGCGCCACCTTGACCCGCGTTTCGGTGTCCGCGACCTGTTTGATGCACACGGCCTGAAGCACTGAGCACCTCGGATCCAGCCCGGTTCGGCCCGCTCCCAAGCGGGCCTCCAGGACTTTGCGCCAAGATTCACAAACTTGGTCGCGAATCATAGCGCCAAGGTCAAATGCGCCAAAGAGTCGGCAGGTTCGTGCGGCCGGCGAACCAGAGTCGAGGCCGGAAGGGCGGCCACAGCACTCGCTTCCGCTTCGCCGCACTTCGTCCCGTAGTTCTTGACGTTGGAACAATTTCCGTGCGAGTTTCAGCTGCTGATTCGTCGCTGACCTGACGCAACTACTCGACAGCACCACCCATTTGTCAGCACTTCCCTACATCGTGGTCGGGAAGGAGCCCCGCATCATGGTCGACATAGCGGAGCTGGGCCGCAGGATCCGCAAGCTTCGTCTCGAACGACGTATGACGCTGAAGCACGTCGAGCAGGCCTCCGGCCTGTCGGCGACCCACCTGTCCGAGATCGAGCGCGGCCGGACGTCCCCGACGATTGGCGCCTTGATCCGTATCGCTCGCGCGCTCGATCGCGAGGCGTCGTATTTCATCGAGGTCGAAGAGCGTTCCGAGGTCGGTTATCTGACGCGCGAGGCCCGGCCCTCGACCCGGCCCGACGGCGGCGTGACGGCCGAGACGCTGACGCGCGGCATCCCGGGCAGCCGGGTGTTCGCGTACCGCCTCGTGCTCGACTCGAACCCGCCCGCCGAGCTCCGCATGCAAGCCCATGAGCTCGAAGGCGACGTCGTCTATCTCGTGCACCAAGGCGTGCTCGGCGCGGAGGTCGGAGACACGACGCTGCGTCTCGAGCCCGGCGACTCGGCTCAAGTCTCGTTCGCGAAGCCGCACCGGATCCATTCACTCGGCGCAGAGTCGACGGAGGTGATCGCGATCATGACGCAACCGCTCGAGGAAACCCGCAGCACGCCCTCCCGAGGAAAGACTTCATGACCCCCGTGCTCACGGAAATCGTCGATACGCCTGTTTCGGCCTTGTCCGGCCTGCGCCCGCGCGACCCATCGCCCCAGGAGCTCGGGCGCCGGATCAAGATGCTGCGGGTCTCTTCGGGCCTCACGCTCAAGGACCTGGAGGAGCGCGGCGGGATCTCCGCCACTCACGTCTCCGAGATCGAGCGCGGCAAGGCGTCGCCCACGGTCGGCGCGCTCGGCCGCATCGCCCGCGCACTCGGTATGCGCCCGGCGGCACTGGTCGAGCCGAGAGCGCCGCTCGAAGTGACGGTCGTGCGCGCCGCGAAACGGCAGGGGCGGCGCCTGAAGTGGGGCGAAGCGATCATCGAGTCGCTGACCGAGCCGCTCCATTGCGCCGGGCTCGGCGCGCTGCTCGTCCGCTTGCCGATCGGCCGTGAGCCTGCCCTCACGCACGAGCACGAAGGCGAGCAGTGGGTGCTCGTGATGTCAGGCGTGGCCGAGATCCGGGTCGATCAGGAGCGCTTCGTGCTGCGCGAGGGCGACACGCTCCACTTCCGTGCGCACCGGACGCACTCCTACTGCAATCTCTCCTCGACCGAGACGGTCCTGCTCACGGCCTGCCGGCCCCGCCTGAGCCTGTAGCGCGCGCTCGCGCGGCGATCACAGGTCGAGGACGTCGTCGCTCGTTCGCTCGAGCAGATCGGCTGGCTGTTCCCCCGCTCGCGCCCGCCGGAGCGCTCCGCCGGCGATCACGAGCTCCGCCAGCCGGCCCCGACCGTTGTAGTTCGACGCCATGCTGGCGCCGTAGGCGCCCACGTCGAGGATCGCCACCCGATCGCCGCGGCGAAGCGGAGGCAGCAGCGCATCGGCATCGAAGACGTCGGCGCTCTCGCACACCGGTCCGACCACGGACGCGGGCTCCGGCGCCCCCTCGCGCGGCCGCACCGCGACGATGCGATGGCGCGCGTGGTAGAGCGCGGGGCGCAACAGGTCGTTCATGCCCGCCGCCAGCACGACGAACCGGCGTCCCGCGCGCTGCTTGACCCACAGCACCTCCGAGATCAGCACGCCCGATCGAGCGACCAGCCAGCGCCCAGGCTCGAGCACCCACTCGAGCTCGCGGCCAGCCGCCTCGGCCACGAGCCGTGCGGCGTGCGTCTCGATCGGGAACTCCGCCTGTGCGCTGGAGTAGTCGACGCCGAAACCGCCGCCGAGATTGACGAGGCCGAGGGGCGAACCGCGCTGCGCGGCCTCCACCGCCAGCTCGAAGGCGATCTCGAGCGCGCGTTCGATCGGACCCGGCTCCAGCAACTGCGAGCCGACGTGGAGGTGGAGTCCATCCAGCCTCAGGTGCGGCCAGCGGGCGCGGGCCGCCCACGCTGCGAGCGCGTCCTCGGCGCTCACGCCGAACTTGGCGTCTTCGTGGCCGGTCGCGACGTAGCGGTGCCCCGGAGTCGGGATGCCGGGATTGACGCGCAGCGCCACGCGCAGCGGCGCCGTCTCGCGGGCGGCATGGGTCTGGAGCAAGTCCAGCTCGTCGATGTGGTCCGCGTTGACCGAGTGCACGCCCGCACGCGCCGCCCATTCCGCCTCGGCCTCCGTGCGGCCATTCCCGTTCAGGATCGTTTGGCCGGGCGGCACGCCGGCGGCGCGCGCCAGCTCGAGCTCGCCAACCGAGCCCGCCTCGGCTCCCAGACCCTGTTCGCGCGCGACCCGCAGGATGGCGGGCAGCGAGTTGGCCTTGAGCGCGTAGGCGACCAGCGGCTGCAACTCCGCGAACGCCGACTGGAATCGGCGCGCCCGCTCCGCCACCTGATCCAGGTCGTAGAGGTAGCAGGCGCTCGCACCGGGCTCCAATCGTCGCAACGCGTCGAACGCGCGGTCGACCGAAACCCCGCCGACATGGAGCTCGCCGCCGACCGAAGCGTTCGCGGTCATGACCGCGCGCTCACGACGCCCTGCGCTCCCGCAGCCGGCGCTCGGCTTCCGCGAGGTCGGCCGGATGGTTGACGTTGAAGAAGTTCTCCGCTCCACCTTCCAGCTCGGAGATCAGGGCATCCTCGATCCACCGCGGCGCGAGCGTGCGCACGGCGCTCACGATCGAGCGCTCCCCCGCCACCAGGCAGGCGGCGAGCGCCTCCCGGGCCTCCGGCCCGTACGCGGCGACCAGCGGCTGCGGAGTGCCGCCCGGAGCCGGCACCAGCGCGCTCGGCGCCGGCCGCGATCCCGGGACGTGAGCCACGCGCTCCTCGAGAAACCACGCGACCAGACGCCGCAGCGCTTGCGGCACCGCCAGGGGAAAGTCGACGCCGAGCACCAGCGCCGCCGCGAAGTCGGCCGCCGCGAGGCCGGCCACGACTCCCGCCAAGGGGCCCGCCGCGGCCGGCGGATCGGCGGCGTAGCGTAGTCTCCGGCCGAGCGCCGCCGACAGGGCTTCGCGAAGATCCTCCGGACCGCTCACCACCACGTCGTCGCATACGGCCTCCAGCGTTCGTGCCGCACGCTCGATCACCGTCGTACCCGCGAGCGTCACGAGCGCCTTGGGTGTCTGCATTCCCAGGCGCGCGCCGCGGCCTCCCGCGAGCAGGACTCCGAGCGTGAACGCCATACATTAGTAGCCGGCGCGCTTGTCCACCACGTTCTCGAGCGGGGCGCCGTCGAGGAACGCGCGCAGGTTGCGCCGAAACTGATCGGTCGACCGCTCCCAATAGCGGGGGCCGAATCCCGACACGTGCGGCGTGACGATGACCTGAGGCATTTCCCAGAGCGGACTCGCTTCGGGCAGAGGCTCGCGCTCGAACACGTCCAGCGCCGCTCCCGCGAGCCTCCCGTCCCGCAGCGCAGCGACGAGAGCGGCTTCGTCCACGAGCCCGCCGCGCCCGAGGTTGACGAGAATCGCGCCGGACTTGACCTGGGCGAGCGCGTCCGCATCCATCAGACGCCGCGTCTCGTTCGTCAGCGGCACCGCGAGCACCAGCCAGTCGGCGCGCGCGAGCACGTCCGGCATCCGGCTCGGGTCCCATTGCGCGACCGCCGGGCGCGGATCGGGATCGGGATGACGGCGCACGGCGAGCACGTCGATCCCGAGCGCCGTGGCGCGCTCGGCGATCGCCCGGCCGACCGCGCCGAATCCGACGAGTCCCATCGTCGTTCCCGCGAGCGCGCCGTAAGGCGGCGGCTCGCTCCACAGCGCGCGCTGAGCCCAGCGCCGCGCGCGCTGGGCGTCGCGCGCCAGATGCAACTTGCGGGTGAAGGCGAGCAGGACGCCCAGCGTGTGCTCGGCCATCGCCACGCCGTGGAGCCCGCGTCCGTTCGTGAGCACGACGTCGCTCTCCACGAGCGCGGGAAATAGCTGCGAGCCCACGCCGGCGGCGCTGAGGTGGATCCAGCGCAGCCGCTTCGCGGCGGAGAAGTTGTCTCGCGTGACCGCCCATCCGAACACGACGTCGGCTTCGGCGAGGCGTTCATCGGCTTCCGCCTGGTCGGCGGGCGCGATGAACCGCACCTCGGGGAACTCGCGGGCCAGCTCGGCGACGAAGCGCGGCGGGAGGTTCCAAACCGCATCACGGCTGCGCACGAACTCGAGCACGGACGGCGGCGGCATGCGCCGATGGTGCCACACGACACGCGCCCGAACGAGTGCTTGCAGCGTCTGGAAGAGGTCGCTAGTCTCCCGCGCACTCCTCCCCTGGCATTCCACTGGAGACTCCGACCACCCTCATGAGACGCCGCACCGCGTTGAGCGCCTTGTGGCTCGCCGCCCTGGTCCCGGCTGCGCCCGCGCTGGCAGGGCCGTGGGGACTTCAACCGGGTGAGTGGTTCAGCGAGTTTCGCTCGGGCGTGTTCACGGCGGATAGCTGGCACAACGACGACGGCGACCGGGGCCCGCTGTTCGACGGCGGCGTGGTGGAAGACCGCACGCTGGTCGCGTACAACGAGCTGGGCTGGAGGAAGCGCACGAGCTTCCTGCTCGCCGTGCCGGCCAAGAGCATCACGAGGCGTGCGAGCACCCGTCCCTTCGAGCGCACCGAGACCGGTCTCGGCGACATGCGCGTTGGGTTCCGGCACCACCTGGCCAATGGTCCGACCGCGCTGGCGCTGGAGCTCGAGTGGAAAGCGCCGATGGGCTACGACCGGCACTTCCGCGCCACGCACCAGGATTCGATCCGCTGCGGCGAGGCGACCGGCAACGGCGACTCGCTGAACGTGGACTGCCTGCGGCAGAGCGTGTCGCCCCGGCTCGGAGAAGGCCAGCAGGACGTGAGCCTGATGCTGCAGCTCGGCACGAGCTTGCCGGCCCTGCGCGGCTACGCGCACGCGGGAGGCGGCTATCGTTACCGTTTCGACGCGCCGGCCGACCAGATCGTCGGCAACGCCGAGCTCGGCGTATGGGTGACGCGTTCCCTGCTCCTCGCCGGACACTACGAAGGTGAGCTCGCGATCGGGGACGGCAACCTTCCGGTCGACGAGGTGAATCGCCATCGGGCGGGCCCGCGAATCGTCTACCGGCTCGACGACCAGGTGGACCTGATCGTCTCGTCGCTGCACACGGCGCTGGCGCGAAACGCTTTCCACACAGACCAGGTGTTCGTGGGAATCGCGTTCAAGCAGAGCTCGTTGAATCGCTTCCAGGGTGCGCTGGGGACCCTGCGCGAACCCTGAGGCCGGAAGGCCGACCGCAGGCTGAGCGCGGTCGGGCCGGCGGGGCCTCGCGGGACACCGTGCGGGAGCGCGGAACGGGGTCCGGGAGGTCCGTCTCATTCGCGACCTGACCGCTCGCCTCCTGCCGTTCCTCGCGCCCTACCGCCGGGCGCTCGTCTGGGGCATCGCGTGCGTGATTCTCACCAACGCGATCTCCCTCGCGCAACCGCAGGTCCTGCGGCTCGCCGTCGACGATCTCTATCGCGGCGTCACGGCCGAGAAGCTCGGCGGCTATGCGCTGGTCCTGTTCGCGATCGCGCTGGTCGGCGGCGCGTTCAGATATCTGATGCGGCGCGTCGTGATCGGCATCTCGCGCCACGTCGAGTTCGATCTCCGCAACCACGTGTTCGCCCATCTGCAGCGCCTCCCGGTCGACTACTTCCAGCACACGCGCACCGGCGAGATCCTGTCGCGCGCGACCAACGACCTCGCCGCGGTGCGCATGATGCTCGGGCCAGGCATTCTCTACTTCGTGAACACGGTGACCGTCGCCGCGGTGTCGCTCGGCTTCATGCTCGCCATCAGTCCGCGCGCGACGTTCTACTCGTTGCTGCCGCTGCCGCTCGTGTCGTTGACGGTGTGGGTGTTCGGCGATCGCATCCATCGCCGGTTCGAGGAGATTCAGGCGCACTTCGCCGCGCTCTCGGCGCGCGTGCAGGAGAACGTCTCGGGCGTGCGCGTGGTGCGGGCCTTCGCGCGCGAGCCGCACGAGCTCGAGGATTTCGGCGCGATCCACCGCGACTACCTGACCAAGAACCTGGCCCTGATCCGCACCTGGGGCGTGTTCCATCCCTTGCTCGCGTTCCTGGCCGGTCTCGCGGCCTTGCTCGCCCTCTACCTCGGCGGCCGCGAGGTGATCAAGGATCGGATCACGCTCGGCGAGTTCGTGGCGTTCACGGCCTACCTCGGGATGTTGAACTGGCCGGTGGTCGCGCTCGGGTGGGTCATCAACCTGTTCCAGCGCGGCATGGCGTCGTACCGGCGCATCGACGAAATCCTCGCGGTGGTGCCGGCGATCGGCAACGAGCCCGGCGCGATCGCCCCCGAGCAGTGCCGCGGCGAGCTCGAGTTCCGCGATCTGACGTTCACCTATCCCGGCGAGGAGCGGCCCGCGCTGCAGAGCGTGTCGTTTCACGTGACGCCGGGCGCCACGGTCGCGCTCGTGGGCGCAACCGGGTCCGGCAAGAGCACGGTGCTCTCGCTCCTGCCACGGATCTTCGATCCGCCGCCGGGAACCGTGTTCCTGGACGGCGTGGACGTCCGGCGCTATGACCTGAGATGGCTGCGCAACCAGATCGCCTACGTGCCCCAGGACACGTTCCTGTTCTCCGCCACGCTCGAAGAGAACATCGCCTACGGCGTGCGCGACGCGACGCCCGAATCGGTCGTGCGCGCCGCGCACATCGCGCACCTGCAGGACGACGTGAGCGGATTTCCGGACGGCTACCAGACGCTGGTGGGCGAGCGGGGAATCACGCTGTCCGGAGGCCAGCGGCAACGCACCGCGATCGCGCGCGCGCTGTTGCGCAATAGCCCGATCCTGATGCTCGACGATTGCCTTTCGAGCGTGGACACCCATACCGAGGAAGCGATTCTCGGCGGGTTGCGGCGCGAGCTCCGGCGCCGCACGGCGCTGCTCGTCTCCCATCGCGTGAGCACGGTGCGCGACGCCGACCTGATCGTCGTGCTCGAAGACGGCGCCGTCGTCGAGCGCGGCACGCACGATTCGTTGCTGGCGCTGGGCGGCCGCTACGCGCGGTTGTGCCGGCAGCAGGAGCTGGAAGACGAGCTGGAGGCCTCCTGAGTCACCACGACGAGGACCTGCTCGGCCGCGCATACGACCACCGGCTCATGCGCCGGCTGCTCGGCTATCTCGAGCCGTACCGGATGCAAGTCGGCTTCGCGGTCGTGATCGTGCTGCTCGATGCCGTGGTCCAGCTTGCCGGCCCCTATCTGACCAAAGAGGCGATCGACAACGGCATCCGTCACCGCGACCTCGGTCATCTCGACCGGGTCGCCGTGCTCTACTTCTGCGTGCTCGCCGTCGGCTTCGGCCTGAGCTACCTCCACATCCAGATCATGCAGCGCGTCGGCCAGCACGTAATGCTGGACCTGCGGGTCGCGTTGTTCCGCCATCTCCAGCGCCTCCCGGTCGGGTTCTACGACCGCACCCCGGTCGGCCGCCTCATGACCCGCGTCACGAACGACGTCGACGTGCTCAACGAGCTCTTCACTTCGGGCGTGATCACGATGTTCGGAGACCTGTTCACGCTGATCGGCATCCTGTTCGCGATGGGACGGCTGAACGTCGAGCTGCTGGCCGTGGCGTTCTCCGTGCTGCCGCTCATCTTCATCGTCACGCTCACGTTCCGCGCCAAGGTGCGGCGCTCGTTCCGCGACATTCGCACGCGGCTCGCGCGGATGAACGCATTCCTGAACGAGAACCTCACCGGCATGACCACCGTCCAGATCATGAACCGCGAGGATCGCAACCTGGCGGAGTTCCGCCGCCTGAACGGCGGGCATCGCGACGCCAATCTTCAGACGGTCTTCTACCATTCGGTGTTCTTCCCGGTGCTCGAACTGGTCGGCGCGCTCGCCGTGTCGCTGATCGTCTGGTACGGCGGCCGCCAGGTCATGTGGACCGGGATCACGCTCGGCACGCTGGTCGCGTTCATCCAGTACACG
>DASQFU010000171.1:0-21488 GCA_035632955.1 Candidatus Limnocylindria bacterium
ACGCGAGCGCGCGCGGGTTCGAGGCGAGCATCATCAAGAGCTTCAGCCACAAGTTCTCGGCCGAGATGAACTACACCTACTCGCTGGCCACGGGCGTGGCATCGGATCCCAACCAGGCGCTGCAGTTCTTCAACGGTGGCCGGCTCTACCTGCCGATCTCGGAGCAGCCGCTCGACTGGGACCAGCGCCACACGTTCAGCCTCCAGGGCGTGGTGCGGGATCCCGGCAAGTGGGGCTTCCGCGTCCTGTGGGTGTACGGCTCGGGCTTCCCGTTCACGCCTGCGTTCCGTAACGATCGGCGGCCGGACCCGGTGCTGGAGAACTCGCGGCGGCTGCCATCGAACTCGGTGCTGACGATCGACGGCGACAAGTACTATCGGATCTGGGGCCAGAACGTGACGCTGTTCTTCGACGCGCGAAACGTGCTGAACGCGAAGAACATCAACGCACTGACGTTCTCGTCGTTCCCGAACCCGTTCCTGAACCAGTCGGGCGACGAGTACCTGATCTACTACACAGAGACCGGGCGCGCCGGCGGCGGTTATCTGCAGGACCGCAACGGCGACGACGTTCTCGATTGGGTGTCGCTCCACGACCCGCGCGTGTTCCAGGAAGGCCGGAACGTGCGCATGGGCCTCAGCATCACGTTCTAAAACGCTCACGACGAAGGAGATCACGAACACGATGCGGCTCTGGACGAAGACGGCGCGACTTCTGGCGGTGGGTTCGGCGCTGGCGCTGGTGTTCGCCACCGGCGCGGAGGCGCGGATCGATCAGGAGATGACCGACGAGTTCATCCGCAGCCATCCCGAGTACTTCTCGGCCTCCCAGCCCGAGCAGTTTTCGGCCGAGGGCGTGATCAAGCCTCCGGCACGGCCGGCCGCGATCCCCGACATCTTCGGACCAGGAGCGGTGCTGACGGTCGGCAACGTGTACATGAAGGTCACGAACCTGGGCCTGTTCGGGAATCCGTTCGTCACCGTGTCGAACGATGCTTCGGCACAATGGCCGGGGGCGAGCGGCGTCGAGTACCTCGCATTCGCCCTGTTCTCGGTCGGGGCCGTGAACCCGGTCGCCACGGAACCCAACGCGGTGCGCCGGGTGAGCTACTTCTCCGAGTGGCGGCCGCCGTCGCTCGAGCCCGAGGACCGGATGTACGAGGCCTACGAGGGCATCGTCAACGGCGCGCGGCTGTTCAACGACGACGGGGATCGCGACCCGGCGACCAATCCGCCTCTGTCGCTGATCGACGAGGACTTCCTGGACGGGCACGACAACGACGGTGACGGCCGCATCGACGAGGACTACGCAGCGCTCGGCCAACAGATGATCACGTGCGCGATCCGGGACGACACGCCTCAGGCCGTCAACTCGGTGTTCAACGAGAAGCACATTCCGTTCGGCCTCGAAGTGCACCAGCAGGCGTTCGCGTTCGCGAACACGCGGCTCGCCAACTTCAATGCGGTCGAGTACACGATCTACAACCGCTCGGGCCACGACCTCGACAGCCTGACCGTCGGCTTCCGGGTCGATATGGACTGCGGGCCACTGGCCTTGACCAACTATTTCAACGACGACTTCGACTTGTCGATGGTGCCAAGCGGCGAGTTCGTGATCGCGTTGAACGAAGGGGACCCGAGACGCCAGTATCCGCACTTCGACGTCAGCCCGCCGGTGCCCGCCGATTCCGCCTTGTGCCCGCGGGTCACGTATCGCGTGCAGGGCTTCACGGTCGCGGACGACAACAGCGACCAGGGCCGGACCACCGGCGCGGCGACGTTCCTCCTGCTCGGACACACAACCGACCCGCTGGCCACCAACGCGCCGACCCGGGTCCAGTTCAAGGCGTTCCGCTCCTACGTCGCCGGGACGCCTTACGATGAGGGCGGCAACCCGACCATCGATCAGCAGCGTTTCGAGTTCATGACGGGCGGCGACAACGTGGACCAGTCGACGGGTCTGATCAATCAGGAGCCCGGTCAGCTCATCGGTGACTATCAGGCGTGGGCTTCGGTCGGACCGTTCCGAAACGTCCCGAACAACGGCAGCATTCAGGTCAGCATCGCCTACGCCGTCCAGCGCGCGGAGTATCTGACACTGGCGACGTACCCGACCGACTACCTGCTCTACCAGAACGGCCTCCTGAGCGGCCCGGATCTACTCGACAAGCATCCGGTCGTCGACAATGCGCTGACCGCCCAAATCGCTTACGAAGGAGTCTACGAGCCGCCTCGGGAAGGACTCGAACACCTGGTGCCCGGTGGCTCCAGCAGCTTCCCGTTCCATGGCCGCGAGACGCCTTTGCGCGCCCGGCCCAACCAGCTCGGCGTCACCGGCGCCGACTGCCATGACGAGTCGGAGGGCGCGTTCCGCCCGATCACCGAGTTCGAGTTCACGTGGTTCGATTTCGACTGCGACTACTGCACCGGGGTCTACGACTCGCAAACCGGTCGAGGCTATTTCCTGAAACGCTGGAACACCGAGTCACCGCCACCGAGCCCGGCCATCAACGTCGGTTCGACGTTCAACTTCTCGGACAATCCCGAGCGGACGCCGATCCTGATCGCGGCGGGCGACAACCAGGTGATGCTGGCGTGGGACAACCTCTCGGAGATCACGCCCGATCCGGAGCGCCGTGAGTTCGATTTCCGCTCGTACCGGATCTGGAAGGCGGCCAACTGGCAGCGCCCGATCGGCTCCTCGGGACCGACGGACGACAACTGGGCGCTGCTCGGAGAGTTCCGGCTGTTCGATCACGCGGACAGCAACTTCACCGTCGCCGACACCGGCGCCGCCTGCCCAATGATTCAGGTGCCCGAGTACCTCGATCCGGTAACGAACACCCGCGGCCCGCGCGTGGTGCCGATCTGCCTCGTGAGGGGCGACCTGTGGAACCGGCAGTCCGGCGAGATCCTGCGCCCCGACCGCACCATCGACTGCGTGCGCGACACGCTGGGAGAGTGCAAACGCGAAAACGGCATCGACCCCGTCACGCGCCTGGCGACCACCCGGACCCAGTACCCGATCGGCCGTTACCGCTATCTCGACCGTGAGGTGAAGAACGGCTTCACCTATTTCTACTCCGTGACCGCCGGCGATTCGGGGCGCGCGGGCGAATCGTTCGGGCGGCGCGCCGCCCAGGAGGCGGATGCCGTCGTCCCGCAGTCCTCGACGAGTAGCGGAAAGAACGTGTGGGTCGTGCCGAATCCCTACCGAGGTTTCCGCAACATCGCGGAGCGACCCTCTGCCTGGGACCTGACCCCGAATGCTTCGGATCCGACCGGCACCCACGTCGACTTCTTTGGGCTGCCGGCCGGGAACTGGACGATCAGGATCTTCACCGTCTCGGGCGATCTGGTGCAGGAGCTGCACTCGACCGATCCTGTGAACGACTCGGTCCGCGGACCGATCACCCTCGACGACGGCCGCGTGTTCCCCGGCTTCAACCGGCAGCAGGACCAGGCCAACGACGGCCAGGCGCGATGGAATCTGATCTCGCGCAACGGCCAGGACGTGGTCAGCGGGATCTATCTGTTCGTGGTGGAATCGACGCAGGGCCAGCAGCGCGGCAAGTTCGTCATCATTCGCTAGGGCGCGAAGGAGGAATAACGTGAGACGGTTCATCGTAGCCCTGAGCGTCCTGGGGATCATCGCTCCCGGGATCGCCGGGGCCGCCGACATCTTCGAGAAGGTGGGAACCTTCGACGGTCAGTTCCTGAAGATCGGCGTCGGTGCGCGCGCGGCGGGCATGGGAGGCGCGTTCGTGGCGGTCGCGGACGATGCCAGCGCCTTGTTCTGGAATGCCGCGGGGATCGCGCGTATCGATCCCGACAAGTCGGAGCTACAGATCAACCACGCGAGCTGGCCGGCCGAGCTGTCGTTCGATCAGAGCGGCTACGTGTTCCACCTCAAGCGGATTCCCGGTGCGATCGGCATCCAGGCGCGCGCGCTGACGATGGATCCCATGATCGAGACGACGGCCTTCCAGCCGGACCCCGACGTCGGGACGGGCAACACGTTCGACGCCGGGATGCTCGCGGTCGGCGTCACCTACGCGCGCTCCTTCACCGACAAGTTCAGCGCCGGCGTCACCGGCAACTTCATCCACGAAGGCTTGGCGGAGTTCTCGCAGCAGATCTACGCCTTCGACATCGGCACGCTCTACGACGTCGGCACGCTCGGCATGAAAATCGGCATGACGATCACGAACATCGGCTCGGAGATCACGTTCATCGATCGTTCCGCGCGCATCCCGGCCCTGTTCCGCGTCGGATCATCGGCCGTCGTGTTCCAGAACTCCAATCAGCGGCTGATGGGCGCGTTCGAGTTCTCGCATCCACCGGACAACGCCGAGCGCCTCAACGTTGGGGGGGAGTACGCATTCCACAACTACGTGTTCCTGCGCGGCGGCTACAACATCAACTACGACGCCGAGGGGCTGGCGGCTGGCGTCGGCTTCCATTTCCCGGTTTCGGTCGCCGGGCAAGCGGATCTCGACTACGCCTTCACCGACATGCGGGACCTGGGAGGCGTGCATCGGTTCTCGCTCAAGTTCATGTTCTGATCGTCGCGCCGCCTTCGCGACACGACAACCTTCGACGCCTTCGACGCGCTCCCTACCGGGAGCGCGTTCGGCTTGGGGTGCGATGAGCGCGGTGGTGTGGATCGGTCTGCTGGCCGCCGTGCCCGCCGGCGCCGCACCCGGCGAAGGTCCCGGGCCGCTGCCGTGGCGGGTCGGCGGGCGCGTGAGCTTCACCGTGGACGCCGCCGCCTTCCCGGATTCGCTACGCAACCGGCTGGAAGTGTACATCCGGATTCCGCCGGTGACGGTCGCGGGCCTGGTGCGGGACGCGAGTGGCGAGGGCCGAGTCAAACTCTCGGTGCGGCTCCAGAACCGGTTCGGCGCCAAGCAGCACGACGCGGTGCAGGAGTTCAGCGTCGCCGCCGGCGACTCGGCGCCCGGATTCGGAAAGGTCGTCGTCTTGCCGTTCCCGGTCCAGCCCGGCGCGTATCGCATGGAAGTGAAGCTGGAGGACCTGCACTCGCGACGGCGCGGCATCAGCTATATCGGCCGGCGCGTGGCCGAGTCCGGCGTCGTGGAAGGCGAGGTCTCGGTGCCCGCCGAGCTGGCGGGGCGGGAGCTCTCGGATCTCGAGTTCGTGTGGGCGGAGATGCCGTCTGGGTCGGGAGCGTTTCAGCGCGGGACGCGGGTGTTGCTGCCCAATCCCGAGCGCCTCTACGGGCTGCTCGCGAATCGGCTCGAGGCGGCGTTCGTCGCCCGCACCACGCGCGAGCCCAAGGCGTGGCGTTGGAAGGCACGGGTGCTGGACGCGAAGGGAACGATGGTGGCGGAGTCGGAGAGCACGGCGACCGCGGCGCCGTGGCTGACCGAGACCGTCAGGATCGACCTGGCCACCCAGCCGGCCGGCGGCTACGACCTGGAGCTCAAAGTGTGGATGGAAGGCGACTCGGCTGCGCTCACTCGTCGCAGCCACTTCAGCATCGCCTGGCAGCCTTCGTCATGGTTGCGGAGTCCGGCCGAGCTCGAGGACATCGTGCACTTCCTGCTCGAAGCGGACAACGAGGAGAACTTCGCTCGCATGCATCTCGGCGAGCAGGAGCGCTTCCTCGACGAGTTTTGGACGCGACGCGATCCGACGCCCGGCACGGCCGAGAACGAGGTGCGCACTTCATTCCTCCGGCGCGTGGAGCAAGCCAACCGGAACTTCGGGCGGTTCGGCCTTAGCAAGGGAATGTTCTCCGACATGGGTCGCGTCTACATCCGCTACGGCGAGCCGACCGAGATCCTCCGCCAGGTGATCCCGGCCGGCGACCAGACGCTCACGAACGTGATTCGGGAGCTCGAGCTCAGCGAGGACCGGCCGACGGGCGACGTTCACCAGAAGGGGCTCGGCGGCGACACGCGCCCGTTCGAGGTCTGGATCTACGAGGGCAACACCGAGGACACTGACGGCGCGGAACTCGATTCCGCGCTGCTGCCGAGGCCCCGCCGCCGAATGGTGTTCCTGTTCGTCGACGAGCAGGGTTACGGCGACCACACGCTCCGCTACTCGACCGAGTAGCCCCGCGCCTTGACGTCGCGCCGGCCTATGCGGCATATTGCGCCGGATTCGATGCACTAACGCGCTGTCCCGCAACTACTTGAATGACGCGGCACGGCCGGCGGAGGCGTGATCGTGCGACTCGGCATTCTGACCGGCGGCGGCGACTGTCCGGGTCTCAACGCGGTGATCCGCGCAGCGGTCGTGCGGGCGGTGCGCACGCACCAGGCCACGGTGCTCGGTCTCCTGGACGGATGGCTCGGTCTCCTGCGTGATCGCGTCCGGCCGCTCGACTTGAATGCGGTCGGCGGAATCCTGCCGCGCGGCGGCACGATCCTCGGCACGTCGCGGGTCGATCCGTTTCGCGAGTCTCCAGGGGTGGACGGAATCCGCGAGCGGATGCGCGCGCACCAGCTCGACGGGCTGCTGGTATGCGGGGGCGATGGCACGCTGGCCGCCGCGTGGCGCCTGCACCAGGAGGGAGTGCCGACGATCGGCATCCCGAAGACGATCGACAACGACGTGCCCGGGACCGACTTCTCGTTCGGCTTCGACACGGCGCTGACGACGATCGTGCGGGCGGTGGATGCGCTGCACAGCACCGCGGAATCGCACGACCGTGTGATCGTGGTCGAGGTCATGGGGCGCACGACGGGATGGCTTGCCGTCAGCTCCGGAATCGCGGGCGGGGCCGACGTGGTCGTGGCTCCGGAGGAGCCGGTCAGCGTGCAAGAGGTGTGTGATTTCATCCAGCACCGCATCGCGCGCGGACGAGAGTTCAGCATCGTCGTGGTCGCCGAAGGCGCACGCTTCAAGCCGGACCCCGGCGGCTGGAATCTCGAAGTGCCGCAGCGTCTCGATCCGGTCGGCCGCGTCCAGTACGGGGGCATCGGTGGGGCGCTCGCCGCCGAGATTCAAAGACGACTCGGGATCGAGACCCGCATGGTCACGTTGGGCTACGTGCAACGGGGAGGAACGCCGACGGCGTTCGACCGGTTGCTGGGGTCGCGCATGGGGGTGGCGGCGGTGGATCTGGCGGCGCGCAGGGAGTACGGACAGATGGTGAGCCTGCAAGGCCGCGCGATCGGGTCGGTCCCGCTGTCGGTCGTGCGGGAGGGGCCACGCAAGGTGCCGCACGATCTCTACGAGGTCGCGCAGGTGTTCTTCGGGTGAACGCGACGCGGCGCGCTGCCGCGGCTCGAACGGGAGACTGACATGTCGCTTCGCATCGGCATCAACGGATTCGGCCGCATCGGTCGCCAGGTGGTTCGCGCCAGCATCGAGCGTGGGGCGGGACTCGAGTTCGTGGCCGTCAACGACATCACCGATGCCGACACGCTCGCCCACCTTCTGCGCTACGACTCCGTGCACCGCACCTGGCCGAAGGCCGCGGCCAAGGCCCGAGAAGGACAGCTCGAGGTCGGGGACCGCCGGATCAAGGTGTTGAGCGAGAAGGACCCGGCCAAGCTGCCGTGGAAAGCGCTCGGTGTCGAGGCAGTACTCGAAGCGACCGGCCATTTCACCGATCGCGAGGGCGGTGCTCAGCACCTCGCGGCCGGCGCGCGCAACGTGCTGATTTCAGCGCCGGCCAAGGGCGTGGATCTGACCTTCGTGTTCGGCGTCAACGACCAGCTCTTCGATCGGGCGAAGCATCCGGTCGTCAGCATCGGCTCGTGCACCACCAACGGGCTCGCGCCGGTCGCCAAGGTCTTGAACGACCGGTTCGGCATCGAGCACGGCCTGATGACGACCATCCACGCGTACACGAACGATCAGCGCATTCTCGACCTGCCGCACAAGGACCTGCGGCGCGCCCGCGCGGCCGCGGTCAACCTGATTCCCACCTCGACCGGCGCGGCGAAGGCGATCGGCGAGGTGCTCCCCGAGCTCAAGGGCAAGCTCGACGGGATAGCGGTGCGCGCGCCGGTCATGAACGGTTCGCTCATCGACCTGGTGTGCCGCGTGAAGCAGCCCACCGACAAAGCCGCGATCAACAGCGCTTTGAAGGAAGCCGCGGAAGGTCCGATGAAGGGCGTGCTCGAGTACTGCGAGGATCCGATCGTCTCCTCGGACGTCATCGGCAATCCGCACAGCAGCGTGCTGGATGCGCTCTCGACCACGGTGCTCGACGGCAGGCTGGTCAAGGTGCTGTCCTGGTACGACAACGAATGGGGCTTCTCGAACCGCGTCGTCGACGCGCTGCTGCGCATGGCGTGAGGGAGGGCGCGTGACCGGAACGAAGAAGACCGTGCGCGACCTGGAGCCGGCCGGTCGTCGTGCGTTCGTGCGCGTGGACTTCAACGTGCCGCTCAAAGACGGCGAGGTGACGGACGACACGCGCATGGTCGCCGCGCTTCCCACGCTGCGCTATCTCATGCAGAAAGGCGCACGGCTCGTGGTCGCCTCCCATCTCGGCCGGCCGAAGGCCGGGCCCGACCCCAAGCTCAGCTTGCGACCAGTGGCGCGCCGGCTGGAGCGGTTGCTGCGCACGCCGATCGCGTTCGCCGAGGATTGCGTCGGATCCGAAGCCGAACGGTCGGCCGCATCGCTGCCGGATGCCGGCGTGCTGCTGCTCGAGAACCTGCGCTTCCATCCGGAAGAGGAGAAGAACGACCCCGCCTTCGCCCAAAAGCTCGCGAGCCTCGGCGATGTGTACGTCAACGACGCCTTCGGAGCGGCGCATCGGGCGCACGCGTCCACCGAGGGCATCGCCCATCTGCTGAAGCCCGCGGTGGCGGGCTTCCTGATGCAGAAGGAGCTCGAGTCACTGGGTCGACTGCTCCAAGCACCCGGCCGGCCGTTCGTCGCGATCCTCGGCGGTGCCAAGATCTCCGGGAAGATCGACGTGATCCAGTCGCTACTCGGCAAGGTCGACCGCCTGCTGATCGGCGGCGCGATGATGTTCACGTTCCTGCGCGCCCAGAACCAGCCGACCGGCCGGTCGCTGGTGGAGGAGGACCGCGTCGACGTCGCGCGCCGGGTGCTCGAGCAGGCGCGCGAGCGAAACGTGGAGCTGGTGCTGCCCGTCGATTGCGTGGCGTCCGTGGCCGTGGATGGGACGGCGCCCGGCCGCCCGATCGAGCTCGAGCATCTGCGGCCGGATGAGATGGGCGTCGACATCGGCCCGGCCACGATGCGTCTGTTCGCCCTCAAGCTGCGCGACGCGAAGACCGTGTTCTGGAACGGTCCGATGGGCGTCTTCGAGGTGCCGGGGTTCGCGGAAGGCACGCTGGCGGTCGCGCGCGCGCTCGCGGAAGCCACGAGTCGCGGCGCTGTCACCGTGGTCGGAGGCGGCGATTCGATCGCCGCGGTGCAGCAAGCCGGGCTCGGGGAGCGCCTGAGCCATCTCTCCACCGGTGGGGGCGCATCGCTCGAGTTCATGGAAGGGCGCGAGCTGCCCGGCGTCGCCGCGCTCGACGATCGGGAGGCATGATGTCCGGACCCTGGCCGCGCCGGCCGCGACTCGTGGCCGGCAACTGGAAGATGAACAAGACCGCGCCCGAAGGCGCCGCACTGGCCCGCGGGTTGACGGCGCTGCTGGCGGCGGCGCCGCCGTGCGAGGTGGCGTTGTGCCCGCCGTTCACGGGCCTCGAGTCGGTCGGCACGGCGCTGCGTGGCAGTCCGATCCATCTCGGAGCGCAGGACCTCCATCCGGAGTCGCGCGGCGCGTTCACCGGCGAGATCGCGGGCTCGATGCTGGCGGCGCTCGGCTGCCGGTTCGTGATCGTCGGTCACTCCGAGCGCCGGCACATCATGGGCGAGAGCGACGAGCTGGTGGCGCGCAAGCTGCGCGCGGCGCAGCGCGACGGGCTGGTTCCGATCGTCTGCGTCGGCGAGACGCTGAGCGAGCGGGAAGGCGGGCGCACGACCGAGGTTCTGGTCCGCCAAGTGCGGGCCGCCTACCACGAGCTGCCGATCGATCAAGTATTGGCGACCGTCATCGCCTACGAGCCAGTGTGGGCGATCGGCACCGGCAAAGTGGCGCAACCGGAACAGGCGCGCGAGGCGCATCAGGTGATTCGCGCGACGCTCGACCAGGTGGCCGGACCGAACACCGGCGCGCGGGTCGCGGTGCTCTATGGCGGAAGCGTGACCGGCGACAATGCGGTCGCGCTGTTCGCAGAGAACGAGGTCGATGGCGCGCTCGTCGGTGGGGCGTCGCTCGAGCCGGCCGGGTTCTGGAAGATCATCGCCGCCGCCGGCCAGCGTTGACCGTTCGCGCCACGGCAGCGCGGCTCCGGTGGTTCGCGGCTATCCTGCGGTCCGGAGCCCGCTCCGGAGCCCGCCCCAGTTGACCGGTTCCACGGCCGGCTGCTACGGTACACGGCCGTTTGCACGCGCCGCGCTCGCTGGACACCTCTACCCTGGAATGGATCGTTCCATGTACGGATTGCTGCTGGCGTTGCACATCATCATCTGCTTCAGCCTGATCGTCGTCGTCCTGCTCCAGTCGGGAAAGGGCGGCGGCCTGGCCGGCGGGGCCTTCGGTGGCACCGCGCAGACCGTGTTCGGAGGCCGTGGCGCCACCGACTTCGTCACTCGCGCGACCATGATCCTCGGCGGAGCGTTCTTCATGACGTCGCTCGTGCTGGCGCTCATGTCCTCGGGCGTCGGGCGCCCCGCGCGCAGCTTGCTCCAGGAAGAGGCGCAGAAGGCGACCACGACAGCGCCGCGACAGCTCCCCGGTCAGGCGCCACCTTCCGGGCAGACGCCCGCTGGCCAGCCGCCGGCCGGTCAAGCTCCGGTGCCGTCCGGTCAGGCGCCGCCGGCCCCGGGCTCCGGCTCGGGAAGTCCGCCCGCCCAGCCGCCGGCGGGCACTCCCTAGCGCGACGCTTCGAGCGCTGACATTGCCCGGGTGGTGGAATTGGTAGACACGTACGTTTGAGGGGCGTATGGGGAAACCCGTGCGAGTTCAACTCTCGCCCCGGGCACCACTGATGACCCGCGTTCGCATGCGGTTGCGAGCGCGGGTCTCGCATTTGTCCGAGGATTTGTCCGAGAAGACGTGCTGACCGTGACATTCTGTCAGGCCTTCGGTGTATCCAGAGCGGCCAGCTTCTCGACGGCGCGCTCCAGGGCCGGCACGTCGTTCAGGGCGTACCGGGTGAACATGGATTCCGTCTCTCGTGGCAGTCCCATTGCCTCGGAGCGCGCGACGCCGGCCCGGACGAGCCGCATCGCGGCGTAGCGGCGCAGGTCGTGGAACCGGCGATTCACCAGCCCGGCGCTGCGGCATCCGCCTTCCACGCGTCGTCAAGGGTCGCGGATTGGCCGGCCCGCGCGGTGGAAAACGTAGGCGACGTCGATGCCTCGCTTGCGCTCGATCCGCCACCGTTCCTGACGTTGCTCCTCCAGCAGCGCGGCCAAGACAGGGAAGCGACTGAACGGGAACACGCGCCCCTTGCCGTTCTTGGTCTGTCCAGGCTCCAGCCGAATCGTCCCCGTGGTGAAGTCCACCGCGCCCCACCGGAGCGTGAGGCACTCCATGAGCCTCCAGCCAGTCGCGGCCCCGAAGCGGACCACGGCGCGGACTGGCGGCGGCAGACATTCCAAGACAGCGCTCAGCTCGGCATCGGTAAAGTGCTCGGTCCTGACGTTCGACACCGGCACCGTGGGAAAGGCAACCGCCGGTGCTTGTTGGGGAGCTTGGAGCCTCTCAGTCCAGGTGGCGATGCCCGTCGCACTTCGAGGCGAAGCACCATCACGAGGCTCGATGTCGCCCGATACCGTGCGAGCCTCGTTCTCTTACGAACTTGTGGGCACTCGTTCGTCTCGAAGTGAACGCAGTCCGTTCGCCAAATCCGCCGACTCGACGATCTCGCGCTTCGAGTCCAGATCACAGCGGCGGCCTGGAACAATCTAGGCCGCCGCCGAAGGTGGTTCTTATCTAACGGTACAGAGTCTTGAGTGTTCCCCAGGTGCTCTTGCGATTAGGCGTCGTCTGGCAGTTCTGAACGTTGACCTCGAGGGCCGTCACCACCCAATCGATACAGTCGCCGGCAGTGGCCGGGTTGGAGATACTGGCTACGTTCGGACCCACGATGACCGCCCACCCATCCGTATCCCAACCATTGCCGGCGCCCACAGTCTCAGGGTCACTGTCGTCGAAATCGTCTCCATCGCCCAAGACCACTCCATTCCATCGTTGGTCGTCGGGGAAGGGCTGCCCATCTCCACCCACGAAGTAGAGCGTGCCAGGAGCCGGCGTCGCACAGGTCACCGGGACCGCGTTGATAATCTCTTGGCCCACTAGGCTGAGCAGGTCGTTGCCATCCATAACGATGATCTCGCAGGCGCCACTCGTAGCCGATTCGTAGACCACGACCAGCGATGCTCCTTCGGTCTCGGGACTAACATTCAAGGTGCCAGAGTCATCCAATCCTGCAACCACGTTCGGCCCAGGAATCACGAGGGGCGTCACGAGGGCGAAGTACGCGTTTGCGAAAATTGGTGTCCGGCACGGCGAAAACGTGACGGGAAGCGCCACGGGCGTGACAGCCGTACCGTTCAGAGTGACGACATTCGGATGCGCGCCGTCTGCCAACGTCACCCAATAGAGCCCGGCCCACACGATAGGCCCGAGCACGGGCGGGAGAGTGATGACCCCTCCGGTCGTCGGGGAACTGGCGTTCTTGGTGTTGACTCCCGCCGCGACCAAACGGAGACACCTCGAATCGTCCTGGAACCGTACCCGAACCGTTTGGTTGCTCGGGTCGGGTCCTCCCAGGCTCTGGTCGGGACCGCCAACCGTTCCACCACGGCCCTCGGCCAAGGCCCAGCCCGGCAGGAACGCCACTGCCGCGAAGAGCAGCAGGGCCAAGTGAACTCGATGGAGACGGGCAAGAAGCGTAACGCGGAACATGGAACCCTCCTTCGTTGCGGTGAGCCGACGACGTCGGACCTATGAGGAGGGAGCGGCCTGGGCAGCCCTAAGCTGCTGCGCCATCGTTCCCAGGAGAAGGCGATTACACTGCGCATGGCAGCTGAGCACAATTCCTTTTCTTGAGGTATCCCTTACGGTAAGGCCACCGTGGACCCACGAAGCGACGCCCCGATCGACGCGCAAGAGCGCATCGAGAACGTCGAAGTGCCGCGGGGATTCGCAAGGCCCGCGAGAGTGGAATTCCGCAAAGGAGCGCGACGAGCGACCCGCAGGAAACGCCCCAGAAGCGTGCTGACATGGCGGAATTCTGAGCGTTGTCGTGGCCGTTTTCAAGCGCGTCGAAGCGACCGGGAACGGCTGGATGGGTTTGAGCCCGCCGAGGAGACCTGGAGGCTCAGAACAGCTCGCGGACGTACGCCTCCAACGTCTCGGGATCGAGGTAGCCCACGACGCGGCGCACGACGCGCCCCTCGCGGTTGATGAAGAACGTGGTTGGGATCGAGCGGATCGGTCCGTACTCGTCCAGGGTTCGCTCGTCGGCCATCGCCAGCGGGAAGCGAATCCCGAGGCGCTGCGCGAAACGCTTCACGACCGGGGCTCCGGCGTCGTCCACGGACAAGCCGAGCACGACCAGGCCCTGCGAGCGGTAGCGGTCGTGCAGGGTGTCGAGGTGGCGCATGCTGACGCGACAGGGAGCGCACCACGTGGCCCAGAAGTCGAGCACGACCGGCCGCCCCTTGAAATCCGCGGAGCGGATCACCTTGCCTTCGAAATTGCGGACCGCAAAGACGGGCGCGGGCGGCGGGTTGGATTCCGCCCGCGCCGCCGATGGCGTGCCGAACAGCGCGACGCCGAGCAACATCTGGACTATGGAAGTGACGCGCATTCGCACGGGGTGATCCTCACGAGGAAGACCGACTCCCGCGCGATGCGGGTGCCCGGTCGCCCCTGAGAGTAGCGTTTCGACGCGTGTTCGTGGACTGCGTCGCTCGCTCTTTGCAGCCATTTGACGTCCCGACGGGCCGGGAATCGAGAACCCAACGCCGGCGTAGGGAACGTGGCGCGCCGAGGGGTGTAGAGGAGCCAGCGCCGGGGTTTCGGGGCTGTTTTAGTTGAGGCTCCCGCGAGCCCTGTGCTAGCGTGCCTCTGGCTCGTAACTGATGGTGGCCGTTTCGATTCGGTTCGCCCGGACGTCCCCGGCGTGGTCCGACTTCACAAGGAGTGTGAAGCCGATGGTCCTTGGCGCCCTGATCCTTCAGCTTGGCGGAGGCGTTCGCGCCTCGGTCCCGGCGCTGGTTGCCCAGTCGGGACTGTTCGCCAAGATCATCCTGGTCATCCTGCTCGCGATGTCCGTCTATTCCTGGGCCGTGATCTGGAACCGCATGCGCCTCTATAGCCGGGTCGAGAAATCGGACCGCACCTTCCTCGGCTCGTTCCGCCGGGTGCCGAAGAACGCCGACTTCCGGCTCGTGTGCGAGCAGCATCCCAACAGCCTGCTCGCGCGCGTCGCCCTGGTGGGCCAGCGCACGCTCGAGCAGCATCCCGCGGACGCCGGGTCGCCGGCGCTGCGCTACGAGATCGCGCAGCGCGCGATGGATCGAGCCGCGAACGAGGAGACTTCACGCCTCGAGCGTCACGTCGGTTTCCTCGCGACCACCGGCAGCGTCTCGCCGTTCATCGGCCTGATGGGCACGGTGTGGGGCGTGATGACGGCGTTCCTCAACATCGGCGCCCAGGGATCGGCGTCGCTGGTGGTGGTGGCGCCCGGGATCGCCGAGGCGCTGATCGCCACGGTCGCCGGCCTCGCGGCCGCGATTCCGGCCGTCGTCGGCTACAACCATCTGCTCGGCCGCTTGCGCGAGTTCGCGAACGTCACCGGCCAGTTCGTGAACGAGTTCCTCGATCAGCGGCTGGGAGGGCGGGGCGAATGATCGTCAGCTCCTCCCGGCGGCCGATGGCCGAGATCAACGTGACCCCGCTCGTGGATGTCGTGCTCGTCCTGCTCATCATCTTCATGGTGACCGCGCCGTTCCTCCAGGGCGGGCTCGAGATCGATCTTCCGAAAGTGGCGACGCGCGGGCTCGACGTGCGCGAGGGCCTGATCGTCAGCGTGCGGGGTGACCGCACGATCGCGGTCGGGAACTCGGTCGTGTCGCTCGCACAGTTCGAGGATGCGCTGTCCCGCGCCGGGGCAACGCAGCGTCCGGTGTTCCTCAAGGCGGATCAGCGTGTGCCCTATGGCGTCATCGTCGACGTGATCGCGCGCATGCGCCGTTCCGGCGTCTCGGCGCTCGGGATCGTGACCGAGCCGCCACTGCAGGAGCGCCGCTAGCCCATGCGCGGATCGGTCGTCGCCTCGGGGATCGTGCATGGCGCGTTCGTCGCCGCGCTGTTGGCCGTGCGCGGACCGGTCTCGGTGATCGTTCCGGGTCCGGACGTGGTGCAGGTCTCGCTCCTCGACCCGACGGCTACGTTGCAGCCCACGCCGCCGCGGCCGGAGACGCCACCGCCGGAGACCAAGGTCCCCGACATCAAGCCGGTGGAGGACGAGGGCGTCAAGCTCCAGCCCGAGAAGAAGAAGCCGAAACCGGAGGAGCCGAAGCGCGAGGAGACGCCGCCGACCCCGCAGGCGCCTGCGCTGCCGTCGGCGCCGCTCGGCAGCTCCGGGTTGCGAGGCGACGTCGCCGTGGACGCATCCAACTTCGAGTTCACGTACTACCTGATCCTGGTCCGCAACAAGATCGCGCAGAACTGGACGCCGCCGACCGGGATTTCCGCGGGCGGAGGCGCGGTGCGGGCGGTCGTCTATTTCCGGATCACGCGCGGCGGACAGGTCGGAGCGGTGCGTCTCGAGAACAGCAGCGGCGTCGAGTTCTTCGACCGCACCGCGCAGCGGGCGATCGTGATCAGCGACCCGTTGCCGCCGCTTCCGCTCGGCTTCGGCGGCTCGGAGCTCGGAGTCCACTTCGGATTCGAGTGGGCGGGACCATGAAGCGGCTGGCGATGACGTTCATGATCGCGGCGGCGCTGGCAGCGCCGAGTGCTTCTCAGACTCCGAGCGACGTGAGTATCGACATCACCGGCATCGGCAAGCGCATTCGCCTGCACTGCGAGTCGCTGGCCGCGGCCGGCGACCGCGAGGCCCGCTCGTTCAGCGTGCAGGCCGATGAAGTGCTGGCGAAGGATCTCGAGTGGTCAGGCGTGTTCACGATCAGCCGCTCGTGGGTGGCGAGAGGGCAGGCGTTCGACGTGCAGGCGACCGTCGGCGGGCGCTTGACGCTCAACGGCAGCCAGGTGCGTCTGCAGGGCGAAGTGCGCGACTTCCCGGCGCGGCGCCCGATCCTGGTCAAGGAATACCGCGGCAGCCTTCGCGAGTGGCGGCAGCTCGTGCACCAGTTCGCGGACGACATCGTGCTGCAGTTCACGGGCGAGCCCGGTGTGTCGCGGACCAAGATCGCGTTCGTCGTCCAGCAAGGCCGACAGAAGGAGCTGTTCGTCATGGACTGGGACGGCGCCGGCGTGCGGCCGCTCACGGCCGAGCGGTCGATCGCGCTGTCGCCGAACTGGTCGCCCGACGGCTCGCTGATCCTGTTCACGAGCTACAAAGGCGGAAGCGGCGCTCGCGTCCACGTCATCCCGTCCACCGGCGGCAAGTCGTTCCTCGTCTCCGGTCGCCAGGGACTCAATACCAGCGCGGCCTACTCGCCCGACGGCCGGGAGATCGCGTTGACGCTGAGCCAGGACGGCAATTCCGAGATCTACGTTCTCGACGCCCGCGGCGGCTCTCCCAAACGCATCACCAGCCACCGGTCGATCGACACCTCGCCGGCATGGTCGCCGACCGGTCGTGAGATCGCCTTCACGTCCGATCGCAGCGGCTCTCCGCAGGTCTACGTCATGGACCGGGAAGGCGGCAACGCGCGGCGCCTCACGTTCGAGGTCGACTACACGGACTCGCCCGCCTGGTCGCCCAAGGGGGACCGGATCGCGTTCGTGGCGCGCACGGGCGGAGGGTTCGACATCCATACCTGTCGCTCCGACGGCGGCGACGCGCGTTTGGTGGTTTCGGGCCGCAGCAACGAGAATCCCCGCTGGTCACCGGACGGCCGACACCTCGTGTTCGCATCCAACCGTGACGGCGCTTATGGTCTGTACGTCACGGATCTCGATTCCAACCCTCCGCGCCGGCTCGACACCGGTGGCCGGGTCGCGCTGTCGCCGGCCTGGTCGCCGAGGCCACCCGGCAGCGGCTCCGCGATGAACGTCCAAACCGGTCACTCGAACCCGGGAGGAAAACCATGAAGCACCAGACGCTGCGTTGGACCGCGATCGCCGTGCTGGTGGCGGGCGCCATGCTTGCCTCCGGATGTGCCAAGAAGCAGCAGCCGCCTCCGCCGCAGCCGCCGCCGACGCCGAGCGTCGCCGACACGACCACGCCGCCGCCGCCCCCACCACCGCCGCCGCCGTCGGACGACACGGGCCCTGTACGGGTTGGCTCGGGCGACATGCAGCCGGCGTTCTTCGAACTCGACTCCTACAGCCTGCGTGAAGACGCGCGCGCGGCACTCGATAAGAACGCCAAGCTGCTGCGCGACAACGCGACCGTCAATATAACGGTCGAAGGCCACTGCGACGAGCGCGGCACCGCCGAGTACAACCAGGCGCTGGGCGAGCGCAGAGCCCAGGCGGCGCGGGACTACCTGGCCGCGGCGGGCATCGACGCCTCGCGCATGCAGGTGATCTCGTACGGGAAGGAGCGACCGTTCGACGCCGGGCACGACGAATCGGCCTGGGCGCAGAACCGGCGCGCTCACTTCGTGGTTCGCTGATGCGGCTGACTTCGATCCGCGCGTTCCGGCCCGGTTGCGAGGGCCGGGCGCGCGGCGTCAGCGTCCTGATCGCGCTCGGAGCGTTGACCACCCTGGGCGCGCTCCCGGGCTGTTATGCGCCGCAGCTGACGATGCTGCGCTCGGGGCTCGACAGCCTGCGCACGGTTGTCGACACGCTCGCTGCGCGCGATGCCGTCACCTATCGCGTGCTGGAGGACACGCGCCGCGACGTCGCCGAACAGCGCGACATCCTGCTCAGCACGCGAGCCTCGACCGGCACCACGACGCAGGAGATGTCCGAGCAGATGAGCCGGCTCGAGGACCGGCTCAACGAGGTCATGGGACGCTTCCAGCAGGTTACGCAGCGCCAGAGCGTTCCGCCGCCGGGCGCGACGGGCGTCGACCCCAACCAGCTCTACGATCAGGGCGCCCAGGATCTGACTCAAGGTCGTTACGGGCTCGCGTTGCAGGCATTCCGTGACTTCGTGACCCGGTTCCCGGCGACCGAGCTCTCCGACAACGCGCAATATGGCGTCGGCGAGTGCTTCTTCGCACAATCGCTGTTCGACAGCGCGGCGGTCGAGTACGCTAAGGTCGAGGCGGTCTATCCCAAGGGTGACAAGGTTCCCGCGGCCCTTTACAAGCTGGCGCTGAGCCTGGAGAAGCTCAAGCAGGCCGCAGCGTCCCGCAAGACGTTCGAGGATCTGATCCAGCGCTTCCCGAACTCGGGCGAGGCACAGTTGGCGCGTGAGCGGCTCGGCACGACTCGGCGCCGTTAGGCTCGCATGGCTGGTCGCGTTCGCGGCCAAGACGGCATGGGCTGAGTCGACGGCGCCGGGCGCGCCGCCCGACTCCACGCCCGAGGGTCTGCCGATCCGGCGCATCGAGATCCGGGCGCGGGACATCTACGAGCCGGTGCCCCGTGGTCGTCTGGTCGCCTTCTACCGGCTCGCCAACCATCTGCACGTCCGCACGCGCCAGCGCACGATTCGCGACGAGCTCCTGTTCGCTCCCGGCGACCGCTGGAGCGAGGCGCGCGCGCGCGAAAGCGAGCGCAACCTCCGCGCGCTGGACATTCTCGAGACGCGGCGCATCCAGGCCCGCCGCGTCAACGACTCGGTCGACGTCGTGGTCGAGACGCGCGACTCATGGACCACGAACCCCGAGTTCAATCTCGAGAGCGGGGGCGAGCGCGTCTATGGCTCGGTGGCGTTCGGCGAGCGCAACCTGTTCGGACTCGGCAAGTCGGTGGGTGTCGGCTACGGAGAGGATCCAACCGGCATCAGCAGGAATGTGTCGGTCACGGACCCGAACGTAGCCTCGACACACGTGCGCGCTTCGTTCGCGGCCAGCACGGGGTCGGCAGGCGCCAACAACGCGTTGTTCGTTGGACTTCCGTTCTGGTCCGAAGACGCTCCTTGGACGTTCGGGGTCCAGTGGCAGAAGGTTACCTCGGTCTTCAGCCTGTTCCAGGAGGGCGAAGAGGTCGCCGATTTCGACCAACGCCTCGATCTCACCAAGGTATTCCTCGGCACCGGCCGTCGCGTGAGAGGGACCATCACCCGCCTCACCGGATCGCTCACGATCAGCGATCGGCGGTACGGGCCCAGCCGCGTAACCCCGTCCGCGCCGCCAGAGTTCGACGGCTCCGAGGACAATCTCCATCTGCGCCGGCTCGCTGTCGAGCTGCGACTGTGGAGGCCGCGGCCGATCGAGCGCACGGGCATCGATCGCCTGGATGGGACCGAGGACTTCGAGCTCGGCCCCTCACTGGCGGCGACTGCCGGGGTGGCACCCCGCCTTTTCGGGAGCGCCGCGAACGAGGGATACGGAGAGATCCAGCTCTCGGGCGGACAAGAGCTCGGAAGTCGAACGTTCGGTCTCGCGGCCCTCGAGCTGACGAGTCGCTTGCGCCCCACGCCGCACGAGGCGGTCGCCCGATTCCGGGGCCGCTTCTACACGCGGGTGTTTCCGGGACATACCATCGCGCTCGGCGCTTGGGGAGTGGCCGGGCGCAACGTCGGCCGCGACTTCCAGGTCGTCGTCGGCGGGCTGAACGGCTTGCGCGGGTATTCCGTGCAGGAGCTGGCCGGTACTCAGGTGTGGCGGTTGAACGCCGAGAACCGATGGCTGTTCGGCCGCGAGTATTATCAGTTGTTCTCGCTTGGAGCGGCGGCGTTCTACGATGCGGCTCGTGCGTGGGGTCCCGGGTCGGCCGCGGGTGAGTGGCATCATTCGGCTGGGCTCGGTTTGCGGATTTCGTTCCCGCATTCGGCCCTCAATCGCGTCGGCCGTTTCGACGTCGCGTGGCCGATCGACCCGTCGCGAGACGGCCGTCGCGATCCGGTGTTCTCGTTCGGATCGAGCCAGGCGTTCTGATCTGCGTCGCGCTTCGCGCTGGGCGCGGCCTGGCTTAGACTCGCGGGCCGCCGTTTCGAGACCCTCGAGGGAGACCCCATTGACATGGGTTTGACCGTTCGCACCTTCTGCCTCGGGCCGTTCGCGACCAACGCCTACCTGCTGATCTGCGAACGCAGCCGCGAGACCGCGATCGTGGACGTGGGATTCGATCCAGCCGAGGTGCTCGAGACCGTCCGCACCGAGGACCTGCTTGTCCGCCTCTTGCTCAACACCCATGCGCACTACGATCACGCGGCGGCGATGCGCGAGGTGCAGCAAGCCGTCGGCGGCACTTACTGGCTGCATCCCGACGACCGCTTCCTGCTGGATGGGCTCGCCGAACAAGGGGCCGCATTCGGTCTCCCTCCGGCGCAGGGGCCCGCGGAGGTGCACGCGCTGGCCGACGCGCAGGAGCTGCCGTTGGGAGAGGAGCGCCTGACCGTGCTCCACACGCCTGGCCACTCGCCGGGCAGCGTCACGTTTCGCTGGCAGGATCACCTGTGGTCCGGCGACGTGTTGTTCGCGGGATCGATCGGCCGCACCGATCTGCCCGGCGGCTCCTTCGAAGTCCTGTCGCGCTCGATTCGTGAGCGGCTGTTCCCGCTCGGGGATCAGGTGCGCGTCTATCCGGGGCATGGCCCCGGGACGACGCTCGGCGCGGAGCGGCAGTTCAACCCGTTCGTCGGCGAGCGGGCGTTCCTGGCATGAGCGGACACGCCCCGGACTGGCCGCAGCGCCTGCGCCTCGACCCGACGGCCTTCGTCGCGCCCGGCGCCGTGGTCGTCGGTGACGTGACCATGGGAGCGCGCGCGAGCGTCTGGTTCCAATCCGTGCTGCGCGGAGACTCGGCGCCAATCACGATCGGCGAACACAGCAACGTCCAGGACCTCTCGGTCGTGCACTGCGACGAGGGGCTGCCCGCGGTGATCGGCCGCCGGGTGACGATCGGTCACCGAACGATCGTTCACGGATGCGTGATCGAGGACGACTGCCTGATCGGCATGGGCGCGATCCTGCTGTCGGGCGCGCGCATCGGCGCCGGCACGCTGATCGGTGCCGGGGCGCTGGTGCGAGAAGCTCAAGTGATCCCGCCCGGCAGCTTGGCGGTCGGCGCTCCCGCGCGCGTCGTCGGGCCGGTCACCGACTCGCACCGGGAGGCGATCCGGAACGGTGCGGCGCACTACGCGGATCTCGCCCGCGACTATCTGGCGCGCGGCTTCGCGCGACCCCATCCGCGGTCGGAAGCGGAGACCGGTTCGGTTCCCCATCGTGGCCCGATGACGTTTGGCGAATGGGGTGGGCTGATGGCGACGC
>DASQFU010000172.1:0-11762 GCA_035632955.1 Candidatus Limnocylindria bacterium
GATCTCGATGAAGTCCACGACCTCGCCGCTGGTCACGCGGTCGATCAGGTTGCCGATCGCCCCGCCCAGGATCAGAGCGAGGGCGAGCTGACGCGGGCGCTGCGGGACACGCCGGCGCGCGAACAGGTAGACGATCACGGCAACCGCCGCGATCGAGAACAAGTAGTAGGGGAACGGGAGGCCGGCGCCGAGCCCGAACGCCACGCCGGAGTTGCGCGTGTAGGTGAAGCGCACGAACTCTCCCAGCAGCTCGACCGGCTCCCGATATTGGAGCGTGCGCGTCGCCCATTGCTTGGTCCATTGGTCGAGCGCCACCACCGCCGCCGCCACCGACAGCAGCAAGGCGAAGGAAGCGATCACGACAGGCCCCGGGCGGCCCGCTCCTCCTTCTCCTTGCACGGCACGCACAGCCGCGCGTAAGGCATGGCCTCGAGACGCGCCCGGGCGATCGGCTTTCCGCATTCCTCGCACACGCCGTAGTTGCCGTTGTAGACCCTGCGCAGCGCCTCGTTGATCTCGAGCAGCAGGCGCCCCTCGGCGGACGCGAATAGGAACGCCTTCTCGCGCTCCATGGCGTCGGTGCCGACGTCGGCCATGTGGAACGAGTAGCCGGACAGGTCGCCCGCGCTGTCGCGCTGGTTGATCTTGAGCACCGTGTTCTCGAGATGTCCCATCTCCTTCAAGATCTTGCGCCGCTCCTCGTGCAGCCGCTTCTCGAACTCCCCGTAATCCTTGTCGGTCACGCCTTGCGCTCCTTGAGTCGCAGTGAGGTCTCGAATGGGACGCGACGCCGGCCGTTCCGCCACCGGTGGGGGCGGCGCCCGGTGGGTCGCGCGCGCGATCGCCTCGGGTGGCAGGACGCCGAGTGGCCGGACCGGAGGAGCGGGCTTGGCGACGGCGAGCACCTTGCGCCCCGACTTCTGGGCCGCGGCCGGCTTGCTCGCGGCCGCCGGCTTCTGCCCTGCCGCCGGCTTTTGCGCCGCGACGTGTTTTTGCGCCACAGCGGGCTTTTGCGCCACCGCGGGCTTTTTCGCGAACGCGGGCTTCCGCGCCGCTGCCGGTTTGACGGGCGCCCTCTTGCCGCCCTTGGCTGCGGCCTTCGGCGCGGGCTTGGGCTTGCCACCAGTCCGCGCGGTCGAGTGTGCGCGCGCTGGGCTGCGGCTCACCGCCGTGGGAGCGGCGCGCCGCGACTTGGGCTTCGACGCCGTCTTCTTCGCCGGCCGGCTCTTCGCGCGGCTGGCGCCGGACTTTCGTTGGGTGGCCATGGTTCCTCCGTGCGGATGTGTTGTCGGCCGCGGCCGGCCGTTCTTAATGCGCCTCGTCGAGCCGGCGAATCACCTCGGTCACCAATCGGATCAGCGTGGGCGCGGTACGCCCCGCGACCGCCAGGATCTCCGGGATCTCCACCGGGTGAAGATGATCGGGAAGACACTCGTCCGTGACCACGTTGAAGGCCAGCACGCGCTGCCCTCCATGCACCGCCGCGATGTTCTCGGGCACCAGCGACATGCCGACGACGTCCGCTCCGATCCAACGCAGAAACCGATATTCCGACGCGGTCTCGAGATTCGGCCCCGGCACGGCCACGAACACCGCGCGCTGGAGCGGAATCCCGAGTGTGAGCGCCGTGCGCTCCGCGAGCGCGATCAGGTCGCGGGCGTACGGCTCGCTCATGTCCGGAAAGCGCGGGCCGAGCTGGTCGTCGTTGGCGCCGATCAGAGGGTTGTCGCCCATCAGATTGATGTGGTCGGTCGTGACGACGATCGTGCCCGCCGTCATGTTGGGGTTCATCGCGCCGACCGCGTTCGTGATCACCAGCGTGCGGCAGCCGATCGCCTTGAGCACGCGGACCGGGAACGCGACCTGCCGCATCGGGTAGCCTTCGTAGTAGTGGACGCGTCCCTTCATCACCGCGACCGGCCGTCCCGCCAGCCGGCCGAGATGAAGCTCGCCGGCGTGGCTCTCGACCGTCGAGACCGGGAAATGCGGGATCTCCCGGTACGGCACCACCTCCTCCACGTCGAGCGCGTCCGCGAAATCACCGAGCCCGGTGCCAAGAATGACGCCCACCTCGGGACGCGCGCGACCGCGTCCGCTCAGGAACTCGGCGGCTTCGCCGATCTGGGTCATTAACTCACTGGCCATCGGATCCCTCGCCGCCGAGCGCCGCGCGCAGCCGCGCCTCCAGCTCGCCGGCTTCGAGCCCTTGAAACTCCACCCACTTGGAGCGCGACGATGTGCCGCGCACCACCGCAACCTGTCCGCTCTTCACGCCCAGCGCCTTCGCCAGCAGCGTTTCCACCGCGCGATTCGCGCGTCCGTCCTCGGGCGGCGCCGTCACCTTGATGCGCAGCACGCCGTCACCGCCTCGTCCTTCCAGCCGGTTGCGCCGGGCGCCCGGTTGCACGCGCACCTGGAGCCGTACCCTCATCCCATCCGGATCGAGAGATCATTGAGCGTGCCGACTAGGAACAACTTCAGGAACCAGATCGCGAGCATGGCGATGAACGGCGCGAAATCGATGCCGGAGACCGCGGTCGGAAACAGGCGCCGAATCGGGTCGCACACGAGATCGGAGACCCGCTCGAGGAACATCACGATCGGGTTGCTGGGATCGGGCCGGATCCACGACAGCACCGCGTTGATCAGGATCACGATCAGCAGGGCGTCGAACACCAGGCCGAGCACGACCGCCACTGCGTGCAGCAGATTGCCGATCACGAACATCGGATCACTCCGCGCCTCTCAGTCACGCGCCCCGAACAGCGCGGTCCCGACGCGCACCAGCGTCGCGCCCTCTTCGATCGCCACTTCATAGTCACCGCTCATGCCCATCGACAGCTCCGGCAGCGGCCGGCCGAGCCAGCCTCGCGCCTGCTCGCCGAGCGACCGCAGGCTCGCGAAGCCGGGGCGCGCATGCTCCGGCCGCGCCACGGGAGGTCCGATCGTCATCAATCCATCGAGCCGGAGCCCCGGCAGACCTGCAACGTGCTCGAGCAAGGCACGCAGCTCGTGCGCCGCGACTCCGAACTTGGTGGCTTCCCCGCTCACGTTCACCTCCACCAGCACCGGCATCTCGATCCCGGCCGCCACCGCGCGGCGCGACAAGACGTCGGCGATCGCGGCCCGGTCCAGACCGTGGATGCGGTCGAACAGCTCGATCGCCCGGCCGGCCTTGTTGCTCTGCAGATGTCCGATCAGGTGCCAGCGCGCGGCGGCGCGGCCCACGGCCGCGATCTTGGATTCCGCCTCCTGGACCCGGTTCTCGCCCAGGTTCGCGAGGCCGAGATCGACGGCCTCGGCGACCTGATCCGCCGGCACCGTCTTCACCACTCCCACCAGCACCACGTCGTCCGGATCGCGCCCCGCCCGTTGGGCGGCACGGGCCATCCGGCCCCGCACCTCCGTCCAGCGCTCGCGGAAGGGGGGTAGGGGGGATTTCACGGAACGCGCGAGGGTAGTCAGCGCCCACCGAGCCTGCAAGCGGAAAAGGCCGGCCCACCGGTTGTGGCGCCGGCGTCAAATCAGGGAGATCGGAACTTCCAGCTCGGTGCGCGTGGTCCAGCGGACAGTCCGCCCCTCGCCGGCCGGGCAGTCGCCGCACGACGTCTCGACCTCGATCACGATCCGGGCCGGGCCGGCCGCAACCGTGGCGAGGTCCTCGCGTGCGAACTCCCAGCGCCCGCGGCCGAACTCGTTGGCGCGCAAAACGTCGGTCGGTCCGGAGAGGCTGACGCGGTAGAAGGCGCCCGGCGCCGGGCGGCTGAGGACGACCACCAGGCCATCGGTACGGAACATGGTCTGGCCGGGCGCGGGCTCGAGCACCTCGGGTGTGGGCGCGAGCTGGACGCGCGTCGTGCAAGGCGGGAACGCCGCGCTGCCGGTCGCGACCAGCACCGCCCATCCTTCGGCGTCGAGTGACGGCACGTCGCGCAGGATCTCGCGCGCGGCGACGTAACGGAGCCCGCGCCGGGCGCCGGAACCCGGGTCACGCTCGAGTACCCGGCCCTCGAGGCTCACCTCGCCGGCATCCAGCGCCGGGCTCGAGTCCTGGCGAAACTCGACGCCGAGGGCGCCGTCGCGGATGCGCGTCTGGTCGCGGGAGCCGATCAGCTCGAGCGAGCGCTGCATCGACACTTCGATCGTGACGCGCGCTCCGGCCGAACCCGCGTCGTTTTGCGTACGCGCGCCTTCGCCGGCCGGGCCGGTGGCCGCACAGCCGGCGACCATGCCGACGATCGCAAGCGCGAGCGCGCCGAGCGACGGCGCAGCAACCGGCGCCGACGAAGAGGCTCGTCGGATGGGAATCGCGCACCTCCGTAAAGCACCGGTGCGCGGCGCGAGAGGAGGAAAAGATGGTGGAGGCGGCGGGAATCGAACCCGCGTCCGAAAGTCGTTCCCCAGGGAGTCCTACAGGTGTGTCCGGCCGATTAGATCTCGCGCGTCCCCGCTCCGACCGGCGGGATCAGCGACGCACCAGCCCAGTAGAGTCTCGTCCGCCGCCCCTGGGCGAGGCATTGGACCAGCCTGCGTTTATCTGACGCTCGCATCCTCCCCCACAGGCGGGGCAGGAGCGACCGTCGCCGCTATTTAAGCGGCGAGAGCCAACTGCTCATTGGCAGTTGTAATGTTCCCGCTTTTTTGACGAGGTTACGGGCCCCCGACCTGCACTTCCTGGTTCTCAACCCCCGTCGAGACCTGTCGCCCCCTTTCAGGTGTCTTGGGATGCCCGACCCTCGCGGTCGGTCCCGAACAAAAAAGGCGCCCACGGCGGGGGGGACCTCCAGCGGTCGAGCAAGCGCGCGCGGAGGTGTCGCCGGTGGCGCCGGAAGGAAGCTTACTGCGCTCTTCCAGGCGATGTCATGACAAATCCCAAGCCGCGCGCGACTCGTGGCGAAAGGTGTCTGGGGGCCCGGTTGGCGCCCCAGCCCCCGACCTACATCCGGCGGATGATCTCGTAGCGCTGCGGGTCGTCGACGAATCGGGCTTTGGTGGAGTCGTGTTCGAAGAAGTACGGCCCACCGACCCAGTAGGCCTCGGGCGAGCGCGTGGAGGGCACGAACCGGCGGCCCGTGACCGGGTCGCGGAGCACCCCGCACCAGAGCGTCGGAGACTTCATGAAGCGCAGGAGCGTACGCTCGTTCGCGAAGCGGTAGACCTCGCCGTTGACGCGGAACTGGAGATCGTCGTGGAGCGAGCCGAGCTGGCGCGGGTCCACCGGATCCCAGAGCGCGCGCTGTAGATGGTAGAGCGCCCAGTCAGGATCGATCACCGGTCCCAACGGGACCGCGGCCGGCACTCAGGTGAACCGCGACGAAGAAGGTCCGGCCAGATCGTCGAGCGATTCGGGCGCGGGGGCTTGCGCCACCGCGGAGGGGGGCACGACGCTCGTCGCCGCCAGCATCAGAGCGAACGCGAGCAGAAATGGGAACGGCGACGGCGTCGTTTTCGATCTCATCTCGGGATGCGGTTCAAAACGGAATGTCGTCGTCTCCGCCGCCGAAGTCGCTGGCGACTGCATCGTCCGGTGGGACGGTGGCGGCCATGTCGTCCTGCGGACGCTCACCCCGGCCCCCCAGCATCTGGACGTTCTGCGCCACGACCTCGGTCGTGAAGCGTTTCTGACCTTGCTGATCCTGCCATTGGCGCGTGCGGATCCGGCCCTCGACGTAAACCTGCCGGCCCTTGGTGAGGTACTGCCCGACGATTTCCGCCTGCTTGCCCCACACCACCACGCGATGCCACTCAGTGGCTTCCTGCTTCTGTCCGTTCTTATCGGTCCAACGCTCCGTGGTCGCGATCCGCAAATTGGCGACCGCTTGCTGGCCTTGCGTGAAGCGCAGCTCGGGATTCGCGCCCAAATTGCCGACCAGGATGACCTTGTTGACGCCACTCATGTTGCGACTCCTTTCGTTACGATGGGGTCCCCGTCGCGGGGGCCCTGCTGGAAGGCATCGAGCATAAGATGACGCGCCTTCTCGCGGCAATGGCGGAGAATTCGTGTTCAACGCCCTAGATCTGGGCGGGCGACCGCCGTCGAACCCGCGCGAAGAAAGCGACACGAACAGTGCGGCCGATTTGACGCACTGGAGGGCCGCCTATATCCTCGCCCGTTCGAATTCCATCGTAAGGACCGGGGCGTAGCGCAGCCCGGTAGCGCACCTGCTTTGGGAGCAGGGTGTCGGAGGTTCAAATCCTCTCGCCCCGACTGCTTGACCGGCGTCGCGTTCGCTAGCGGACGCCGGAATGAACCCCGCGCCTGTAGCTCAGAAGGATAGAGCAACGGATTTCTAATCCGTCGGTCGGGGGTTCGACTCCCTCCAGGCGCGCCACTCTCGATCGCGCACGGAGCGCACGGTCCGTCCATGGGTTGGTGGCGGTGGATGTAGCTCAGTCGGTAGAGCACTGGACTGTGGCTCCAGGTGTCGCGGGTTCGAGCCCCGTCATCCACCCCATTACCTCTTGCCTTCTGTCCCCCCGCGGATGGACGACGCCATGAGCGGCCGCCGAGCCAAGATCGTCTGCACGCTCGGGCCCGCGACCGCGACGTCCGAGTCGGTGCGCGCGCTGATCGACGCGGGGATGGATATCGCCCGCCTCAACTTGTCGCACGGGACGCGCGACGATCACGCGCGCGCCTACCGCTGGGTGCGCGAGGCATCCGACGCCGCGGGCCGCGCGGTCGGCGTTCTGCTCGACCTGCAGGGCCCCAAGATCCGGCTCGGCAACTTTACCCGTGGCTCAGTGACCCTGCACGAGGGCGAAGATTTCGTCATCACCACCGAGCCGATCTCGGGCGACTGGCGGCGCGCGTCCACGACCTACCCCGGGCTCGCACGCGACGTACGAGCGGGGGACACGTTGCTGCTCGACGACGGGCTGGTGCGCCTCGAGGTGCTGGCTTCCGACGGCCAGGAAGTCGTGTCACGCGTGATCGAGGGCGGCGTCGTCTCTGATCACAAGGGCATCAACCTGCCGGGCGTCACGGTGAGCGCCCCGGCGCTGACGGCGAAGGACCGCGAGGACCTGCGCTTCGCGCTCGAGCTGCGCGTCGACCTGGTGGCGCTGTCGTTCGTCCGCGGTCCCGAAGACGTCCAGGCGGTGCACGAAGCCATGGACGAGGTCGGCGCGCGCCTGCCGGTGATCGCGAAGCTCGAAAAGCCGGAAGCGGTCGCGAACCTCGAAGCGATCGTCCAGGCGTTCGACGGCGTGATGGTGGCGCGGGGCGATCTCGGCGTCGAGATCGCGCTCGAGCAGGTGCCGCTGGTGCAGAAGCGCGCGGTGCAGCTCGCGCGCGAGTACGCGAAACCGGTGATCGTCGCCACCCAGATGCTGGAGTCGATGATCCGCCACCCGCGACCGACTCGGGCCGAGGCCTCCGATGTGGCGAACGCGGTGCTCGACGGCGCGGACGCCCTGATGCTATCGGGTGAGACCAGCGTCGGCGAATATCCGATCGAGTCGGTCACGACCATGGCGCGCATCATCGCGGCGTCCGAGGAAGGCCGGCCGGGCCGCCAAGCGCCGCTCGAGCGTAAACCGAGCACGCGACAGGAAGGCATCGCTTCGGCTGCGACCAAGGTCGCATCCGACCTCGAGGCCCGAGCGCTGGTCGCGTTCACCGAGACCGGTAGCACGGCCCGCCGCATGGCGAGCCATCGCGAGCCGATCCCTCTCCTCGCGTTCACGCCGGACCCGCTGGTGCGCAGCCAACTCGCTTTGGTGTGGGGGATCGAGACGTTCGTGGTCGCGCGCGGCGTGCACACCGACGATCTGATCACGCAGGTGGATCGCGCGTTACTCGAGCTCGGGCGCGGCCAGCCCGGAGATCTGGTCGTGATCGTCGCGGGCGTGCCGCCCGGCACGACCGGCACGACCAACATGCTCCGCGTGCACCGCCTGGGCGGCTCGTAGCAACGCTACGCGGCGCCCAACTTGCGCACCAGCTCGTGCGCCGCTTTGGCGCGGTGCGAGATCTGGTTTTTTTCCGCGGGGCTCAGCTCCGCGAGCGTGCGGCCGAGCTCGGTGATCTCGAACACCGGGTCGTAGCCGAATCCCCGCTGTCCACGCGGCGCCGCGGTGATCCATCCTTCCAGCACGCCCTCACCCACCGCTTCCGGTCGTCCCGGCCGCACCGCGACGATCACGGTCCGGAACCGGGCGGTGCGCCGCTCGGGACCAAGCCCGTTCAGCTTCTCCAGCAGCAAGTTCACGTTGTCCGTGTTGGTGGCGCCGATACCCGCGAAGCACGCGGCGAAGATGCCCGGAGCGCCGTCGAGTGCGTCAACCTCGAGCCCGGTGTCGTCGCCGATCGCTGTCAGTCCGGTGAGGCGTGCCGCCGCTTCCGCTTTGAGTCGCGCGTTCTCGAGCAGGGTCGTGCCGCTCTCCGGGGGCACGGAAGCGCCGGAGAACTCGTACAGCGCGCGAAACGTCACGCCGGGCAGATCGAGAACCGCCTTGAGCTCGCGCGCCTTGTCGCGGTTGAACGTCGCCAGCACGATCTCGATGCTCATAGTGGCAGCAGACCCGAATCCCCGAGCAGCCGCCGCTGGTGTGCGACGATCCGCCGGATACCCTGTCGTGCGAGCCCGAGCATCGCGCGCAGCTCGACGTCGCTGAACGAGGTGGACTCGCCGGTGCCCTGCAGCTCGACGAACCGTCCGGTCCCCGTCATCACCACGTTCATGTCCACCTGTGCGCCCGAATCCTCGGCGTAGTCGAGATCCAGGCACGGCGTGCCATTCACCAATCCGACCGAGACCGCGGCGACCGTGTCGCGCAACGGAGGTCCGACCAGTTTGCCGCGATTCGAGAGCGCGACGAACGCGTCGTGGAGGGCGACCAGAGCGCCGTTGATCGCGGCGGTGCGCGTGCCGCCGTCGGCTTCCAAGACGTCGCAATCGAGCAGCACGGTGCGCTCGCCGAACGCCTTGAGGTCGATCACCGAGCGCAACGAGCGACCAATCAGGCGCTGGATCTCCTGCGCGCGGCCGCCGGTCTGCGCGCTGCGCGGGGTGCGCTCGGTCGTGGCGCGGGGCAGCATGCCATACTCGGCGGTCACCCAGCCCCGTCCCTGACCACGCAGCCAGTTCGGCAGTCGGTCCTCGACCGTCGCGGTGCACAGCACGCGCGTCCGCCCCATCGCGATCAGCGCCGACCCTTCCGCGTGCGGCAGCACGCCGCGCTCGATCTTGAGCGGCCGGAGCTGCCGGACACGGCGGCCGTCGGGGCGCGCATGGGCCGGCGCGGCAGCGGGCCGGGCCGCGCGCTCGCGGATCGCCTGCGGAGGGCGCGTCATCGGATCTCGGCTCGGCGGCGTCTCGTGCCGGCGCCGGAGACACCCGGGGCGGCGTCGCGGATGGAATGCGCGCGCTCGAACCACGGCAGATCGGTCTGGTCGACGATCGCGGTCGGCGGCAGCTCGCGGCCGAGGAACGCCTGAGCGATGCGCGTGAAGCTGCGCGGCTCGTCGCTGAGGTAGAAGCGATGCTCCGGCGAGCCACCGGCGGCGAGCTGGCCGCGTTCGGCGAGCAGCGCCGCCGTCGCGCGCGCGGCCTCGGCCCCCGAGTCGACGAGCCGCACCGCCGGCCCCATCAGCTCGGCGAGCAGCGGAGCGATCAACGGGTAGTGCGTGCAGCCGAGGATCAGGCTTTCGAGGTGACCGTTGCGGATCTCGAGCAGATATTCCTCCGCCACCTGCCGGGTCACCGCGTGGTCGGTCCAGCCTTCCTCGATCAAGGGCACGAACAGCGGACAGGCGCGAGAGATCACGGACGCCCCGGGCGCGAGCGTCTCGATGAAGGCCGGATAGGCGCCGCTGCCGACCGTGCCGAGCGTACCGATCACACCGATCCGCCCATGCGGACTCGCCGCCACCGCGGCCCGCGCCGCAGGCTCGATCACGCCAATCACGGGGATCTCGAGCTGGCGGGTGAGCGCGTCGAGCGCGTAGGACGAAGCCGTGTTGCAGGCCACCACCAGGCACTTGATGTTCTGGCGGACGAGGAACGCGGCGATCTCGAGGCTGAAGCGCGTGACCGTCTCGCGCGACTTGGAGCCGTACGGCAGCCGCGCGGAGTCGCCGAAGTAGACGACCGACTCCCCGGGGAGCGTGCGGAAGATCTCGCGCACCGCCGACAGGCCGCCGATGCCGGAATCGAACACTCCGATCGGACGTGCATCGTGTGTCGCGGGCATCGCGTCCTCCGGCTTCAGGGCCAGTCCGAAACTTCGAGCGGCCGATCGAGCGGCAAGTGACCGCCGAGCGTCGCGAGCGGCCGCCCGGCGCACACGATCAGCACCCGCCGGACTTCCGGCAGATTCGCCCCCAGCGTGCGCACCAGCGAGGCGATCGCGAGATACTCGGCCGTCGAGCCGCCGTGAAAGCCGCGCCGGAACGCTCCGGAGACGTCCAGCGTCAGGAGCCCACGGTCGTCCATGTAGACGTGGAGCACCGCGGTGCCGGCCGGCAGCGCGGCCACGCCGCGCCCGCGCGGACCTCGGTCCAGCTCCGCCACCAGCGTCGCCACACGATCGTGGAAGGTGGCCGGCTCGACCAGCTCGCGGGTCTCGGCCACCAGGCTGTCGCCGTTCGGAGAGGCGAAATACAGCCGCACGGCGCGTACCCCGCTGCCGGCCGAGTCGGGAGCGGCCGACGCCGGAATCTCTTGCGGCGCACGGCGCTGCATCACCTCCCAGGACAGCCACGCTAGCACAGCGAGCGCGACCAGAACAATCAGCGGGCCTCTCACGTCTTTCTCCTACCGGTTCCGCTGATACGACGCGACGCCGTCCGCGAGCGTCGCCGCCAACTGGCGCAAGCCCTCTTCCTGCGTGACACGCTCGCGGTCCCCGGGCGACGTCAACGTGGCGCACTCGAGCAGCAAACCGGGAGCGTTCACGCCGAGCAGGTTGTACGGCAGCCGCTCGCGCAGCCGCGTCGGCCCCTGGCCACGCAGCTCGAGCGCCGAGAGCACCGCTTCGGCTAGCGCCCGGCTCTGCACCGCGTGGCGCGTCGCCACCTCGCGCCACGGCAACAAAACGACCGGCGCGGGCGCACGGGCGCCGGCGACGCCTTCGCCCTGACCGGCGAAGGTCGCGGGCGGCGAATAGCAGGTCGCGCCGCGGGCGCGGGCGTCGGCGAAGCCGTCGAGATGCAGCGACAGCACCAGATCGGCGCGCGCGCGATTGGCGATCTCCGCGCGCTCGATCGCGGTCACCGCGCGATCGTCGCTCCGGGTCAGCACGACCTGGCAGGACAGCCGGCGCTCGAGCTCGCCCTTGAGCAGACGTGCGAGGGCCAGCGTCAGATGCTTTTCCTGCACGCCGCTCGCCGTCACTCCGGCGTCGGCGCCGCCGTGGCCGGGGTCGAGCACGACCACCCGCAAGGCGCGCGCCCCGTCGGCTCCCTCGGGAGCGAACGCTTCGACGTTCGGCTGCCGCTCCTCATGCAGCTCGAGCGTGACGCGCCGGCCGATCACGTCCTGGAGCAGGCGAAACCCGACCGCCTCGGGAGCGATCGCGCACTCGAACGCGCTGCCGCCCGCGGCAGCGATCGGCCTCAGGTCTCGCAGCAGACCGACCGCGGGAATCGAATCGGGAATCGAGCCGGTGAAGATGCCGCCGAAGCGCAGGCGGAAATGCGCGCGCCCACGCGCCACGACGACGGCCTCGTCGGCACGGTCGGCGGGGAAGATCACGCGGGTCACGCTGCCGGCGACCGAGACGCGCGGGCTGCCGACGCCGCCGCTCGGGGGCAGCAC
>DASQFU010000173.1:0-9073 GCA_035632955.1 Candidatus Limnocylindria bacterium
CTCCATACAGGTCCTGGGGAGCTCTCCTGCACGACCGTGCAAGGCGAGGATTCGCAAGCGATCAAAGGCAAGGGCAATGCCAAGCGCGCTCGCGCACGGGACGCCTAACGTTCATTGGCGCACCAGCGACAACACGATCTCGGCCACGATCAGGATAACGATCGCCAGCTCGAGCACTTCCGCTCGGAACGCCTGGGATTCGGCGTTCAACATTTCATAGGTCTCGCGAATGATCTGGAGCTTGCGATCGATTCCCTTCCGCCACTCGCGCCCGCGAAAAATCTCCATTGCGGCCGAATACACGCGCGCGAGATACACGTCGTCGGTGACCTTCAGGGCGTTCTCAGCCCGTTCGACCAGCTCGGTGGAATCCGCCACCAGCGTCTGCAGATCCGCCAGCATGCGGGCATAGCGAGGCTTCAGCACGCCGGTCTTCGCGCGCAGCGCGGACACGCGGTCGTAGATATTCGGCAGCTCGTCGTCCAGCAGCGCGTCGTAGACTCGCAGCTCGAGAAGTTGCGCGTTCGCGAACTCGAGCACGTACTGGATGTCGGTGTCGTCGGCGGCGGGCTCGACGACCAGCGCGTTGTTCCAGGTGAGAATCGCCAGATCGTCCGGGTAGTACGAGAAGCGATGCGGCAACAGCTCGCGACGCGCATCATCCGAGAGCGGGCGCCGTTCGTTGAGCAGCAGCGGAACGATCTCTTCATCCGCGATGCCGGTCGTGGCGGCATCCTCGCCGCCCGGAGACGGAAGTCGATCGACCCGGAAGACGACGTAGTCCTCGGTCACGCGCGCGAGGACCGGACGCACGACCGCGGGCCGGATGCGCTGGAGAAAACTCTCGAGATGGCGATCGAAGACCGGAGCCAGACCGGCGACGCTGACGAGGCTGCCGAATCGGGAGAAATCGCGCCACGTGATCCCGAGCGGAGGATCGATCCGCAGCCGCAACGACACCACCCCGAAATCGAACACGCGCGCGAACATCTCGGCGCGGTAACCGGCGTCGGCAATGCGCAGGTCGTCGTACCCCAGCGATACCTGGACCGGAGGGTTCTTGATCTGAATCGCCTGAGCTTCCACGCGCGTCGGTCCCGGCCGCTCGGGAGAGCTCGGGGCGAGCAGCTCGAGCACGCGGTCGAGCAGGATCTCGTAGCCGACGTCGAACAAGCGATACACGATCGCCGAGCCTTGAACCGCACCCTCGAGGTTCGCAGCGGCCGGCTCTCGCTCCGGCGCCAATCGCGGTTCGGATTCTCGTAGGTCGGTCATGTTCCAGACCTCGGTTCGACCGCCAGCGCTCGCGCTGCCGCCGTCTCGACGTCGGACTCACGAGCTGCGGCGCCTAGCGCACGCTCTTCGGCCGTAATGCGAATCCAGAGGGCGAATGCATTCAGAGCCGTGATCACGATCGTAGTCCGCCACGCTCCAAACATGAACGGTGCCGCGATCAGCTCGACCACGACGGCGAGATAGTTCGGGTGACGCAAAAGCCGGTACGGACCCAGGCGAACGAGCGACTCGCCGGGCACGACCAGAATGCGAACGTTCCAACGATCACCGAGTGCGCGAATCGCCGCGACCCGCAGCGCCTGAGCTCCGAGCCAGAGCGCGAGCCAGAACCACCACGACGGCCACGGTCGAGCCCCGAACCATATGACCTCGGCCACGAGGAACAAGGGGAACAGCATGTGCACGAGCACCAACAACGGAAAGTGTGCACGGCCGTGCTCCACCGCCCCACGCGCGAGCACCCGGCGGGCATTGCGCGCCGAGATCCCGAGCTCGATCAACCGCTGAGCGACGACGAGCGCCACGAACAGAGCGAGCGCTCCGATCGGCGCCGGGCCGGATGCGGCCACCATCATCCCTGGCCGCCACGCAGCAAGACGTATTCGGACGAGAACCCCGGCCCGAGCGCCGCAACAACGGCCGTGTGGCCGGCCGCGATGTCGCCGGACTCCAGAAAACGCTCGAGCACGAATAGGCACGTCGGCGAGGACATGTTGCCGTAGTCACGCAGGACCTGACGCGCGTGACGCAACGCCGGCGCCGGCAGACCGAGCGTCTCGCCGTACGCGCGCAGCACCTTGGCGCCGCCCGGATGCGCGACCAGATGATCCAGCGTCTCGAGCTCGAGACGATTGGCTTCGAGAAACGCCAGCAGGCTCGGGCGCACGCGATCGCGGACGATGCTCGGAATGTCGCGCGAGAACACGACGTGCAGCCCGCGTCCATCCACGTTCCAGCCCATGACGTCCAGCGTGTCCGGCCACAGCGTGCTCTGGGAATCGAGCACGTCGAGCTTCCGGTGGCCGTTCGCGCGCGGCGACTCGGCGTCGGCCCCGGCGATCAGGGCGGCTGCGGCGCCGTCCGCGAACAGAGACGTGGCAACCAGGTTGCGTTTGGAAAGGTCGTTGCGCTGAAACGTGAGACTGCAGAGCTCGAGCGCGATCAGCAGGATTCGTGCGGACGGCTGCGCGAGCGCGAAATCCCGGGCCCGCGACAGGCCCACCGCTCCGCCGGCGCAACCCAGACCCCAAATCGGCGTGCGGCGCACATCCGACCTCAAGCCGAGGAGATTCGCCAGATGCGCATCGACGCTCGGGGTCGCGAGTCCCGTCGAAGAGACGTACACCAGATGATCGACGTCACGTGGCGCGAGCCCTGCGCGATCGAGCACCCTGCGTGTCGCTTCCGCCGCGAGGCGCACCGCGTGTTCGAGATAGAGACCGTTCTTCTCGGCGAAGTCATGATCGGAGGCGAACCATTCGAGCGGCATGCACACGTGCCGGGTCGAGATCTCGGCATGATCGAACACCTCGATCAGCCGCATGTCGGGCCCGATGGCGTCGGCGAACAGATGGGCGATCAACGTCCGCGCGTCCTCCTGCCGAACGACCTCGGGGGGAACCGCCGTCGCCAACGCGACTAGGCGGGGGGCGACGCTCATCCCTTACACTCGCTCATGGAGCCATGGTAGACCAGACGCAGGCCACGAAAAACGTCGGGCCGACCGCGCGATCGCCGAGACGGCGCCTCGTGTGGCTCGGCCTGCTCGCGATGCTCCCGGTCGCTGCGCTGCTCGCGGCCCTGTCCGTGCGTATGAACGCGCTGATCGATCGTCACGCCGCGGGCCCTTCATGGCGTTTTCCCTCCCGTGTCTACTCGGACGGCGTCGAGCTGAGTCCCGGCCACGTGTTGCCGCAAAGCTATCTCGTCGCGCAGCTCGTTGCGCGCAAATACAGGCCCAACGTCGCGCCTCTGCAGCGGCCGGGCACCTATGCCGTCACCGCCGGCGGCCTCGAGATCTACCTGCGTGGATTCCTCGACGCACTCGACCCGAACGGAAACGGCGGACCCGAGCGGGTGCGCCTAGTCGTCCGCGAAGGTTTCGTGGTTCAGGTCGATCGCCTGGGCGGCTTGCCGGGCGCGCGTGCGCCGGATGTCGAGCATCCGCCCCGCATCGAGCCGGAGCTGATCTCGATGCTGCTCGACGAGGATCGCATCCGGCGCAGCTACGTGACGCTCGATCGGGTGCCCCAGGTCGTGCAGGACGCCGTGGTCGCCGCCGAAGACCGGCGCTTCTTCGACCATCTCGGCTTCGACGTGCGCGCAACGCTGCGCGCGTTGCGCGCCAATCTCCGCTCCGGCGAGATCCGCGAAGGCGGCAGCACCATCACCCAGCAGCTCGCGCGCGGGTTGTTTCTCGGCAATCGCCGGACCTGGGCGCGGAAACTCGCGGAGCTTCCGCTCGCGCTCGGCATCGAGATGCTGCTCGACAAGCAGCGGATCCTCGAGATGTATCTCAACATGGTCTATTGGGGACAAGCCGAGGGCGGTGGAATCGGAGGGATCGCTGAAGCGGCACGATGGCACTTTGAGACGCCGGTCGAATCGCTGCGGATCGAGCAGGCCGCCCTGCTGGCAGGGATCATTCGGGCGCCGAACGCGATCGCCCCGTTCGAACACCCCTCCCGTGCGCTCGAGAGCCGCAACCGGGTCCTCGACGATCTTGTCGCCGTCCGCAAGCTCGATGCGGGCGAGGCAACGCGATTCAAAGCACTGCCTCTCGGCCTCCGGCGGGGCCGGTCGCCAATCGAGCGCTTTCCTTCGTACACGGGCTACGTGCGGCAGACGCTCGAAGGCGATCTCGCGCGGGAGGCCAGCGATGCCTGGGGGCTCATGGTGTTCACGACCATGGATCTCGCGCATCAGATCGCCGCCGAGCAGGAGTTGCGGGCGGGGATCGAGCGGCTCGAGGGCGGACGGCGCGGCCCGCCGCTCGAAGGCGCGTTCGTCGCGCTGCAGCTCGGCACCGGAGCGGTGCGGGCGCTGGTCGGCGGCCGGGCGCTGGAAGCGGGAGACTTCAACCGCGCCACGCAGGCCCGGCGCCAGACCGGCTCGGCGATCAAGCCGATCGTCTACGCGGCCACGTTCGCGGAAGGAGGCCGGGGCGGCTTCACGCCGGCGACGACTGTGCCGGACGAGCCGCGCACGTTCGGGCGGGGGAAATGGGCTTGGCGTCCGCGCAACTTCGGTGACAGCTACCATCCGACGGCGACGCTCGCGATCGCCCTGACGCGCTCGCTGAACCTGGCGACGGCCAACGTCGTGGAAGCGATCGGACCCGCCACGGTCGCGCGATTCGCGGAGCGGTTCGGTCTCGGCCGCCTCAAACCAGTGATGAGCATCGGGCTCGGGACCAACGAGGTTACTCCTCTCCAGCTCACGAGCGCGTTCGCCGTGTTCGCGGACGGGGGGATCCGGCGCGCGCCTTCGCCGCTGCGCTCGGTCGTGGACAGCCGCGGCCGAGTCCTGATCGCTCCGTCGCAGCGGGGCGAGGAAGTGATTTCCGCCGGCATCGCGGCACTCATGACCGGCCTGCTCCAGAACGTGGTCCAGTTCGGCGTTGCCGTCCCGTTGCGCGTCACGTACGGCTTCGATCGTCCGGTCGCGGGCAAGACGGGGACGACCGACAACTACTATGACGCGTGGTTCGTGGGTTTCACGCCGCATCTGATCTCCGGCGTCTGGCTCGGCTACGACAAGCCTCGCAGCATCGGCCGTGAAGCCGCGCACACGGCGCTGCCCGTATGGGCGCGCATCATGTCCCGGATGACCGGCGACTTCCCTGGCACCCGCTTCCTCAGCGACACGGGTCTCGACTTTCGCGACATCGATCCCTGGACGGGGTTTCTCGCCGAGGAGGGCGGCGGCTGCCCCTCCATGCGCGTCCCGTTCCTGCCGGGGACCGCCCCGACCGTTCCGTGCAGCGCCGCAGCCGACACGTTCTATTACGACGAAGCCCTCGACTCGCTCTACTACGTCCCCGACACGACAGCCCGCTTCGGAGAGGAATCGGTGGCCGACACGTTCGTGGACATGTACCCGGAGACGACCGTGATCGACGCCGAAAACCCGGGAAACCCGATCGAATAGCGGCGTGCGGTCTGGTATTGTCGTGGCGTTTCGCTCGCCCCATTCATTCTCGGCAACCCATTCTGAGGTGTTCCCATGAGACGGCCGCACGCTGCCCCCTGGTTGGCCATCGGCATCGCCCTCCTGCTTCCGGCTTCCCTCCAGGCGGCCACCGGCGTGCACGTCCGATCGCATCACGATCTGGAATGGAACGCTGGTCCGAGCATCCGCAGGATCGACGCCGCCGTCGTTCGCGGGGAGATCGGCACCAGCGAGGCTGCGCGCCAGAAGCTCTTCTATCTCTTCGACCGACCCCGGATGTCTCCCGAGCTCAATGCCGAGGGCGACCGTCCCGCGAAGTGCGGCACCGCGGTGCTCGCGGAGATCGGCGCCAACCTCGAGTCCTTCGACGCCGAGACCCGCGCGCTCTATCACCGCTACGTCGACGCTCCCGCGCCAGACGAGACGCATGTGCTGCTGGTTCACGAGACCACGCACTTCTACATCGAGTACAACACGACCGGCGGGAATGCGGTTCCGCTCGCCGACGTGAATCCGGCCAACGGTATTCCCGACTTCGTCGAGTGGACCGCGACCTCGTGCGAGCTGTCGTGGACGGTCGAGGTCGACAATCTCGGCTACCTGGCGCCGCAGCTTGCGGGCGGCCCCAACAACAAGTACCTGATCCAGTTCCAGGCGCAAGGATCGTACGGCTACACGAGCGTGGTCTCCGGGCAGCGCACCCGGATCGTGCTCCATCCGAGCTATCTCGGCTTCCCGCCCAACGAGGACCCCGAGGGCGACCAGATTGGCGCGCTGCGCGTCACCGTCGCCCACGAGCTCAAGCACGCGATTCAACGCATGTACACGCTGTGGGCCGAAGGCGGCTGGGTGGAGCTCGACGCCACCTGGGTCGAGGACATCGTCTACGACGTCATCAACGACTACTACACGTACGTCGAAGGCCCGGGTTCTCCGTTCACGGAGCCGCAGACGGGTCTCGATTCCGGCGGCACGGGCTTGTACGAGGACTGCAACTGGCAGCACTACCAGACCGAGCTGCTCGGCAACACGCACATGCGCAACTTCTGGCTGCGCCGCCAGGCCAATCCCGGTGAAGCCGTGCTCACGACCTACGCCCAGAACCTCGTGAGCTCCGGGTCGACGTTCCTCGACGCGTGGGGCGAGTACGTGGCGTGGAACATCGCGTGCGGCCTACGTGCGAGCACCGGATACGGCTACGGCGAGGCGGCCACGTATCCGACGACGCCGGTGACCTCCACCCACACGACCCTGCCGATCGCGACCACCGGCGGCACCGTCAACCATCTCGCGGCCAACACGCAGCTGATCTCGAACGCCGAAGGAACGCTCGCGGGGCACCCCGAGTTCACGTTCACGGGCGCGGGCGGAATCGCGTGGAGCGTATCGATCCTCCTGCACGATCTCTCGGGAGCCGTGACGCGCGTGCCGATGCCGTTGACGGGAGGAGCGGGAACGTTGCTGCTGTCGACGGTCGAGTGGGCGAATCTACGCTCGGCGGCGCTCGTGATCGGCAACGCGTCGACCTCGGGAGCGGCTGCCTCGTACACGTTCTCGGCTCGCACCGAGGCGCCCGTGTTCCTGCTCCATCAGCGACCGTGGAACACGATCGACGTCACGAACCCCTATCCAATCACCGCGCGGCTCACCGCCGGAACCGCGACCCCCGATCCGAGCTCCATGCGGCTCAACTACCGGGTCGATGGCGGCGGCCTCACCACGTTGACGATGACGCCGACGGTCAACCCCGACGAGTACACGGCCAACATTCCCGCTCAGCCCGTCGGCTCGACCATCGAGTACCGCATCAGCGGCGCGAGCACGGTCGGCGACTCGGCGTTCTCCCCCGCGCTGACCGGCGCGTTCCATCCGTTCGAGATCGTGACCGTGTTCGAGCCGTTCGAGAGCGCCGGGTCATGGACCGTCGGCGCCCCCGGCGATGCCGCGACCACGGGCGTCTGGGAGCGCGTGGTCCCGATCGAGACCATCGCGGCGCCCGGAGCCGACTTCACGATCCCGCCCGGCACCACCTGCTTCGTGACGCAGAACGGCGCTGTCGGCGGCGCCGCGGGCGCGGCGGACGTCGACGGGGGCGCGACCACGTTGCTGTCCCCGGTGTTCGCGCTCGGCGCGGGCGGGCCGTACGACGAGTGCACGGCGCGCTATCGTCGCTGGTACTCGAACCACCTCGGCGGCGCCCCCGGCGAAGACGTGTGGCGCGTGGACGTGTCGAACGACGGCGGCTCGAGCTGGACCAACGTGGAGACGACCACGCTCGGCAACAACCTGTGGACGCTGGTGAATGTGAAGCTGCTCACCTTGTTCGGCACACCGAACGACGTGCGCTTCCGGTTCGTCGCCGAGGATGCCGGGGCCGGCTCGCTGATCGAGGCGGGAGTCGACGACTTCGAGATCGTGGCGGTTCCAAAGGGAACGGTCGCGGTCGGCGACGGCTCACCGCGCTTCGTCTCGCTCGGCCCGGCGCAGCCTAACCCGTCGCGCGGCGCCGCGTCCGTTCTCTTGACGCTGCCCGCGCCGGCTCGGGTGTCGGCCGTGGTCCGCGACGTTCACGGCCGCCGGGTACGTCACTTGGTTCCGAACGGAACGACGCTGGCCGCCGGCCACGCCACGCTCCGGTGGGACGGGCGCGCCGAGAACGGCGCGCGCTCGTCGTCCGGAGTCTATTTCGTGCAGGTGAGCGTCGGGCGCGAAGTGCTCGAGCGGAGGATTGTTCTGCTCCAGTAGTTGTGCTCGCACGAATGTGTCTCGCATGGTCCATGCACGACTCCCGTGCATGGACCATGCGTTCGTACCACCGTTCTGCCCGCGATCCTCTTGTCCCTTCCACACTTCCCCGGCTGGCTGGCGCTACAAGCGGATCGGCTTCTACACCCGCCGCTGTGAACCTCGTTGCATCCAGCGTTACCTCTGTATCCACTGTCGCCGGTCGTTCAGCACGCAGACCTTCTCCACCACCTACTGGCTGCGCCATCCCGAACGCCTAGCACCGGTCTTCCACCGGCTGCTCGCGTGCTCGGGTTTCCGCCAGATCGCCCGCGAGCTCAAGGCCGCCCCGACCTCGCTCCTGCGGCTCGCCTCTCGGCTTGGCCGCCACTGCCTGTTGTTCCAGCGGCTTCATCAGCCGGAAGAGCCCAAGGAGCCGGTGGTTCTCGATGGCTTCGAGAGCTTCGAGTGGAGCCAGTACTTCCCCTGTCACTTCCATCTCCTGGTGGGGAAGGACTCGCACTTCTTCTACGGCTTCACTGACTCCCCTCTGCGGCGTAAAGGCCGCATGACTGCGGAGCAGAAGGATCGCCGGGTCGAGCTCGAGCAGGAGCTAGGTCGGCCCGACCCCAAGTCGATCGAGAACGAAGTCGTCCAATTGCTGCAGATCACGCTGCCCCCGGGCCGAGTCCGGCTCCACTCCGACGACCACCCGGCCTACCCGCGCGCATTCCGCCAGGTCAAGACTCTCACGGTCGAGCACGACGTCACCCCGGGGATCCTGCGGCGCACGACCTCCAATCCGCTGTTTCCCGTCAACTTGCTAGACCTCTTGATCCGCCACAACAGCGCCAACCACAAGCGCGAGACGATCGCGTTTTCC
>DASQFU010000174.1:0-2940 GCA_035632955.1 Candidatus Limnocylindria bacterium
CCCCAAAGAACGAGTGACCGCGCGTGGACGCCCGTGCCCGCGCCGATGTTCCCTCAGTGTTCCCTTCGAGAGCCGCGCTCCGAGCTGGCGCCTTCAGGCGTCGTTGTTGGGCGGCGCATCTTGAGCCGGGTGATCAGGGACGTCCGCCCGCCGCCGATCGCATCCGAGATCGTCGCCTCTTTCGGGCGACCGACATCCGTAGACGCTGCACAGTCCTCCAATCTCCGCTCCGGGCCTTAGGACAGGCGGCGCTTCTGGCGACCGGCTGTTCGGGGCGCCAGGCCGAGTTTGCCGCGGCTTCCGAATCGGCGACGAATGGTCTAGCGTCGGATCTCATGCAGGTCTGTGCGAGCTGTGGCCGGGAGAGCGAGGGCGAGTTCCGCTTCTGCCCTTATTGCGCGGCGCCGTTCGCGACTGCGGCGCCGGCGCGCGAGCAGCGAAAGACGGTGACGGTGCTGTTCTGCGACGTGACCGGCTCGACCGCACTGGGCGAGTCGATGGATCCGGAGGCTCTGCGGGCGCTGCTGGCGCGGTACTTCGAGCGGATGAAAGGGATCGTCGAGTCACACGGCGGCACCGTGGAGAAGTTCATCGGCGATGCGGTAATGGCGATTTTCGGCGTGCCGGTGCTGCACGAAGACGATGGCATCCGCGCTTGCCGCGCGGCGGTCGAGATGCGCGACGCCTTTCTCGACCTGGGGATGAACGGTCGGATCGGCCTCACCACCGGCGAGGTCGTCGCCGGCACCGCCGAGCGACTCGCCACCGGCGACGCGGTCAACGTTGCCGCCCGCTTGGAACAGGCCGCCGCGCCCGGCGAAGTGCTGATAGGCGCCGCGACGCTTGCGTTGGCGCGCGGCGCGGTTGCTGTGGAGCCGGTGGAGCCGCTGAAGCTGAAGGGGAAGGCGGAGCCGGTTCCGGCGTTCAGGCTGATCTCGGCGCACGGCGAGCCCGCCCGGCGCTTCGCGACGCCGTTGGTCGGCCGCGAGAACGAGCTGAAGCGGCTCCGAGGCGCCTTCGCACAGTCGGTGCTGGACCGCTCCTGCCAGCTCTTCACTGTGCTCGGCGCGGCGGGTGTGGGGAAGTCGCGGCTGGCGGCGGAGTTCCTCGCAAGCATCGAGGCACGGATCGTGCGGGGCCGCTGCCTGTCTTACGGCGAAGGGATCACCTACTGGCCAGTGGTCGAGATCGTCAAGCAGCTCAATACGCTGCCGGAAGGCGATGCGGCTGTGCCCCTTCGGTCGCTGCTCGGCGAGACGGACTCAGCAACGTCGGCCGACGAGATCGCCTGGGGCTTCCGCAAGCTGCTCGAGCAGGAGGCAGAGAAGCGTCCACTCGTCTGCCTGCTCGATGACCTGCACTGGTCCGAGCAGACGCTGCTCGATCTGGTCGAGCACCTCGCCGACCTCTCCCGCGACGCGCCCATCTTCGTGCTTTGCATGGCCCGCCCTGAGCTACTCGAGAAGCGGCCTGCCTGGGGCGGCGGTGAGTGGAACTCGACTACCGTGCTGCTCGAGCCGCTCGACGCCACTGAAACCGAACGGCTGCTGGACGAGCTCGGCGGCGTCGAGCCCGGTCTGCGTGACCGGATCGCCGCCGCCGCCGAGGGAAACCCGCTCTTCCTGGAAGAGATGCTCGCGCTCGTACGGGCATCGGGTGACGGCGAGATCAGCGTGCCGCCGACGATCCAGGCGCTTCTAGCAGCCCGTCTCGACCAACTCGACCCGGCCGAGCGGGCGGTGCTCGAGCGTGGCGCGGTCGAGGGCCGCGTCTTCCACCAGAGCGCCGTGCAGGCGCTCGGAGACGGCGAACCGCAGACGCCACAGTTGGTCGCCCTCGTGCGCAAGCAGCTCATCCGCCCCGATACGCGGCAGTTCGCGCGGGACGAGGCGTACCGCTTCCGCCATGAGCTGATCCGCGACGCCGCCTACGACGCCCTGCCCAAAGCTATGCGCGCCGACCTGCACGAGCGCTTCGCCGACTGGCTCGAAGAACAAGCACCGGATCTGGTCGAGCGGGACGAGATCCTCGGCCACCACCTTGAACGGGCCGCCCGCTATAAGGCGGAGCTCAGGCTGCCAGACGCTGTCCTTGCGGAGCGTGCGGCGCAGCGGCTCGCCACCGCCGGCCGGCGCGCCCTCGGGCGTAGTGACGACCGCGCTGCGGCGTCGTTGCTCGAGCGTTCGCTCGCGCTCACCCGCCCGCTTCGGCTCGACGTCCATCTCGAGGTCGACCTCGCCGAGGCCATCAGAGCCGAGCCCCAGCAGGCTGCCGCGATCGCCGAGCGCGCGGCCGAGCGGGCGGCGGCTGCCGGCGACTCTGCGGGCGAAGCGCTCGCCCGAGCCGTGTGCGCTCGGCACCGCTTCGAGGTCGCTGTGGAGGCAATCGACGCCGTCGACGTGCTGGCGCGTGCCGCTCTCCCGCTGCTCGAGCAGGCTGGCGACCACGCAGGCCTCGTTCACGTCTGGAACTCGATCAGCGAGGTCGCGAACCACCGTGGTCGTTGGAAAGAGAGAGGCGAAAGCCTGGAGCAGGCGGTTAACCATGCGCGGCTCGCGGCCCGGCAACTGAAGAGCCCGCGAAGCGGAGCGGCGGGCGGGCTCAGTCCGGAGCCTCTTCAGGAGCTGGTGCGCAAGCTGGGCAGCGCATACCTTTTGGGTCCTGAACCTGCGGACGAGCTGCTGTCGGAGTTCGACCGGCGCCTCCCGGGAGGCTCCAATCCTGGTCGTCTGCTCAACCGCGCCCGGCTGCTGGCGATGCTCGACCGCCACTCCGAAGCGTGGCCAGTCGCGCTCGACGCGAGCGATCGTCTACGCGAGCTTACCGGCGACTACGGCAGCGAGTACTGCCTTGCCGAGATTGCGACCCTCGCCGGCGACCACGAGACCGCAGTCCGGTACTCACGCATCTACTGCAAGTGGCTCGAGACGCACCACCAGC
>DASQFU010000175.1:0-3427 GCA_035632955.1 Candidatus Limnocylindria bacterium
GCCGAGACAATTGAACGGTCCTCATGGACAGCCGGAGCGATGCCAGGCGACGCACGGTCGACAGTGGCAATGTTTGTAGATAGTGCGTGGCACTACACGTTCATGACCTATTTCCATCTCGAGCGTAAAGCGCGGCAGACGCCACAAACATGACCATTTAGCCAGCAGCGTGCCGTTCCGATAAATGCCGTACGCGGGAGCGCGCCGGGCGGGTCAAGGGCGCGCAAGCGGCGAGTCTAAATTTAGCGAGCGAACCCTTCGCGCCAGTCACATTCCACCCACCACACTGAGCACGTAACCGTTCACTATCCCTGGCATCCGCTGCACGGCCAGACGATTCTCGTGCAGCGCAGCGTGCGACATGGCCGCGAGGTCTGGCTCTGCGAGCCCGATGAGCGCACGGCCGCGATCCCGGTCTGGATGACCGATCGCGTGGCGTGTGCCGCACTCTCGGTTGGTCCGGTCCTCGTTGCTGTCGAAGGCCTCCTCGAGCTCGCGTCGTTGGTGGCCGCCACCCGCTCGGCGCACGATCGCATCACCCAACCTTCTCAGGAGGAGCCCGATGCGACGTCGACCACCGAGACAAATGCCGATCCCGTTCGAGCCCGAGGTACCAGCGGTCGTGTTGCCGGCCCCGATCGCGCAGGACTTGGTCAAGGCGTTGGCCGATCTGCTGCTCGCCAGCGCGGGGGATGCCGACCACGATGAGGAGGGGGACGATGCGCGCGAAGATCACCGCTGACCATCTGGAACGGACGGCGCTCGTGTACGTGCGTCAATCGACGCCCGGCCAAGTCCGCGATCACACGGAGAGTCGGCGCCGCCAGTATGGCCTCGTCGATGTGGCCCGTGAATTGGGCTTCCATCGCGTCGAGACGATCGACGACGATCTGGGCATCTCCGGCAGCGGATTCGCCGAGCGGCCCGGCTTTCAGCGGCTGCTCACCACCGTCTGCGCGGGGACGGCCGGCGCCGTGCTGGCGCTCGAGGCGTCGCGGCTCGCCCGAAATGATCGCGACTGGTCGCAACTGGTGGAGCTCGGGGCGATCACGAACGTCGTGCTGATCGATCACGATGGCATCTATGACCCGCGGCTGGTGAACGATCGCTTGCTCCTGGGGCTCAAGGGCATCATGAGCGACTTCGAGATGGCGACGCTCCGGCAGCGCGCGCTCGAAGCCCAGCGCACCAAGGCTCAGCGCGGCGAGCTGTGGATGCATTTGCCGGTCGGTCTGGTGTATGGGCCGACCGGCGCCATTGAGCTCGATCCGGATGCGCGCGTGCAGCAGGCGATTCGTCTCGTGCTGCAGAAATTCGACGAGCTCGGGAGCACGCGCCAAGTGCTGCTGTGGCTCCGCCGGGAGCGCATCTCGGTCCCGGTCACGCGTGGGGGCAAGGCCGGACGGTACACCGAGTGGGCGTCCCCGATGTACACGCGCGTGCACGCCATCGTCACGAATCCGTTCCTCGCGGGTGCGTACGTCTACGGCCGCAGCGCGAGTCGCACGACGATTGTCGACGGTCGGATCCGCCGGACCTCCGGTCACGCCCTCGCGGTCGATCAGTGGCCGGTCGTGATTCCGGACCATCATCCGGGGTACCTTGATTGGCCGAGCTATCTGCGGCATCTGACGATGATCGAATCCAACGCGTATATGAAGCCGGGCGCCCGCAAGTCGGCACGCGGGGGCCGGAGCCTTTTGGCGGGACTCCTGCGCTGCCGGCGCTGCGGCCACACGCTCCAAATTACCTACAGCGGCCGCGAGAGCAAGAGTCCGGAATTTCGTTGTCTGCGGCGCCATCACCAGACGGGCAGCGCGCCGTGTGTGTCGTGCGCGGGCCACGTCGTCGAAGCGGCCGTCAGCGCCCAATTGCTGCAGGCGATCGAACCCCAGACCATCGACGCCGCCATCGAAGCCGCGCGGCGTGCCGACGAGCGGCATCGCCAGGAGCGAGAGGCGCTCCGCCTCGAAGTCGAACACGCGCGCTACGACGCCCAGCTGGCTGGCCGTCGATACGAACGGGTCGATCCCGACATGCGCCTGGTCGCCGCGGAACTCGAAGCGCGCTGGAACGCGGCGCTTGAACACGTGCGTGATGTGGAAGGTCGCCTGACGGCCTTCGATGCACGCCCGATTCCGCAGCACCAGATCGATGAGCACGCGCTCCATGCGCTCGCCCAGGATCTGCCGGCCGTGTGGCACGACCCGACGACGGACATGCGGCTGAAACAACGCATCGTCCGCATCCTGATCCACGAGATCATCGTGGACATCGATGATGCGTCCCGCGAGATTCTGCTCGTGATGCATTGGCAGGGCGGTCGTCACACGGAGCTGCGCGTCGCGAGGCCCTGGAGCGGTCGGACGAAGCGGTGTACCGATGCCGAGGCGATCGCGCTGGTCCGACGCATGGCCGGGCGCTGGAACGATGACGCCATTGCGATGCAGCTCAATCTGCTCGGCTGGAAAACCGGCACCGGCAATCACTGGACCCGCATGCGTGTGCGCGAGCTGCGCAGCCGGCTCGACCTGCCGGCGTGTGATCCGACACAGCCCACCTGGCTCACGGCGAAGGGCGCGGCCACGCACCTCGGTATCAGTCCCGCGTACGCCGGCCTGCTCCTCAAACGCGGCGTCATTCCCGGCACGCAAGCCGTCCCGGGCAGTATGTGGTGGGTCGATCCTGCGGTCCTCGACTCGCCGCAGCTCCGCGAGACGCTGCACGCGCTGAGCGAGCGCCGGGTAAAACGACCTCACGACGATCGCACGCTCCGATTTCCTGGACTTTCTGAGGTGTAGCCTGAGGAGGCACTATGTCGCCCGCGCCTTGACGCCGGCGAGCACAGGGTCAAGATCTACATTGCCGGCTGCGCGCGTAACAGCTCGGCCGAGCGCTCCGACAACTCACTATGCGGGAGCGTTGGCACGCGTGTCGAGTAGCCGGAGGAGGTTGCCCTCCCCCAGCTCTCACAGAACCGGACTTGTGGGCCTCACATCCGGCTCTTCGGGACGTCGGGGTCGGCGGAACTCAATCCGCCTATTCCGACGCCGGCATCGCTGCCCGCAGCTATTCCAGCGCGAGTATCAACTGCACTGGAGCGACGACACGGTGCATGTCGCGGTACTGGTGCTCAAGAGAGAAGAGCCCCTGTTCCGCGAAGTACCGCTTATCGAGAGCGTTGTCCACCGGGCCGCAGTGGCTGAGCGCCCACAAGGATTTGCGACCCTCGTAGACGACCCGCCACGCGGTGCTGGCCCGCGCCCCCATCCGGATAAGACGACGTACGATGAAGCGCCTGCGCTTCCACTGCCGCAGCAGCAGGGCGCGCAGGCGCCGCCTGATATGCGCGTCGAGGGTGTGGAGTGTGCGCACCACGGCGTCAGTGCAGCTGGACCCAAAGAAATTCAGCCACCCGCGGAGGTAC
>DASQFU010000176.1:0-1942 GCA_035632955.1 Candidatus Limnocylindria bacterium
CCGGCTCTTGAGCCGAAGGAATTGGGCGCGGAAGTAGCTCTGCTTCTTACGCGCGGCCGGCCACGCGATTTGCACCATCATGGTCTTCAGCCACGGGGCGCCCGGGCGGGTGCGCGTGGATCGGCGCTTGCCGGCGCTTTCGTCCAAGCGCGGGCACAACCCCGCCCACGACAGGAGATGGCCGGCGCTCGGGAACATCGACATGTCGGTGCCGATCTCGGCCACGATCACGGCAGCGGCGGTCTCACTGACACCCGGCATCGTCGTGAGCAGGCTGACGGCGGGGCGAAACGGGACGAGCGCCTCGCGAATCCGCGCCTCGATGTCGGCGACGGCCGTGTCGAGCGCCGCGATTTGCGTCAGGTGCAGGTTGAGGATGAACCGATGGTGGGCAGTCACCCGTCCGTGCAGCGCTTCGACCAACTCCGTGCGCGTGGCCTTCAGCCGCCCCGACGTCAGGTCGGCCAGCCGCTCGGGATCGGTCTCGCCGGCCACGAGGGCCGTGAGGATCGCCCGCCCACTCGTGCCCAGGATGTCGCTGATCACTTCCGTCAGCTTCACATGGGCGTCCTCGAGGGTCTTCTGAATGCGCTGCGTGTGACGCGTGGTCTCGCGCACCAGCGGCTTGCGCGTCCGGGTGAGGTCGCGCAGGTCTTGGATGGGCGCCGGCGGGACGAAGCTGCTCCGAATCAGCCCCAGCGCCAGCAGGTCACTGATCCATGTCGCATCGTTCTTGTCACTTTTGCGCCCCGGAATGTTCCGGATATGCATCGCGTTGGCCAGGACCAGCGTGGCGTGGCCCTCCAGCACGTGCCAGACCGGCTTCCAGTACACGCCGGTCGCCTCCATCGCGACATGGGTGACGGCCTGCGCCGTGAGCCAGTCGGCGAGTTCCAGGAGCCCCCGGGTGGTCGTCGACACCGTGCGGTGTTCGTACGTCACGGTCGCGCCGGCTGCGACGCGCACACAGGCGACGACCGTCTTGGAATGGACATCCAACCCGGCACAGCGGGGATACAGTACCTCCATCAGCCGCCTCCCTTTCTGAACGGCACAGGCGTGGAGTCCCCGGATGTAGAATCTCAAAGGTGCGCTCTCCGGCGACACGCCGGCGTCGCAATACGGGGTGCTCGTGGGACTCCGGGTCACACTAATATTCGGGCTTGCTGCACCAATGCGGGGCCGACCTCGGGGCCCGTGCCGTGCGACACGGTACCCCGTTTCATGCCACGTGGGTCCGTCGATAGACGGGTGGAAAACTAATATCGCCTATCGTCATGTACGCGAAGGGGAGAACCGAGTACGAGTCGTTGCTGCTTCTCCAGAATCTCGCGCTCGTGGCGCAGGGAATGGGACTCGGCGGGTGGATTCACGCGGCGTCTGCGCCGACGATCCTGCTCGGGGGATATCCTGACATCGGCCCCGGCCTTGGATTCCGTTTCGAAAGGCCCAAGGCCATCCCCCTGCCGCGTCCATACCCGGCTGCCGTCGCGAATCCAGTCGGGCTCGACGGCCTGCTGCAGTCCTATGCGCCGCCGTACTTCAAGGATACCGACGCGGCTATCGACGCGATCCTGGCGGAGAAGTACGGGCCGGCCGGGATGTACCGTGATGGGGCGACCGCGGCGCCCGGCATGAAGCCGGAGGTTGCCGCTGCGTTCGCGCGCGAGGCGCCGCACGTGGAGCCTGAGGTCGTGGAAGTCGTCCGCGCGATTTGCCGGTACATCTGGAAGACCTACGGGCGCTTTCCCGCGCACTGCCACGCGATCGATTCGGCCGGCGTGTGGATGCAGTGCCACCACATCGACCCGGACTTCTACGACCGCTATTTCACGGATGGGTACTCGCCGACGCAGGCTGGTCATGCCCAGGCGTGGCACCCGGCTGCATCCTCGTCACCTTAGACGCACACATTGATTGACTCGTGAGTGAATGACGCCAT
>DASQFU010000177.1:0-22725 GCA_035632955.1 Candidatus Limnocylindria bacterium
GAGGCGGCACGCTCGAATGGGTCCGAGCAGATGCCCTCACTACAAATGACTCGATCGCGGCTCCACGCTGGGTTGGCACTCATCCCATGTCTCCGCTCTTTTGCGATTTTCTCTCTCCCAACGACACCATCGTGCGACTCCAGGGGGACCGGTCCGGCCAGCGCCGCTTGCGCCTAGCTGACGTTCTGCCGGACATCAACGCAACTCATCCACGCATTGAGTCCCTTGCGACTCTAGGAGGTGGGTTCCGCTCCTCTGAACTCAGGCGAGTGCCTCTCTATCTCGATGAAGACATCGGCTATCTCTGCGGATTGATTTCGTCCGATGGCTATTATGGAAAGCCCGGCGGTCGCAGTATTGCGTTCGTCAATACAAACCTTGCCTTGCACGACCGACTGTCGGAGATCATCCGAACTCATTTCGACTACGTCACGCACCGCCATCTCAATGCGAAGCGATTCGATCTCATGCTTCCGCAGGGCACTCAGCCGAAGTCCCTCAAAGATTGCTATACGACTTTTATCAACAACCGATTGCTTTGCATGGCACTTCGCAATGTTCAGTCGCGCATCCTTGAGATGCCCGCGAGCATCATCGCGTCATGGCTCAGAGGGATGTTTGACGGTGATGGCTGCGTCCGAGTCGATGCGAACGCTCCTCAGCTGGTAATCTCTGCCTGGGATCCAAGTAGGAATCGTCTCGTGCGCGATGCTCTGCTTCGAATTGGCGTGGTCACGAGCATGTCGCCCGGAGCCCGCAACGGACGCGACGGCAATGTCGTGATCACGGGACTCGAAAATCTCCGCCGTTTCGTCTCAGCCGTTGGCACCGAGCATCCCGAAAAACTGCCGAAACTTGACGCTATCTGGGATTGGGTCAGGCAACGCACGACCTCATCGTCCCGGCATGACGGCGTGGCCGTGGGGGCCGTGCTGCGAGAAGCGCGTCAATCTATCGGCATGGGTCAGCGATCCTTCACGCGTGGAAACCAAGTGAGCGCGTATGAGCGCGGCCTCGTTACGCCATCGCGAACCAGCTTGCAGGCCGTCGTCGACGAGATGGAAACATGGAATCCCACGGGTACCAGCTCTTCAATAGCCTTTGAAACACTCCGTGACCTTGCGAACTCGGCGATTCACTGGTCTCGCATCGAGAGTATCGAACGGTTGCCTTCGAATGAACCCGTGTATGATTTGTGTCTCGATCAACACCACTGCTTTGTTGCTAATAACTTGATAGTTCACAACTGCATAATATTTATCGACGAAATTGACGCTGTCGGTCGACACCGCGGTGCCGGGCTCGGTGGTGGACACGACGAGCGCGAGCAGACGCTGAATCAGTTGCTGGTCGAGATGGACGGGTTCGATTCCAACGAAGGCGTGATCATGATCGCCGCCACCAACCGTCCGGACGTGCTGGATCCCGCGCTGATGCGGCCGGGGCGATTCGATCGCCAGATCGTCGTGGACTGGCCGGACATCCGCGGGCGCGAGGGCATTCTCAAGGTCCACACGCGCAACATCCCGCTCTCCGACGACGTCGACCTCAAGCTGCTCGCGCGCGCGACGCCGGGCATGGCGGGCGCCGACATCGCCAATCTCGTCAACGAGGCGGCGCTGCTGGCCGCGCGGCGCAACCACAAGAAGGTCTCGCTGCGCGATTTCTATGACGCCAAGGACAAGGTCATGCTCGGCATGGAGCGCCGCAGCCTCGTGATGACCGACGCGGAGCGGCGCACCACCGCGTATCACGAAGCCGGCCACGCGCTAGTCGCCTGGCTGATGCCGGGCTCCGATCCGGTCGACAAAGTGACGATCATCCCGCGCGGCCGCGCGCTCGGCATCACGTCGTGGATACCCGCAGAGGAGCGTTACACGCGCTCGAAGGATGATCTGCTGCGTGTGATCTCGATGGCGATGGGTGGCCGTGCCGCCGAGCGACTGATCTTCAATCACTTTACGACCGGCGCCGCGAACGATCTCGAACGCGCGACGAGTCTCGCGCGCCGCATGGTGTGCGAGCTCGGCATGAGCGAGAACCTCGGCCCTCTCACCTTCGGCAAGAAGGAAGAGATGGTGTTCCTGGGCCGGGAGATCGCGACCCACAAGGACTACAGCGAACAGACGGCGATCTCGATCGATCAGGAAGTCCGCGCGATCGCGGAGCAGTGTTATCAGCGGGCCTTCGGGCTGCTCCAGCAGAACGTCGACAAGCTGCACCTGCTGGCCAACACGCTGCTCGAGCGTGAAGTGCTGGATGGGGATCAGATGAACCGCTTGTTGCGCGGCGAGCCGCTCGAGCCGCTTCCCGCCTCTGAGCCCGAAGCCGAAGCCACGCCCCAGCCAAGCGAAGAAAATCAGGCTGCGCGCCGGGGCGAAGGACCTCAGCTCGATCCGTTCAATCCCCCCAAGCCCAGACCCGCGGGGGCCTGAAGCACGCAGCGATCGAGGAGCACCGGATTCAAGGGGCGGGCGCGGTTGACCCGCCCCTTACAAGTTCCTTGGCTACACCTTGCAACTTCTCGGAGCGTTCAGGCGTCTAATCAAGTGTCACGTGATGCGAACACGTGGCAAGCGACCTCCAAACCAGTCGCAAGGTCTTCCGAGAGACCGGGGAAAGGGACGAGTGCCCTGGACCCCACGATCGCCCGGTCTGTGAGCCGGGCGATCGTGTTTCTAGCCGATCAGCCGCTGGCGGCCGGGCCCGTGAAGGTGCCGCCGCTCTCGGCCAGGCTCACGAGCAGCGGCGCCGGCTTGAAACGATCGCCCTTCTCCGCCCGAAGCGCGGTGAGCCGCGCGGCGACCTGGGGAAGTCCGAGCGTGTCCGCGTGACGGAGCACGCCGCCGCGGAACGGCGGAAATCCGGCCCCGAACACCATCGCCAGATCGACGTGGCCCGCGTCGGCGACCACGCGCTGCTCGAGACACAACGCCGCCTCGTTGATCATCGCGAGCACCATCCGCTCGGAGAGCAGCTCGAGGCTCGGCGCCCGGCGCTGGCGCGTCGTGCCGATCAGCACCCTCACTCGCGGGTCGGGTTGGTGCCGCCCGCCCTGGTGCCGGTAGAAACCGAGTCCGTTCTTGCGCCCCAACCGGCCGGCCGCGATCAGCCGTTCGAGTGCCGGGGCCGGAGCGACGCGCTCCGGGAACGCCCTGCCGAGCACGGCCGCGACCTTGTTCGCCACGTCGAGGCCCACTTCATCGACGACTTCGAACGGTCCCATGGGCATGCCGAAACGACGCATCGCGGCGTCGATGTCGGTCATGACGAAGCCTTCCTCGAGCAACGCCAGCGCCTCGCGCAAGTACGGCATCAGGATGCGATTCACGACAAACCCGGGCGCGTCGGCCACCACGACCGGCGTCTTGCCGAGACGGCGCGCGAGCACGACCGCCGTCAGCAGGGTCTGATCGGAAGTGGCGGCGCCCCGCACGACCTCGACCAGCGGCATGCGATGGACCGGGTTGAAGAAATGGAATCCGCACAGGCGCTCGGGCCTGGCCAGGCCACCGGCGATCGCATCGACCGACAGTGACGAGGTGTTGGTGGCGAGCACGGCGTCGCCGCGCGCCCGCACTTCGATCTCGGCGAACACGCGCCGTTTGACGTCGAGATCCTCGACCACCGCCTCCATCACGAAGTCGGCGCGGCCGACGCCCGAGAGCTCGAGGGTCGGCAGGATGCGCGCGAGCTGGGCATCGCGCTCGCGCTGCGGCGAGCGGCGCCGGCGGCCGCGCTCGTCGATCAGGCTCTCCGCGGTGCGCAGCGCCCGCGTGATCGCTTCCGGCTTCAGATCCCGCAGTCGAACCTCGATGCCGTTGCGGCTCGCGAGCTCCGCGATCCCTCCGCCCATCACCCCCGCACCCGCGAGCAACAGCGTGCGAACGGAGCGTGCCTGCAGGCCGGGGTCGCTCACGGGCGAGTCCTTCTTGGCCCGCTCCGAAAGCCAGAACAGACGCACCAGGTTCTTGCACACCGGTCCGATCAAAAGGTCGGCGACGCGCTCGGCTTCGATCGCGAGCCCCGGCGTCAGCGGGCGCCCGTAGGTTCGCTGGATCACGTCCAGGGCCGCATGCGGCGCGGGATAGTGCGTGCCAGTGCGGGTCAGGACTTGCTTGCGAGCCTGGCGGAACACGATCGAGCGCCCGGTCGGCGTGCGGCCGAGGAACCAGGCCGGGAGGCCTCGCGGGCGATACGCGTCGCGGCGCCGGCCTCGCGGCCGCGCGGCGAGGCGGCCGACGTGCTCGTGCGCGCGCTCGAGCAGCCACGCGGCGGGCACGGCGCGTGCGATCAGCCCCACTCGTTCGGCGCGCCGCGCATCCAGCGAGCGGCCGGTCAGGATCAAGTCCAGCGCGGCGGGAAGCCCGATCAGGCGCGGCAGCCGCTGCGAGCCGCCGAACCCGGGAAAGATGCCGAGCTGCACTTCGGGGAAGCCGATCTGGGTGCGCGGTTCCAGGCTCGCGATCCGCGAGTCGCAGGCCAGGACCAGCTCGGCACCTCCGCCTAGGCAAACGCCGTCAATTGCCGCGACGGTCGGAAAGGGCAGCGCGGCGAGACGGTTGAATGCTGCATGCGCCCGCCGGATCAGCGCGATCACCTGTGCGCGATCGGTGAGCGCGCCGATCGCTTCGATGTCGGCGCCGGCCACGAACGACCCGCTCTTGCCGCTCGTCACCACGACGCCCGGCAGCGACGGCTGGGCCTCGAGCTCGCCGAGCGCGGTTTCCAGATCGGAAAGCGCCGCTTCGTCCAGGACGTTGACCTTGCGCACCGGATGATCGATGACAAGATGCACGATCCCGTCGTCTCGAGGCTCGAGCCGGAAGACCGCCATCAGTCGCGCTCCAGAACGAATGCTGCGCCCTGACCGCCTCCGACGCACAACGAAGCGAGGCCGCGTTTGAGGCCGCGCCGCCGCATCTCGTGCAGCAGCGTCAGCAACAGGCGCGCCCCGCTGGCGCCAACCGGGTGACCGAGCGCGATCGCGCCTCCATTCACGTTCAGTAACTCGATCGGGATCTCGCCGAGCGGGCGGTCGCGTCCGAGATCCCGGCGCGCGAACTCCAGCGAGCGAGTCGCTTCGAGACACGCGACCACCTGGGCGGCAAACGCCTCGTTGATCTCGAACAGCTCGCAGTCCGAGAGCGCGAGATCGGCCGCGGCCAGCGCCTTGGCGCTGGCGTACACCGGACCGAGACCCATCCGGCTCGGTGCCAGGCCGGCGAACGCGAACGACCGAATCCGGCCGAGCGGTGGTGTCGGCCACTTCCGTGCAGCCTCTTCGTCGCCGACCAGCAACGCCACCCCGCCGTCCGTGACCTGGCACGAGTTGCCCACCGTCACGGTTCCGTTCTTTCGGTCGAAGTACGGTTTAAGCTTGGCCAGCGCCTCCAGCGTCTGCCCCTCGCGCGGGCCGACGTCGTCTTGCACGATCTCGCGATCCGGAGGCGGGAACAGCGGCACGATCTCCTCGCGCAAGCGCGGGCGTGCCGCGACAGCGCGTTGATGGCTCATGAGCGCGAACTGGTCCTGCTGCTCGCGGCTGATGCGGAACTCGCGACTCAGGACCTCGGCGGTTTCTCCCATGTTGAGGCCGCAGACGAGATCGGTGAGCCCTTCGGCGAGCGCAATGCGCGGCCGGAGCATGCGCGCGCGAAAGCGACCCAGCGCACCGAGCTTTTGCAGCGGGGTCTTGGCGCGCGCGAGGCCGCCCAGCCATTCCGCGTACTCGAAGGTGTACTGAAGCGGGATCTGGCTCATGGATTCGATCCCGCCGGCGAGCACGAGCCGCGCGCGCCCTGCGACGATCTTGTCGGCGGCGTGCGCGACCGCCTCCATACCGGAGGCGCAATTGCGATGCACGGTGACCGCGGGCACCGGCTCGGGGACGCCGGCGCGCAGCGCCGTCACCCGGGCGATGTTCGCGGCTTCCGCCGGCTGGGCGCAGTTGCCGAGAATGACTTCATCGAGGCGCCCAGGATCGACGTCGTGGCGGCTCAGAAGCTCCGCCACGACCACCCGGCCGAGCTCGTAGGCAGGTGTTTTGCGAAGCAGACCGCCCGCCTTGGCGAAGGGCGTGCGCAGACCTGCGAGGATCCAAGCGGGTGGTGCGAGGGCCATGTGAGCGGCGTTCCATCCTGGGATGCGCGGCAACGTGGACCCGGGCGCATAAGGCGCCGGCGCGCGACTGTGCCCCGGGACTCCCATGAAAGTCAACGCGCGGGAGCGTGCGCGCGGAGCTACGAGCGCGAGATCGAGTGCGGGAGCTCGGGCGGGAGATTGAGCTTGTCCGGCTGCAGCGCGGATGCTACCGCTAGCGTCATGCTGGCTGCCGAGACGCTGTGCGGAATACTCCTGAACGCCGTGGCGGCGCATCGAAAGCCCGCCCAGTTCATGCGCAAGGGAGCGGACGGGTGGGAATCCCTGTCGGGCGAACGCGCCCTGGCCGACGTCGAGAGTCTGTCGCTGGCGTTGCAGGACCTCGGCCTCGCGCGCGGCGACCGGCTCGCCTTACTCTCCGAGAATCGCTACGAGTGGCCGGTCGCGGATCTCGCGGTGCTCGGGGCGGGTGCAGTGACGGTGCCGATCTACCCGACGCTGCTTGCCCAGCAGGTCCGCTTCCTGCTCGAGAACTCGGAAGCCAAGCTGGCGGTCGTCTCGACCCCGGCTCAGCTCGAGAAGATCCGTGTCGCGGCCGAGGGCTTGCCGGCCCTGAAGGCGATCGTGTTCATGGACGGCGCCTCCACGATCCCGCGCGAGCACGCATTCGCGAATCTGCTCGAGCGAGGCGCGGGATTGCGCGCCCGCCAACCCGACGCCTACCGGATTTCCGCCGCTTCCGTCGCGCCGACCGATCTCGCGACCATCATCTACACCTCCGGCACGACCGGCGAGCCGAAGGGCGCGATGCTCACGCACGGCAACATCGTCTCGAACGTGCGCGCGTGCCTTCAGGTCATGGCGCTTTCGCCCGGCGACACCTGCCTGTCGTTCTTGCCGCTATGCCACATCTTCGAGCGCATGGGCGGCCTCTACTCGATGCTCGACGCCGGCGTGACGATCGCCTACGCGGAGAATCTGGAGGCGGTGGCGGAGAACGCTCGCGAAGTGCGGCCGACGGTCCTGATGGGGGTGCCGCGCTTCTACGAGAAGGTCTATGCCCGGGTCTTGGACGGCGCGCAGCGCATGCCGCCGTTGCGCCAGCGCCTGTTCCATTGGGGGCTTCGCCAGGGTCAGGCCAAGGCGCGCGCCCACTTCGAGCGCCGACGGCTTTCCGGTCTGGCCGCGTGGCAGGCCGGCCTCGCCGATCGGCTGGTCGCGGCCAAGATTCGCGAGCGCGTGGGCGGCCGCTTGCGCTTCTGCATCTCGGGCGGCGCGGCGCTGCCGGCCTCGATCATGGAGTTCTTCTTCGCGATCGGCATTCCGATCTACGAGGGCTACGGGTTGACCGAGACGTCTCCGGTCATCTGTCTCAATCCACCCGAGCGCGAGAAACCGGGCTCGGTCGGGCCGCCGATCCCGGGCGTCGAGGTCCGGATCGGCGACCAGGGAGAGATCCTGACGCGCGGCCCTCACGTCATGCAGGGCTATTTCAAGAACGAGCCGGCTACGCGGCAGGCACTGCGTGACGGCTGGTTCCATACCGGAGACGTCGGCCATCTGGATGCGGACGGCTATCTCGTGATCACCGATCGCCTGAAGGATCTTTTGGTGACCGCGGGTGGAAAGAAGATCGCCCCGCAACCGATCGAGGCGCGCCTGAAGACCAACCCGTGGGTGAGCGAGGCGGTGCTGCTGGGAGACGGCCGCCCGTTCGTCGTCGGTCTGATCGTCCCCGACTTCACGCTGCTCGAGGCCGAAGCGCGCAAGCGCGGCTGGGCGGCCAAAGATCGCGCGTCGTTGATCACCCACCCCGAGGTGATCGCGCTCTACGAGCGGGAGATCGAAAGCGTGAACGGGGAGCTCGCCCAGTTCGAGAAGATCAAGCGATTCGCAATCCTCGATCGCGAGCTGACACAGGAATCCGGCGAGCTGACGCCGACGCTCAAGGTCAAGCGCCGGGTGATCGTCCAGCGCTTTGCGGAACGGATCGAGGAACTCTACCGTGGTCACGCGCGGCCCGAGGCGCCCCAGGCCGCGCGCAGCTAGCGCCGCCAGTCCGCGGTTTCGCGCGGTCCTGTCTGAAATCGCCGGAGCCACCGACACACGGTCTCGAAGTAACGCGGCGCATCCGCCGCGTCCTCGTGGCCGGCCTCGGGGAGCGACAGGATCTCGGTGCGCGCGCGCCGGCCCCGATAGACTTCCTTCGTGGTCGTGATCGGCACCACGCTGTCCCGCCCGGCCATCACCACGTAGATCGGCACCCGCGCCCGGCTGGCGGCCGACCCGGGTTGGTCGCGATCGCGGACCAGCCGCCGGTGCGCATCGACGATCTGCGGCTGGCCCGCGGTGCCGATCCGCGCGAGGTGCTCCTCGGTGCTGAGCATCAGCCCTTCGACCACCAGCGCATCGCACAAATCGCGCGACCGTGCCGCGGCCGCGACCGCCACCGACCCGCCCACCATCTGCCCCCAAGCGAACACGCGCCCGCGTGGCCCGGTCCGCTCGCGGGCGAGCCGAAGCGCCCCGACCATGTCGTCCACCCAGCGTGAAGCGAAGACGATGAATCGCAGCGAATCGCGGAGCGACGCCGTGCGCGGGTCGATGTCCCGATAGTCGAAGGTCAGCACCGAGTAGCCGCAGCCGCGAAACGCCTCGACCGCGCGGGCGCGCGCGGCTTCTCCGCCGCGTTCACGCGGCGCCACCACGATCGCCAACGTGTCGGCGCCGGGATACCAGCGGCCCGCGAGCGGAACGCTGTCGGCCGCCGCGAACGTCACCTCGATCGGATCGGGCAGGGTTGCGGCCAGGGCCGCCGGCGTCGAGCCGGTCGCCCAGGCAAGAACGGAGACGAGCACGAGCGCCGGTATCCGGCTCACCTCAGGCGCTCTCCGAGTTCTTCGCGCACCAGCGCCGGCTGCAAGGTGCCGCACGCGAGCAGAGCCGCATGGAAGTCGTGCAGGTCGAAGCGGGCACCGAGGCGGCGCCGGGCTTCGTCGCGAATCGAGAGCAGCTCGAGCTTGCCGACCAGGTAGCTCATCGGCTGAGTCGGCGTCAGCGTGTAGCGCTTGACCTCCGCGATCGCGTTGACACGCTCGACCATCGCCTCCTGGACCAGGACATCCACCGCCTGCATGAAGGTCATGGTGCCGGTGTGTAGGCCGACGTCGAGAACGATCCGGCACGCGCGGAAGTGAAGATCTTTGAGCTGGCAGAGGCGCGTGAGCGGATCCAGGAAGAACCCCTGCTCGCCCATTAGCTCTTCGCAGTAGAGCGCCCAGCCCTCCGCGAACAGATCGCTGCTCGCGAGCTTGCGCAGCCGCGAGCCGGCGCGATTCGCGTGACACAGTTGCAGATGGTGTCCGGGGTAAGCCTCGTGCACGGTCGTCAACGGCAGGCCGGCGTAGAAGTGGCCCTGGAGCTGTTGCTGCTGATCCTCCTTGCGCCGCCCTGCGTCCACCGGCGTCACGTAGAAGTATCCGGTCTCGTCCGAGTCGAATGGAGCGGGCGGCAGGTAGGCGGCGTACGGGATGGTCGAGCGCTCGAACACCGGCGTGTCGATCAGCTCGAGGGTGGCCCAGGTCGGGATCGGCGCCAATCGCTTCTCGGCCGTGAAGCGCAGCGCGCGGTCGGTCTCGGCCTGGTACGCCTCCCGCAGCCGCAGCGGTTCGGGATGACGCGTGCGCGCCTCCTCGATCAATTGGCGCCAGCTCTTGGACGGATCGATGCGCGCCGCCTCCTGCTCGAGCAGCGTGCGCGTGCGCGCCACGTGCTCCTGACCGAGCGCTTCCAGCGCTTTGCAGTCCATGCCGAGCAAATGCTCGCGCGCGAGCTTGAAGTTCATCCACCGTTCGCCGATCGCGAACGAGCCGCCGGTGTGCGCGTCGAGGTCGCGATCGAGGAACTCCTGGTATTGGAGGAATCCCGCCCGCGCCCGCTCGCCGGCGTGCTCGATACGCTCGGCCTCGCCCGGAAAGCTCCTGAGCAGCGTGCGCACGACTTCGTCGACGAACGCCAGGCCACCGAGATTGATTTCGGAGGCGATCCCGAGATACACGTCCGGCACCTGCTGGAGATTGCCGCGCGCCGCCTTGAGGTAGTCGCCGACCGCATGCATGCGGTCGAGAATCGCCTCCTTACGTTCCTCCAGCGGTGCGAACGGACGCGCGAGCAGCAGGAAGATGCCGGTGAGCGCGGTCTCCGGATACTGGGCGGGGTTCCGGGTGTGCATCCGGATCTCTTCGAGATCTCCCCGCATTCCCGCGATCCGCGAGCGCAGCAGCGCGTAATCCACGCGCTGCTCGACCGGCAGCTCCTTCCACGGCACGGACGCGACGAGGCGCTGCTCGAGATCGCGGAGCCAGGCCGCGCGCTCGCGCATTCCCTCGGGCGAATCGTTCGGGAGCTGGTGATCGTAGTCGTGGATTCCGAACATAGTCGCCGCGACCGGATGGTGCTTCATGAAGAGCTCGACGAACTCCTCACTCAGCGCCGCAAAGGTCTTCACCGTCTCGAGCATGGTTCTCCGCGCTGGCGGCCGAAGGCCCCTGCGCAGGGTTTGCGCAGAGGCCTTCTCATCGACATCGGTCGCAAAGGAACTCAGATCCTGACGACGTTCGCGGCTTGTTTGCCCTTGTTGCCCGGCACGACATCGAACTCGACGCGATCTCCCTCAGTCAAGCTCTTGAACCCGTCACCTTGGATCGCGGAGAAGTGGACGAACAGGTCCTCGCCTCCGTCCTGCTGGATGAAGCCGAAGCCCTTGGATTCGTTGAACCACTTCACCGCGCCTTGCTGGCGATTGCCGTCCCCCCCCGGCTGTGGACCGGACGATGGCCGCGGACCGGACGACGGCCGCGGACCGGACGAGGACCGCGGACCGGACGAAGGCCGCGGCCCGGATGACGGAGACGGACCGGAGCGACGTGGCGCCGATCCGCGTCCCTTGCCTCCGGCGCCTGCGCCGGCAGGCTTATGGGACTGGAAGCAATCGCGGCAGTAGACCGGCCGCTCGCCGGTCGGCTGGAACGGCACCTGGGTCTCGATGCCGCAGTCGGCGCACACGGCGGTGAACAAGGCGCGCGCACCTGACTCCCTACCCCCTCCGCCGCCACCACTGCCGACTTCCGAGTGATCGCGCTGTCCTTTGCGCGACTCCCGGCACCGCTTGCAGCGCGTGGGTGCGTGCGACAATCCGTGGTCGCGGTAGAACTCCTGCTCTCCGGCCGTGAATACGAACTCCTCACCGCAGTCGACGCACTTGATGGACTTGTCTTCGAACGTAGCCATGGCCTCGATCCTGACCCTCCCGATGAAGCGCTTGTGGAATCCCATTCTGCGGGGTTGAAACACAAACGCCCCGGCAGAGCGCTGCCAGGGCGACGCACTAGATGAAAGGGGTCAGCCGAGAGAAAAACCGCCACCAGGACTGTCGAAGAGGACCCACGGATCTACCACGCTCGATTTCGGATACCCACAGAACCGTGTTGCGTCGAGAGTATAGGAGCGCCCCGAGCGGGGTGTCAACGCACGGACGGCTCGCGGATGGGCCCGCACAAGGCCCGCAGCACGTCGGCCATCGTGATGACGTCGAGCAGGTTGTGGTGGAACACGGGAATCAATCGGTAGGGGTCGCCGCGACGCACGAAGTCGTGGTAGAGGCCCGGCACTTCGTCGCTCGGCACGTCCCCGGCGCGGCGGCGCCGGCATACCCAGCGCTCGAGGGTCTGGAGCCGGCAGTCGGGGAGCAGCCGGCGCCAGCGCCGGCGTGCCGGGTGCAGAAGATCCAGGTGCCGAAGCGGTAGCGGCAGCGCCACGCGATGGAGCCGTGCACGATCGCGCAGGAACGGAACGTCGTAGGATTTTCCGTTGAAGGTCACGAGCGTCTCGAAGCCGGCGAGCCCGGCAGCCAGGGCGCGCAGCAGGCAGGCTTCCTCGCCGTAGTGGCGCGCGAAGTACTGACGCAGCACGAAATCCGATCCGTTCCAGTGCATCGTCCCCGCGAGGAACACCGGGCTCGAGCTGAAACCCCCGGTCTCGAGATCGAGGAACAACGCCCGGCCAAGCCCGAGCGACTGCGCCGCCACCAGGTCCGGCTCCTCTTCGGGCGGCATGTCGAGTCGTCCCCAATGAGGCCGCGGGTGTTCGACGTCGGAGCGCAGGCGTTCGTGCACGTAGACCGCGCCGCGCTCGTCTCGCCATTCGCCGCCGGGTAGAAACGTCTCGACGCCGACGGCGAACGCGCTCGCGACCGACCCTTGGCGGTCGGGCACGAAGCGGGGCGGGGCGTCGCTTGCGTCGGGCCAGCCATCGAGCGCGCTCGCGCTGTTGCCGTTCGCGTGCGACTCCGTCGCTGGTGGGACCGGCATCGCGACCGCTCTGCGCGCCCGTGCCAGCTCGCCGAGACGTGTCCGTAGCGTGCCGGGCCCGAACATCAGATCCGCTTCCAACGGCCAGCGACGACCCACGAACGCGACCGGGCGCCGCTCACGCTTCGGGCCTTCCCAGCCAGTACTCGAGCAGCACCTGTGCCGCTTCCTTGCTCGGCGTTGCGCGGGCGTGGCCGAGGTCCGGGTCTTGCTGCTGCGCGGGCCTCAGGATCGGCAGACCGACGCACGAGGGACAACCGCCGGCGCATGGACAATCACCGAGATAGTCGTAGGCGCCACGCGCCAGCTCGTCGAGGCGTGCATAACCCTGCTCCGCGAAGCCGAGCCCGCCGGGATAGCGATCGAACAGGAACAGCGCCGGACGGCCGAGATTGGAGGAGTCCAGGACGCCGCCGAGATCGGAGGGGTCGCACATGCTGAGCATCGCGAGCAGCGTCAGGAACAGATTGCGCGCTCCGCTCAGCGCTTCCCAGGGATAGAGACCGCGACTCGCCAGCGTCGAGAGCGCCGCATCGCTCGGCGCCAGCCAGAAGCCCACCGTGTCGAGCGTCAGCTTGGGCAGCTCGAGCGGGTGGTAGCCGAGCGCGTCGCGCGAGCGAAACTGGATCTTCTTCATCGCCACCGTCTGCCAGGCGTAGGTCACCTCGCCGAGCCGGGCCGTCTCGCCGCGCCACGCCCGATTCTGAAGCTCGGAGCGCACGCGGATCTGTGTCTCGAGCACGGGCTGCGTGTAGTAGTCGACCTCCCGGCGCTCGACGAAGGCGGCCTTCTGCTCCAGGTCGAGCGAGCGCACGAACCAGGTCTCTCCTTCGTGCAGGTAGATCGCTTCCGGATAGACCAGCTCGAGCGCACTGATCGCGTCCACCGTGCCGATCACCGCGTTGCCCTGGCGGGAATCCATGATCGTGTAGGTGTTGTCCGAGATCGTCCGCAGGTTGACGCGTGCGGCCGGGAACTCGGTGCGCGCCCAGTAGGACAGCCCGTCGATCGTGCGCGTCTCCCCTTCCTCTTCGAGTGCCGACAGGATCTCGCCGAGCTGGCCGCCGAACGCCTCGCCGTCGGCGGGCGAGAGCGGCAGCTCGTAGGCCGCGCACGCCACCTGCTGCGCCAGCACGTAGGGGTTGTGCGGATCGATCACCGCCGCCTCGGGCGAGCGCCCGAAGAAGTAGCCGGGGTGGCGCATCAAGTACTGGTCCACGGTCTCGTTGTAGGCGACGAGCACGGCCAGCGACGCGCCCGCGCCGCGGCCCGCGCGTCCGGCCTGCTGCCAGGCGCTCGCCAGCGTCGGCGGCGCGCCAATCAAGAGCGCGACATCGAGACCGCCGACGTCGATGCCGAGCTCGAGCGCATTGGTCGAGACCACCCCGCGCAGCTCGCCGGAGAACAACGTCTGCTCGATCCGGCGTCGCTCTTCGGGGAGGTAGCCGCCCCGGTACGGCTTGATGCGCTCGGCCAGCGCCGGCTCGGTGCGGGCGAGGGCCTCGAACGCATAGCGGTAGACCAGCTCCGCAGCCACCCGCGACTTGGTGAACGCGATCGCCTGTGCTCCGGTCCGCAACAGACCGGCGAGCAGTGCCGCGCCTTCGAGGTTGGACGAGCGCCGCTCCATGCGCACGCCATCCGTATAAGGTGGATTCCAGAAGACGAAGTGCCGCTCACCGCGCGGCGCGCCGTCGTCGTCGACGACCGTGACGGGCCGCCCGATCAATCGTGAACCGAGCTCGTCCGGGTTCTTGATCGTCGCGCTGCACAGCACGACCCGAGGCGCGGCACCGTAGTGCGCGGCGATGCGATTCAGCCGGCGGAGCACGTTCGCGACGTGGGAGCCGAAGATCCCGCGATAGGCGTGCATCTCGTCGACGATGACGTAGCGCAAACCGCCGAAGAATCGCGCCCACTTGGAGTGCGAGGGCAGGATGCCCTGATGCAGCATGTCGGGATTGGAGAGGATCACGTTCGCCCGATCCCGCAGCTTGCGGCGCGTGGTCGGCTGCGTGTCGCCGTCGTAGACGCCGGCCACGAGCCTCTGCGTCAGCGCCGGATGCCCGCCGGCCAAGCGCGTGAGTCCCTTGAGCTGATCCTGGGCCAGCGCTTTGGTCGGAAACAGATAGAGCGCGGTCGCGTCGGGCTCGGTGAGCAGGCGCTCCAGGACCGGAAGGTGATAGCAGAGACTCTTGCCGCTCGCGGTGCCCGTCACCACGACGGTATCGAAACCGCCGCGCAACGCCTCGAGCGCCTGGACCTGATGCGTGTACAGCCGATCGATGCCGCGAGCGCCGAGTGCTTCGACGAGCGGCTCGGGCAGCGGCAGCGCCGGCGCACCATGCCGCGCCGGACGCGCGGGGATCACCTCATGGTGAACGACGGCACCGCGGTTCTCCGGCAGGCGAGCGAAGGCCTCGAGCCACGCGGTCAGGCCTGGGGTCGGGTGCTCGGCGCTCTTGGGCCAGTCGAGAAACCGGGCAGGTTCCGCTTCCATGTCGGATCCTCTCGGACCTCGCGCAACGGGTCCGCTCCTCCATAAGTGCGGCGCGCTCGGGTGCGCCGGGAGGCGGCAGTATAGCGCCTACGGCCCAAATGTGCAGCATCCTCCGACCTGCCGTGGGAGCGCTACTCGATCGAGCGCGTCGTCGGCTGGAACCCCTCGATCCCCCATCCTGAGCCCTGGCGTGAGAACTGCACCCGGTATGCCTCCTGGTTGCCGCGGAAGAACACGATCTCTTGCGCCCGCTCGTCGGTGCCGGGCGACATGCGCCACATTCCCCGCGACTCGCCCCAGCCGTACTCAATCGCCGCCTCGAGGAGCGAAGGGTCGGTCACCAGCGTCGCCGCCAGCTCACGATCGTTGACCGCGAGCGCCTGGATGAGCTGGACGAAGCTCCGGTACGGAGAGTCTTCGATCTGTTCGTCGAACGTCGCCAGTCCATCGTCGGTCCAGTGGAAGCGGCGCACGTGATAGATGTGCGGGCACGTGGCGCATTCCTCGAAGCGCGGGGTGTTCCGGTAGGTACGCGCCATGAGCACGACGTTGTTTGCGCCGGGAGCGACGAACTCCGCCGTTCCCACACCGCCGAGCGAGTCGGCGCCGAGGCTCTGGATCAGCTTCCATCCGCCGATCCCCGCCGGCTGCCGCCACACGAACACGACCGGCTGCTGGCCACGCGGGGTCCCGCGCGTGAACAGCAATGCCGCATGAGGAACTCGATCGGAGCCGCGCCTCTCGGTAAGGCCCGCGAGCTTGAGCCCCGAACCCTCGAGCGCCTGCAGGTGAACGCCGGCCTCGTCCCGCCAGTAGAGATAGGGCCATGATCCGCCCGAGGGATCGGAACGCGAGAAGAAGTTGACGGCCGCAATCGCCGACTCACCGACGACCTCGGCCGCGAACCCGAGCGAGTCCAGGAAGTTGCGCGACCGCTGCGGCAATGGCTGGGAATCATGCAAACGGAGATCGTCGAGCACGATCCGGGCGCTGAGCGTGGCGGCCGCAGCGCCGTCGGCGGATTCCCAGTGCTCGCGCGCATCCTCGACGTAGAACGCAATCGAGTCGGGCGAGCGGACCGCGATGGAATCGGCGTCCGCCGGCACGAACCGCGGCTTGCGATCGCAGCCGACGAGCGTCGCGCACGTGAGCGCTGCGAGCGCGACCGTCGTGCTCACGACGGCGCAGCGCCGGGACGCCACGGCCGGACGCGTCACGGTGTTCCCTGCCCGGGCGCCGGAGACGCAGCCTTGTCTCGCGTCGGCACGACCCAGTCGCTGATGATCCACCGGCCCTCCTTCTGCTCGAAGCGGACGATATAGGTGCGATTTCCCTTCGGCCCGCGATGTCGCAGCTCGAGCCAGCGCGGCCACGGGAGACCGCTCTCGACGGCGGAGAGTCTCCAGCTGCCGGGCGCGCGCGCAGCGGCCCAGCCGGCGGCGATCGCCTCGTCGTATTTGGCCGGATTGCTCAGCAAGCGAGTCGCGCCGCGGCGATCGTCGGCCATCAGGAGACGGATGAACAGCGTGAACGAAGCGTAGGGCGAGGGCACCAGTCGTGTGTCGTGTAGATCGAAGCCCGCCGGACGCTCCACGAACATCCGCTCGCCGAGCAACCCGGGGCAGCCGCTGCATTCCTCGAACAGCGAGTCGCTCGTGACCGGCACCCAGCTCACGATCTCCGGCCGCCCGTCGACGTTGAGGTCGGCGAAGGTCGCCTCCCCGCGACGTCCGAGATCGGGACTGTAGTCATCGTATTGGATCAGATCCCAGTAGAAACCGTCGCTGCTGAGCTTGAAGAGCTTGAGGTCGGCTTGCCATTCCTTCCCGCGCGAGCGGTCGATCACGGCCCAGTGATAGGGATAGCGGCGGTCCGCGGTCCACCACACGCGCATGACCGGCTTCTGGCCGCCGCGGAACATCACGCCCTGGATGCGCAGGTCGTCGACCTTGTACCAGAACAGAAACCCGACCGAACGAGCGGTCAGCCGGTAAGGGTTTCGCACCATGAGCAGGACGAAGTTCGGCGACGCCGGATCGAGCGTGACCTCGGTGTCGAGCCCGAGCGAATCGAGCACCGACTCGATCGCGTGAGCCTGACGCACGCCCGATTTTCCGAGCGAGCGCAGCAGCTTGCGTCCCATGTCACCAACGCGCGTGTAGGGGCGAAAGTTGGCGCCGCCGATCGAGTCGCCGGTGTTGCGCTGGAAACCAACTCTGGCCTCAGCCGCCCAATGGACGAGCGAGTCGGCCTGAGGAGGCACCCAGGGTTTGACGCCTTGAGCGAAGGCCGGCCCGCCGCCGAGACTCACAACGGCCACGAACACAAGACCGGCAAGAAGCGCTGCGGGCTTAGGGGCGCGCCCGAAACAGCTCGGCGCCACGTCATTCTCCGGGCGTTCGAGTCGGGTCGCGCGGTCGGATCGGGTGCCGATGGGTTGCGCTCTCCTGGAGCGGGCCGAGTGGGATCGGAGCAAGCCGAGGCTACACGCGCCCGCGGCCGCCAGCAACCCGATGGGCCAAGCCACATGGCGTCACGCGCGAACCGCGTTGCGGCGTGTTCGCCCCCTCTCCCCGTTGACCCCTCTCCCCGGCGCAACCTACATTGCACCGAATGTGCACTCTGATCCTCGGGCGCGATGTCCTCGACCCCGAAACGGTTCTCGTGGCGGCGAATCGCGACGAAGACCCGAACCGCCCTTCCGATCCACCGGGAGTGCTACACGAGAGCCCGCGCGTGGTCGGCGGGCGCGATCGGGTCGCGGGCGGCACCTGGCTGGCGGTGCGCGAGCGACGGGCGATCGTGGCGATGCTGAACCGCAGAGACCGGAGCGGCGGCCCCTCACCTCCGGCTCCCGACCGGCGCTCGCGCGGATTGCTGGCGCTGGACGTCGCGACCGCCCCGGATGATTACTCGAAGCATCTCGATCCGAGCGGCCAACATCGCGAGCTGCTTGATCGACTGCTCCAAATGAGCGGGCCAGGATTCCCATTCGCGGCGCTGTACCGCCTGTTCGCGGCGCTGTGGGAAGCTCGCTACGCGCCGTTCACGATGGTGTTCGCCGCGCCACGATCGTGCTGGATTGCCGCTTCGGACGGCGAGGGAACGCCACGCTGCGCGGCGATCACGTCCGGATGGCACGTCCTCACCCATGCCGACCTGGACGATGCAGCCGAGCCGCGGACCGCGCACCTGTTGCGGCAGCTCGACGGCTATCGCCCGCGGTCAGTCGAGAAGGCGGAGCAGTTTATTGGTGACCTGTTGCGCGCGCACGGAGCTGCCTCCGCGCCGGGCGCACCGGCCCGGCCGGCAGTGTGCCTGCACGAGGGCCCGGTGGTGACGGTCTCCTCCGCGATCATCTGCCTCTCGGCTCGGAACGCGCGTTACCGTCACGCCGAGGGCCGGCCCTGCCAGCATCCACTCGCCGACGTCTCTCACCTCCTGGCGGACGCGTCATTCGCATCGGAAAAACCATGAAGCTCGAAGGCCAGGTTGCGCTCATCACCGGCGCGAGTCACGGGCTCGGCCTCGCGATCGCGCACACGCTCGCGGCGAGCGGCGCTTCGATCGGCTGCGTGGCACGCGCGAGTCCCGCGCTCGATCAGGCGATCGCGCGGTTGCGCGCCGGCGGCGCTCAAGCGATCGCCGCTCCCGCGGACGTCACTCGCGAGTCCGAGATCGAAGCGGCCGTGCGCGCGACGGTCGAGCAGTGGGGACGGTTGGACATCGTGATTCTGAACGCCGGCACCTGGAAACCCGGCAAGGTGCACGAGACGACCGAAGCGGACTGGGACCTGTTGATCGATCTCAATCTCAAAGGCGCGTTCCTCACGCTCAAGCATGCAGTGCCCTGGCTCGCCGAGCAGCGCCGGGGCACGATCGTCGGCATCGATTCGCTCGGCGGCTTGGTGGGTCTGCCGGACTCCGCCGCGTACGCCGCCAGCAAGTGGGGATTGCGCGGGCTGCTCGAGTCGGTGGCGCTCGAGGTCAAGCCCCGCGGGGTACGCGTGAGCATCGTCTATCCTCACAACATCAACTCCGAAAAGCGCAAGATCGCCCCTGACTCCGAGGCGCGGGATCGGAATCTCGAACCCGAAGAGGTGGCGTCGCTCGTGGCGTTCGTGTGCGAAGCTCCCGACCACGTCGCGATCGGATCCGCGACGATCCTGCCGCTCGCGGCCGGGATTCGCACGTTCACGGGCGAATCCTGAGGCGCGACGTTTCGCTATCCGCAGCATTGGCTCGGTCGCGTAGGCCCTCATCCGCATGCCGGGCGCGAGCGTACCCTCGACCGTGAGTGCGCATGGCCGTAGAATGGGGATCCTCGTGCCGCGGCAAGCTGCTCAGAGGGGAGGGGGGCGGGATGGAGCTGAGTTTCCCGGAATGCCGCAAGTGCAACGACGGCGTGCTGCTGCCGCTATCGGACTATGGCCGGGATGGCGCGCCCATCACCTACAAGGCCTGGGTGTGCAGCAATCCGGCGTGCGGCTTCAACATCCGCATCGACAACGGCGAGATCAGCCTCGGGCGCGGCATCGGGGTTTCGGCCAAATAGCCCGCCCGCGCCGGTCGATGCTCCGGGTCCCACGGGGAGGGCCCGTTTGATTCGAGCGATCGTCTTCGATCTCGACAACACGCTCACCGATTTCATGAAGATGAAATCGGACGCCGTCGGCGCCGCCATCGAAGGGATGATCGACGCCGGGCTCCGGCTCCCGCGCGAAGCCGTGCGCGCCCGCATCGACGCCATCTATCAGGAGCAGGGCCTCGAATATCAACGCGTGTTCGACCAGCTCCTGGAGAGCGAGCTCGGGCACATCGATCCGAAGATCCTCGCCTCCGGCATCGTCGCCTACCGCAAGGCCCGCGAATCGGCGCTCAAACTCTATCCGCACGTGCAGATGACGCTGCTCGAGCTGACCAAGCGCGGCATCAAGCTCGGCGTCGTCTCCGACGCTCCTCAGGCACAGGTGTGGCTGCGGCTGTGCTCGCTCTCGCTCCAGCACGTGTTCGACGCGGTCGTGACGTTCGACGACACGCGCGAGCGCAAGCCCGGTCCGGCCCCGTTCCGCGAGGTCCTGCGGCGGCTCGGCGTCGGCCCGAGCGAGGCACTGATGGTCGGCGACTGGGCGGAGCGGGACGTCGTCGGCGCCAAGAGCCTGGGCATGAAAACCGTATTCGCGCGCTACGGGGACACGTTCGAGACCCGTGAATCAGGCGCGGACTTCGACGTGGACGATGTTTTCGAGCTGGTGGCGATCGTGGACCGATTGAACGCGGCCTTTGGGCATCCCCAGCCGGAGCGCACGCACACCGTGGAGGAGGCATGAGCGTTGGGAAGGTGAAAGCTTCGAAGGTCAAAGTGTTCGCGCCGCCCGAGAACACGAGCGGGTTGGATGGACGATTTCACGTGTACGTCTACGACGTGCTCCATCGCGTGTTCATGCCCGGCAAGGCGTTCGACACCGTCGAGCGCGCGGTGTCGTTCCAGCGCCACGAGCAGGAACGGATCTACGCCGAGCAAGAGGCCGAGCCCGAACTGTTCGATTATCCCTTCATCTCCTCCGACCCCGAGCTGATCGAGCGTGTCGAGCGCAATCCCGACTACAAGGCGCAGCTCATCAAGGACCTCGGCGGCGAAGTTCGGTCGCGCAGCCGCCACCGCTAGGCTCTCGTGCTGACGTTGGCTCTGGCGGGAATGCTGGCGGTCGCGGTCGCCGACACGACGATCCGGCTGCCCGGGACGACCCTGAAGTTCGGCCTTCCGCCCGAGCGGGTCGCCACCTTGGGCACGTTCGGGCCAGCCTCCGCCGGGGGCGGCCGGAAGCCCGCGGCCGCGGGCGTCGAGGAGCATGAAGGGCCGATGCGATTCTTCGGGCTCGACGCGCAGGCGCGCCTGACGTTCGAGGACCGGCGTCTCACTCGCGGCCGTTTCGAAGTCGAGAGCGTCTCGCCCCATTCCTTCTCCTACGTCGAAGACCAGCTTCGCCGGCTCGGTAACCGGCGCGAGTGCCGGCGCATCGACGCCTCGGGGCGCGTGTGCGATTGGATCGGGCGTGCGACGGTTCACCTTCAGCTCAGCGGCCGGCAGCTCGTCGCCGAGATCGCGCCGACGGCGTCGCTTGCCAAACCGATTGCCGCCGTCCGTCCGGCACCGGCGCCCACCGACACAGCCGGCCGCATGGGTGTCGCGCTCCCGACCGTCGTCGCGCCCGCCGCCGCGCCGGATACGGTGTGGCTGAGCGGACCGGACTCGCTGCCCGCCCCGATCGCCCTCGAGATTTGTAGGCCGGTGCGCCCGGAGGCCGCGCGCAGTGAAGGGATCTTTGGTCGTGTGACCGTGCAGGTGCTCGTCGACGTCGACGGCCGTGTGCTCGAAACGCAGATCGTGCGCGGTATCCCGGCTCTCGATCAGGCCGCACTCGCGTGCGCGCGCCGCTTCCGATTCCAGCCGTACCGCGCGAACGGAAAGCCGGTGCGGTTCCGCCACGAGCTGTCCCTGACGTTCCTGCTGGACTGACGATGATCCTGCTCACGGCCGAGGAAATGCGCATGCTCGATCGCGTCACGATCGAGAGCGGCCACGCCACGGGCGCTCTGCTGATGGAGCGCGCCGGCGCCGGCATCGTCGAGGCCATGGAGCGCCGCTACGGGAGCACGCTCGGGTTGCGTGCGGTGGTGCTGTGCGGCGCGGGGAACAACGGCGGTGACGGTTTCGTCGCGGCCCGCTACCTGCGAGACCATGGCGCCGACGTGCACGTGGGCGTGATCGGCGACGTCGCCAGGATCGGTCCCGATGCGAACGCGCACCTGCAACGTCTGATCGCCGCGGGCGTGCGGCCGGTGCCGATCGGATCGGCGCCGGAGCTCGAGCACCTGATCGCGACGCACGAGACCTGGGATTTGGCACTCGACGCTGTGCTCGGCACCGGCGCGCGCGGCGAACCCCAAGGACTGCTGGCCGAGGCCGTGCAGGCGCTGCGTCAGCTCGACGAGGCGGGGACACGGATCGTCGCCGCCGACCTGCCGACCGGAGTCGGCGCCGACACCGGCGAGATCGCGCGGCGCGCGGTGCGCGCGGACCTCACGGTCGCCTTCGGCGCCCCGAAGCGCGGGCATTTTCTCTATCCTGGGCGGGCGTTCGTCGGCGCGCTGGAAGTCGTCGACATCGGGCTCGCGCTGCACGCCGTGCGGCTGAGCGCGTTTCCAATCGAGCTGGCGACGGCGCCCGAGATGGCGGAGCTGCTCCCGACGCGTCATCCGCGCGCCCACAAGAACGAGGTCGGGCGGGTGCTGATCGCCGGTGGATCCGCCGGCCTGACCGGCGCCGTCGCGCTGGCGGCACTCGCCGCGCTCCGGAGCGGCGCCGGCTACGTTCAAGTCGCGGCTCCCGCGAGCCTTCAGGACATTCTCGCGCTCAAGCTCACCGAAGCGATCACGCTGCCGATGCCGGAAACCCCCGAACGCTCGCTCTCCGCGCTCGCGCTCGCGCCATTGCGAGAACGACTCGCGGACGTCGACGTGGTGGCGCTCGGCCCGGGCCTCTCACGCCATCCGGAATCGGCCGAGCTGGCCCGCCGACTTGTCGCCGCAGGCGACTGTCCGCTGGTGCTCGATGCCGACGGGCTCGACGCGTTCGCCGGCCACGCCGACGCGCTCATGCGGGGCGCGCCGCCGCTCATTTTGACTCCGCACCTGGGAGAGATGCATCGGCTCACCGGCATCGCCACCAGCGACCTCGAAGCGCGGCGCATC
>DASQFU010000178.1:0-12706 GCA_035632955.1 Candidatus Limnocylindria bacterium
GCATCCGGCGTCCCGCACCGTCCGTACCATCCCAGGTCGCGAGCGTTCGCCCCGATTCCGCCGGTCCGTCGAGCAGCCGCCGCACCTCGCGGCCACTCACGTCGTAGATCGCCAGACGAACGATGGCCGGGACCGTGAGGCTGAACCCGAGCTCGGTCGCCGCGGCGAAGGGCGTCGGCGTCGCCGTGAGTCGGGCGCTCGCCGCTTCGGGCGCCGGCACGCCGACCGGCGGACCCGTGTAACGGATTCGATTGATGCTCCCGGTGAACGTGCCGAAGCTGAGGTCGAACTGGGACACCCACCACACGCTGCCGTCAGGGCCGACCAGGAAATCCGCCGGAGTGACGAGACCAGTAGCCCAGTTGTCGCCGACCTGCCCCGGGTACGGCTCTGGTGCCCAGGTGCCGCCGCTCTTGTTGAGACGGCGGAGAAAACGCGTGTAGTAGTCCGCGTAGAACACGTCGCCCCAGTACTCCATGGGCCAGAGCTCGGTGCCACCCGCGGGGGGCCGATAGATTCCGCCGCTGATGATCGTGCGGCCCATCGCCCGACCGTAGGCGACGATCGGTGGCTTGTAGTTGCCGGTGTTGAATCCACCGGGCTCGGAGCATCCGCCGGGAGACCGCGGTTGGAATCCCTCACGGAACGGCCAGCCCAAGTTGTCTCCCGGACCGACCTCGCTCATTTCCTCGAACGTGACCTCCCCGACGTCGGCCACGTACAGCAGCCCCGTGACCGGGTCGATGTGGAAGCGGAATGGATTCCGTAAGCCATAGGCGTAGACCAGCGCCGCGCTGCTGTCGGAGGTGACGAGGGGATTGTCTGGCGGCGTGATCGCAGCGTAGGGCACCGGGCCGCCGGGTCCTGGCGGAAGGGTCGACACGTCGAGCCGCAACAACTGCCCTCGCTGCGACGTCGAATCCTGCGCCGAACAGTTGCTCGCGTCATCGCCGAGACTCAAGTAGAGGTGCTCGTCGGGTCCAAATCGTAGCGCGCCACCGTTGTGGTTCCCAGCGAGGTCGGGGATGTTGTCGAGAATCAGGAGTTGGTTCGAGAGCGTCAGGTTCTCGCCGTTGGGATTGTTGAGATCGCCGCTCGCATCGTAGCGTGCGAGACGATTGCGGTTCCCGGTGCGGTCGTAGTAGACGTAGACGAATGGCCGCGTCGGCCAATCCGGATCCACGGTGATCGCGAGCAAGCCGCGTTCGTTGCTGATCGCGTTGAGCTGGGAAACCGTGACGACCGGATCGGTCGCGGCGATGTGGCCGTTGACGATCATGCGCACCTGACCCGAGCGCTGCTCGGTGAACAACACGCGCCCATCCGGAAGGAACGCGAGGCTCGTGGGTTGGTTGATCCCCGTGACGACCGGCTGGTTCATGAAGTTGGGAGGAACGGTTTGCGCGCTGGCCGGCGCCGTGATCGAGCTCAACGCGAACGCGAGTGCCAAAAATCCGGCACCCAGAATCTGGCGCGACATATCGGGACTCCTCTCAGGGAACATGGCGGCGCAGTGATCTCGACGTCCGTGACGGGTCGTTTTGTACAATAGAGAACCCGAACCGGGGTTCAGGTGCGGGTTATCCGCCGATCGGTCGATGTATGCGCGGGCCCACGCATGGCCGTCCGGCACTCTTTTGTCGCTTGGGGCATCTCAAGGATCACTTGAAATGCCTGTTCGTTGCAATCTGACCTGCACTAAGATGCGTGCCGTTCATGGCTAATCCATTTCCGGAGTGAGCCTTGTCCATCGTTCACGACATTCTGATACTCGGTTCCGGAGCTGCCGGTTATACCGCTGCATTGTACGCGGCGCGCGCGAATCGCCGTCCGGTGCTGCTGGCCGGCCACCAACCGGGGGGCCAGCTGACGATCACGACCGAGGTCGAGAACTACCCGGGCTTTCCCAGCGGCATTCAGGGTCCCGAGCTCATGGAAATGTTCCGCGACCAGGCGGCGCGATTCGGTGCAGAGATCGTGCCGGTCACGGCCGAGCGTGTGGACTTCTCCTCGCGTCCGCTGAAGGTATGGGCGGACGACGGGAAACTCTATGAATCGCGCTCCGTGATCATCGCCACGGGGGCGACAGCCAAACTGCTCGGGTTGCCGAGCGAGTCGCTGCTGATGGGCTTCGGTGTCTCGGCGTGCGCGACCTGCGATGGTGCATTCTTCCGGGATCGGCGCGTCGTCGTGGTCGGCGGCGGCGACACCGCCATGGAGGAAGCCGTGTTTCTCACGCGCTTCGCGAGCCAAGTCGTCGTCGTCCACCGGCGCGAATCGCTGCGCGCTTCGAAGATCATGCAGGATCGGGCGCTCCAACATCCGAAGATCCGCTTCATCTGGAACAGCGAAGTGGTCGAAATCCTCGGCAACGACAAGCCGGCGGCGACCGCCGTCCGTCTGCGTGACACGGTCACCGGCGAGATAAAGGAGATGCCGACCGACGGCGTGTTCATCGCGATCGGCCACGAGCCGAGCTCGGGATTCCTCAGGGGACACGTGGACATGGACGAACGCGGGTATCTGATCGTCCAGCCCGGCAGCACGCGAACCAATGTGCCGGGTGTGTTCGCGGCGGGCGACGTGGCCGATGCGATCTACCGGCAGGCCGTGTCGGCGGCGGGCACCGGCTGCATGGCCGCACTGGATGCCGAGCGCTTCCTCGAGAGCTCGCACACGGACGCGACCCCGGAGCCGGCGGCCCCGGCCACCGCGCCGCGCGGCGCCTGAGCGGCTCGTCGCGGGCTGAGGATCCGGTCATGGAACGCGAGGTCCTGGAGTTCGACGTCCAGTTCATCGGCGCGGGTCCGGCCGGCCTCGCCGGCGCCATTCACCTCTCGAACCTGATCGAGAACCACAACCGCGCGATCGGCGCCGGGGCTCCGGGGCAGGCTCTCGGCGAGGTGACGATCGCCGTGCTCGAAAAGTCCGCGCGCGTTGGGGCGCACGGGATCTCGGGAGCCGTGCTCGATCCACGCGCGCTCGCGGAGCTGATCCCCGACTATCGCGAGCGCGGTTGCCCGATCTCCAGCAACGTCGCGCACGACGACGTCCTGTTCCTCTGGGAGCGCGGCAAGCTCCGTCTCCCGCTCGTGCCGCCGATGCTCGACAACCACGGGAACCTCATCCTGTCCCTCGGCAATTTCGTCGCGTGGCTCGCGGAAGTGGCGGAATCGAAGGGTGTGCTGGTCGCGACCGAAACGCCGGCCGCGTCGCCGCTGATCGAAGGCGGCCGCGTCGCCGGCGTGCGGACCGGGGACAAGGGCGTCGACAAGCGCGGCGACCACAAAGCGAACTACCAGCCCGGCGCGGAGTGCAGGGCTAAGGCCACCGTGCTGTGCGAAGGACCGCGCGGCACGATTGCCAAGGTGCTCGAGAATCAGCTTGGCTTGACGGCCGGCCGCAATGCGCAGGTCTACTCGACCGGCGTCAAGGAGGTCTGGGAGCTGCCCGCAGGCCGCGTCGACCGGGGGCGCGTGATGCACACGATGGGGTGGCCACTCCCGCACGAGACGTTCGGCGGCGGATTCATCTACGGAATGGACGACGCCCGGTGGTCGGTGGGATTCGTGACCGGCCTCGACTACCACGACCCGACCACCGATCCCCACGGCATGCTGCAGCGATTCAAGACCCATCCATTCGTCGCATCGCTGCTGGAAGGCGGCAGGATGGTCGCCTACGGGGCCAAGGCGATCCCGGAGGGCGGCTGGTGGGCGATGCCCAAGCTCTCGGCCGATGGGCTGTTGCTGTGCGGCGACACCGGCGGCTTCCTGAACGGGGCGCGGCTCAAGGGCATCCATCTGGCGATGAAGTCGGGAATGCTGGCCGCCGAGACGTTGTTCGAATGTCTGCTCGCCGGCGACTTCTCGAAGGAGCGACTGTCCGGCTACGAGCGGCGAGTCGAGGATTCGTGGGCGGCCGACGAGTTGCGCCGTGTGCGCAACTTTCACCAGGGGTTCGAGCACGGGCTGATCCCGGGAATGGTGCACACCGGCATCCAGATGCTGCTCGGCGGGCGCGACCTGTTCGGCGATCGGTTGCGCAACGTTCCCGGCCACGAGCGCATGCGCATGCTTGCCGACGCCCATCCCGGCGGCAAGCCGCCGGCGGCGAAGTTCGACGGCCGGCTCATGTTCGACAAGCTCGCCGACGTGCACGCATCGGGCACCATGCACGACGAGGATCAGCCGGTGCATCTGGTGGTCGCGGACACGAACGTGTGCGCAACCCGATGCCGCGCAGAGTACGGCAATCCGTGCCAACACTTCTGCCCGGCCAGCGTCTACGAGATGATCCCGGACGGTGCCGGCGGCCTGCGCCTGCAGATCAACGCGTCGAACTGCGTACACTGCAAGACCTGCGACATCGCCGATCCGTATCAGATCATCACCTGGGTCACGCCGGAAGGCGGCGGCGGACCGGACTACAAGAATCTGTGACCCCTCACCCGGCCGGGAGCATTCCTGGATGAAGCGACGCCGACTTCTTTTGATCGCCTGCGCGCTGCTCGCGCTTGCACAGCTCTCGTGCGCCTCCGGCGGCGGGCCTACGCCCCCCTCGCAACCGACCGCCCGCGGCGCGCTCTATCCCGAGCTACGCGTGTTCTACGACGCACTCACGGACTACGGAGACTGGGTGTTGATCGAGCCGCACGGCTACGTCTTCCGCCCGGCGGTCGACTTCATCAGCTGGCGGCCGTACCAGGAAGGGTTCTGGGTGCCGACGGACCTCTATGGCTGGGTGTGGGTGTCGGCGGAGCCGTTCGGCTGGGCCACCTATCACTACGGCCAGTGGTTCTACGACCGATTCCAGGGCTGGGTGTGGCAGCCCGGCCTCGATTGGGGGCCGGCGTGGGTGGCGTGGGAAGCGTCGGACCAGTACGTGGGCTGGTCGCCGCTGCTGGCCGCGAGCGCGAACGGGTCCGGGGGCAGCATTCCGGGCGGGCCGTTCGTCTACGCACCGATTCAGCAGCTCGGCTCGACCCAGTTGAAGAGCTCGATCGTCACCGAATCCGCGCTCGGAGACGCGAGCGCCCGCCTCAGCCGTGTGGATCACAAGGTCGTCCGGGACGGCGTCGAGATGCAGCTCGGACCGCCGATCGGCCGCATCGAGCGCGTGCTGGGCGCTCCACTTCCTCGCTCGCGCGTCGACGACCTGATCCCTGCGAGTCCGACCCTTGCCGGCGGGGGGCGGCGCACTCCGAGCCGTGGCGGCGCCGCCACACCCGTCGATCCGAAGCTGATCGAGACGACGCGACAGGCCGGCGAAGAAGCGTCGCGGCGCGCCCGCGCCGTCTTCGGACGCGAAGGACCCGCGCCGTCGCGAGTGCCGGTCGTGCGCGTCGGCGGATTGCGCGGCGCCGTCTCGGGGAAACCGGCGCCGGCCGATTCGAGCCGCTAGCCGACTCACGATCAGCGCGGCTCCGCGCGGGCGCACGCGCAATTGCTCGCGGTCCGGGTTCGGAGGCACGCTCCAGCATGATGTCCGCACGGATCAAGGCACACGCGCTCGAGCTCGGGTTCGACGCCGCCGCGGTCACGAGCGTCTCGCCGCTCGAGGCTCAGGCGCACTACGAGGCATGGCTCGCGGCGGGCCGCCATGGCGGCATGGCCTACCTCGCGTCTTCCAAGCATCGCGAGCGCCGCGCGAACCCGGCGCGCATTCTGCCCGGAATCCGTGCGATCGTGTGCGTGGCGCTGTGCTATCCACCCGAGCGCGACGCCGCTCGCGACCTGCGTATTGGCCGGATCGCGCGCTACGCGGTGGGCGAGGACTATCACCGCGTCATGAAGGACAAGCTGCTCGCACTGCAGCGTCGCGTCGCCGAGTGGCTGCCCGGCTCGCGGCCGCTGTGGTACGCCGACACTGGAGCGATCCTGGAGCGCGGCTGGGCGGAGCGCGCGGGGCTCGGATGGGTCGGCAAACACAGCGGCCTGCTCTCAACGGAACTCGGCTCGTGGTTCCTGCTCGGCGAGTTGCTCGTCGATCGCGAGCTGGAGCCGGATCTGCCTTTGCCTCGCGAACACTGTGGCACCTGCCGGCGCTGCATCGACGCCTGCCCGACCGGCGCCATCGTCGCGCCCTACCAGCTCGACGCCCGGCTCTGCATCTCGTACCTCACGATCGAGCACCGCGGCCCGATTCCACGCGCGCAACGCGCGCTCATCGGCGATTGGATCTTCGGCTGCGACGTGTGCCAGGAAGTCTGCCCCTGGAACCGCTTCGCCCCGGCGGCACGCGAGGCGCGCCTGCATGCCCGCCAGCTCGACGGCTGGACGCTGGAGCGTTTCCTGACGCTGGACGAGAACGGCTTCGACGAGCTGTTCGTCCACAGCCCGATCCGCCGCGCGGGGCGTTCGGGATTTCTCCGCAACGTGTGCGTGGCGTTGGGCAATCGCGCGGATGCCGCGGCGGCGCCCGCGCTCGCGCGCTGCGTGACGTCGGAGGATGACGCCTGCGTGCGCGGTCATGCGGCGTGGGCTCTGGGGGAGATCGCCCGCCGCATCGGCGCGGAGAGCGCCGAGTGCGGGGTGCGGGAGCTTCAGGCCGTGATCGAGCGCGCCGCAACGGAAGACCCGGCGGCTTCGGTGCGCGAAGAAGCCGAAGCCGCGCTGCGGCGCAGCCGGACCGGCGCCGGAACGCAATCGTGACGGCGGTCGTTTTAGCGATCGGCGGGGCGTCTCGCGACGTGGCGTCTCACATCGCCTGAGAACGCTCGGTCCGATCTAGTCCGCGTCGGGATCCGCTAGCTTCATGCCCGCCACCCAGTCTTCTCCGCCGGGGGCGTAGTGCTCCTTCTTCCAGATCGGCACGCGACGCTTGAGCTCGTTCATCGCCCACCGGCACGCTGCGAACGCCGGCTCGCGATGCGCGGCTGCGACCACGACCACGACGCTCGGCTCCGCGAGCGGCACGTCGCCCAACCGATGCACGATCCGGCACGATGCGACGTCGAAGTGCTCGAGCGCGTGGCGCTCGAGCTCGGCCAGCGAGGCCAGCGCCATCGGCTCGTACGCTTCGTAAGCGAGCCGGGTCACCCGCCGGCCATCGTGATGGTTGCGCGTGGTGCCGAGAAACACGGCAATCGCTCCACAATCGGGGCGCGCCGCCGCGCTCAGCAGCTGCGCGACGTCGAGCGCGCTCCGCACCAGCTCAGCCACGACCCCTCCGGTCTGGCGGCGGAGTCGCGCGAGGCGCCGTGCGGCGCAGCCATCGGCGCATGATTGGCCGCGTGGGCGAGCGGCGAGCGACTTCCTCGAAGCCGGCCTTCCGAAACGCCGAGGCAGTTCCCCACCAGGCGAACGTGTCCGCCGTCCGGCCGCTGACGTCGAGCGGGTAGCCCTCGACGATCCGGGCGCCCTTGCGGGTCGCGTAGCGGAACGCCTGCTCCAGCAGCTCGACCGTCACGCCCTGTCCTCGCTCCGGCCGCGCCACGAACAGGCACACGACCGACCACACCGGCTGCTCGTCCACGGGTTGGAGCACGCGCGAGCGCTCGAGGCGCTGGAAATCCGAGCGCGGAGCCACGGCGCACCAGCCGACCGCCCGATCGTCCACGTACGCCAGGAGGCCGATCGGCCTGCGCAGACCCACCAGCTGGCGCAAGGCGCGGCGATTGCCGGCGCCCTTGCCGCGCCGGAACTCGGCGGAGCTGCGCCTCGGCCACATGCACCAGCATCCGCCGCAGGCGCCGTTCACGCCGAACAGCGCGACCAGATCCGGCCAGCGCGAGGGCGAAAGCGGATGGAATCCGAGCCTCAGCCTCGCGCGTCGCGCCTGGGTCACGCTCATCCTCCGCTCACCGGCGGCAGGAGCGCGAGTTCCGCCCCGGCGGGCAACACGGCGTCGAGCCGTGCCAGCCGCTGGTTCACTGCGACGGCCAGATGCGGCCGCAACGCTGCGAGCGGGGGATGAAGTCGCTCGATCTCCTCCAGAGCGTCGGCCACGCGGCTGCCATCGGGCAGCTCGAGCGTGGCGCTGGAACGGCCGGCTCGCTCCCGGGCCTGAGCGAAGAACAACACCGTGACGATCACGACGTAGACGCTTCTCGGCGCATCGCCTTATGCTGGCGGGATGGACACCATGAATCAAGGCCTCGTCGAGCCGCTGGTGGAGGAACCGCCCGGCGAGCGTCGCGGCGCTCGTGGACTCAAAGTCTGGCTCGGGCTCGTGCTCGGCTTCGGAGTCGCGGGGCTCGGGCTCGGGATGATGGAGCTGGCCGGCCTCGCCGTCCTGGCGGGGATGTTCGCCGCGGCGCAGGCGGCGGATCTCGATTCACGCTGGAAGGGACTCGACGACGCGCTGTTCTGGATCGCCCCGGTCGGTGGCGCGGGGATCTTCATTGCGCTCGCCGTCGCACTCGTCGCGGTTGGGCAGCGGTTGCCTCTGCATTGGGTGGCGGCCGCGTTCTGCGTGGTGGCCGCGACCCTCGCGCTCATGAGTTTATGGCGGCCGTTCGCCGATACGCTGGCACGCCGGCTGTTCCGGGACGCGACGCATACGACGCGACTCGCCGCGCGAGTAGTTCCGCTCGGCATCCTGCTTGCCTTCCCGGCCTGGCTCATGGTTCTCGAGCACCGCGACGTGCTGTTCGAGGACCCGGATCTGATCGGGCCCGCCGAGCTGTGGGGCGGCCTGATCGGACTTGTCCTGCTCTCGCTTGGTGGCGTCGGCTTTCAGGTGCGCCGCCACGTGAGGGAGACGTTGGCGCGCCTCGGCATCGGGCCCATGCGCGTTTCGCATCTCGGGATCGCGGCGCTCGGCGTCGCGGCGCTGTTCGCCGTAAACTCGGGCGCCGAGTGGGTGCAGCGTCTCTACTTTCCCTCCGAGTACGTCAGCGACCAGCGGATGAATCAAATGATCGCCGGCCACCTCACGCGGGCCGAAGCGCTGCTACTCGGCCTGACCGCTGGCGTCGGCGAAGAGATCTCTTTGCGCGGCGCCCTGCAGCCGCGTCTCGGGCTCGTGCTCACGTCGTTGCTGTTCGCGGCGCTGCACGTCCAGTACTCGTGGTTCGGTATGGGGGTGATCCTGATCCTCGGCATGCTGCTCGGCTGGATCCGGAAACGTACCAACACGACCACGGCGATCGCCGTGCACGCGGTCTACGACGTGCTCGCGGTGTTCGGGGTCCAGCAGGTTACGTGAGCGATTCCCCCGGCGCGAGCGCCACGACTTCGCAACCAACGCCCAGCTTCTTCAGCTCTTCACGCAACGCTTCCGGCGTGCCGGTGAGCGCCGGCATCGTCCCGTAGTGAGCCGGGACGACGATCTTGGGTTTCAACAGCCGCGCGGCCAGCGCGGCCTCGCGTGGAGACATGGTGAAGAGATCGCCGATCGGCAGCAGCGCGATCTCGGGAGCATAGAGCTCGGCGATGAGCGCCATGTCCGAGTGCACGGCGGTATCGCCGGCATGATAGAGGCGCGTGCCGTCTTCGAGCGTCACGACGAATCCGCACGGCTCGCCGCCGTAAACGACCTGGCCACTGTCCTCGATCCCGCTCGAATGCACCGCGTGCACCATCGTGAACCGGATCCCCGCCGCCTCCTGCGAACCGCCCTTGTTCATCGGTGAGGTCCCGGACACGCCCTTCTTCTGCAGGAACAAGTGAATCTCGTAGTTGCACACGATCACGGGCTTGAACTTCTTGCCCAACGTGACGGCATCGGCCATGTGGTCGCCGTGGCCGTGCGAGATCGTGATGACGTCGATGTGATCGAACGTCCGGCATTCCTTCGGGCACGCGGGATTGCCCTCCACCCACGGGTCCATCAGGATCGTTTTCCCGCTGCGCGTCACCAGCTTGAACGTGTTGTGACCGAGCCAGGTCAGCGCGAAGCCCCGACCGAGAGCGGGCATGAAACCCCCCGAGTGAAGGTCCGGTCGCGAGTCTAGCGTCGGCGTGAAACACCGACAAGAACGCGGCCAGCAACGAAAGTATCGGCTCCGCCGCCCGGCGTCGGGAAAAAGGCATTGCGAGGCTCGAACCGCGCTCCTATGCTTCGAACAAGCCTCGCCGCGAAACATCCCCCGGGACGACGACCGCGCGTTGGTCGCGGTTCCGTCTCAGCGAACCCGAGGTGAACCGGCACGACATCGAGCCGTCGCCGCACGAGGTAAACTCATTCGCGATTTCCTCGGCGGCGGAGAGTGTTTGCCGGTTCTGCGCTGTGAATCGGGTGGGCGGCTGTGGGATCGGGGGACTCCAACGCTCGCTTCGTGAAGCAGCGCAGTATCTAGGCCGCCGAGAACTGCGGCCGCGGACTCAGGACGCGGGCATCCGCGTCGGACGATCTCCGCATCGTCCCTCGCCTGCGAGCGAGTGACCGACCATGGCGGGCCGGTCCAAGACCGGTCCGCCATCATGGTTCGCAGCTCAGTTGCGCTCACCCGCCTCTGGCTTCCGCTGGCCCTCCGTGCGCAAATACTCCTCGATCAGCTCGCGAACTTTGCGCGAGCGATCGAGCACGCTGTCCATCTTGAGCAGCTGCAGCTTGAGCATCGGCTCGCCAAGGAACTCCATGCAGGCCCCGTTCACGAGCGCCTCGAAGCTCATGTCCTCGGAGAGCGCCGGCGGATCGCCGCCTTGCGGCAGGATCGCGCGCCTCAGACGATTCGCGGCATCGACCAGGGCGCGACGTTCGAGCGCGACCAGAGGGTCGCTTTCACCCAGAGGCTCCTGGGGCAGGAGCTGGACGATCGCGGAACGGTACGGATATTCGCGAACGACGCGGCCGAAGCGCACGCGAGAAAGCCCTAGCACCTTGAGTTGGTAGCAGTCGTTCGGCAGCCACTCGACTTCCTCGCAGCGCGCCAGGCACCCGACCGGAAAGAACGCCGGGCTGCCGTGATAGTCGTGCTCCCAGCCCGGTCTCAGGAGCGCAAGCGCGAGCAGCCGCTCTCCCGACAGTGCTTCACGCACCATCGTGCGATATCTCAGCTCGAACACGTGGAGCGGGAGGATCAGGCCCGGAAACAGCACCAATCCCGGCAGGGGGAAGATCGGCACCGCGTGCTTGGGCGCGAACTGCAAGCCGGCCTCCGCTGGGCGGCTGCGCCGCGAGGGTCGCGACAGCGCGTCGCTGCGGCTAGTCCTCGCGCACGAACTCCAACAAATTCTGAATGTGACCGTCGACCTTGACCTTGGGATAGATCTGCGCGATGCGCCCGGTCTTGTCGATCACGAACGTCGTGCGCTCGATTCCCATGTATTTCTTGCCGTAGAGATTACGCTGCTTGTAGACGCCGAACATCTTCGAAACCGCCGTGTCCTCATCGGCGAGCAGCGGGAACGGAAGCTTGTGCTTGTCTCGGAAACGAAGGTGCGATTCGAGCCCGTCGGTCGAAACGCCCAGGATCACGGTGTTGTGCTTCTCGAACTCCGGGGTGAGCTCGCGGAAGTCACAGGCCTCGCGCGTGCAGCCGGGTGTTTCGTCCTTGGGATAGAAATAGAGAATCACGGTCTTCTTTCCCTTGAACTGCCGCAGCGACACGTTCTCGCCCGTGGTCGAGGGCAGCGAGAAGTCCGGCGCCGGCTTGCCGATCACGGGCAAAAGGCTCGTGGCCATGCTTCCTCCCTGTCGCGTTGCTTTTTTGCCGCTATTTGCGAGGGAGCGGGAAGGTAGGCGAGGTCGATCTCGACCTCGTCCTTGCCGATGCGGATCCCGTTCACCACGGCTTCGATGATCTGCCGCTGCTCCTCGGGGGTCAGTACCGGCCAGCGCGAGGCGAGGTCCTGCGCTTCCGAGAGGACCTCGTTCCGGGCAAGATACTGCACTTTGAGAAAGTCTGCTTCGCCCTGGAGCCGGGGAAGTTCCTCCTCCAAGGCCTTCAGGCGCTCTTCGAGGGGCCGATACGTGCGTCCGAAACCCTCCGGCGTGATCTGGTCGGAGACGTAGAGTCGGTAGATCTTCTCCATCTCAGCCCGCACGCGGTCCTGCTCCTGCTCCAGGGCTTCCAGCCGCTCTTCCTTGGCCTTGATCTCCCCGTCGGCTTGGCCGAGGTAGCTGGCTACCTCCTCGGGTGAAAGGAGGAAGCCTTTGAGCTGCTGCTGGAAGATCTCGTCGAGGTCTTTCGTGCCGATCTTGTTCCGGCACTTCTGGCAGACGTATTTCGGCGTGTTTGAGAGCACATACATCTTCGAGCCGCAGTGGCAGTACACCAAGCCGGCGAACGGTTGGACGCTCTTTCTGGCCGGACGCATGCCAGGCTTCTCACGCTCATCGAGGATGGCGTTGCAGCGGTCCCAGATCTCCTCCGTGACGATCGGCTCGCACCGGGAGACAACCCACTCCTCCCTGGGTTTCAGGCTCCAAGGCTTGCAATAGCCATTTGAGGCGGTGTAGTTGGCGCGCCGCTCGCCCTTCGCGGTTGGGTCGCGGAGCAACCGCTCGATGGTCGTGTCAGAAAACTTGGCACCGCGCCGGGTCCGGTGGCCCATCCCATTGAGGAGCTTGGCCACTGTCTTGAGGCGTCGGTGCTCGAGGAAAAGCTCGTGCACGAGCCGACGCACGGGCGCTTCGTTGGGATCGATCAGCAGCTCGTGGTGTTGCCAGCGGTAGCCGAACGAGGCGCTGCCTCCCAGGGACTTGCCCATTTTGGCCCGGATCGGCACGGAGGCGGCGATGCGCTCGGCGATCTCCTCCCGCTCCCACTGGGCCATGGCGGCAATCATCGTGTAGAAGAGGCGACCGGCGGGGGTCG
>DASQFU010000179.1:0-16994 GCA_035632955.1 Candidatus Limnocylindria bacterium
CTCGATGGCAAAGCTTTACGCGAGCGAGGCCGCCTCCTGGGTCACCCATCAAGCGATCCAGGTGTTCGGCGGCTACGGCTACGTGAAGGAGTACCCAGTCGAGCGCTACTACCGCGACGCTCGCGTCATGGAGATCTACGAAGGCACCTCTGAGATCCAGCGGCTCGTGATCGCGCGCTCCCTGCTCAAGGACGGCGTGCGGGTGTGAAACGAGCGGGCTCCGGTGGATTCCGGAGCCCCGCTTATGTCGTCTCGCTTGCAAGGCTCCGGGAAAAGGCCCTTCGGTTCGTCACCACGGCGACCGATACCCATCGACACCGACGTTTTGGGCCGCTTCTTGAAGCTGTTAGAATCCGCGTCCGCTTCGCACATTCAGGCGCCTGGCCGCGCGCCCACTGCTGACGTTCCCGAGGAATACCAATGTCGAAAGTCGCCGTCCTGCGCACCACGCCCGAGACCGTCGTCGAGGATTACGGCCGCCTCATGGATCTCGCGGGCTATCGCGAAACGCTGCCGTTCAGCGCGCAGACCTGCCTGCGGATCAACATCTCGTGGCACGTCTACATGCCCGCCTGCTCGACTACGCCCTGGCAGATGCACGGCGTGATCGAGAAGCTGCGGCGCGACGGATACAACGTCGCCCGAGACCTGATTGCTGCGCAAAACGACACCGTGGTCGTGAGCTGCCGCGAAGGCACGGTCAAGAACCACCTGGCGCCGGTGCTCGAGAAGTATCGCGTGCCGATCCAGTACCTGAGTGAGCCGCCGACCGAGTGGATCACGTACCGGCCCAAGTCCAAGCTGCTGGTGCTCGACCGCGTGTTCGAGAAGCAGGGAATCCAGATCCCGAAAATGCTGGTCGGCAAGAACGTGATTCATCTGCCGACCGTTAAGACCCACGTGTTCACCGGCACAACCGGGTCGATGAAGAACGCCTTCGGCGGGCTGCTCAACCTGAACCGGCACTGGACGCATTCGGTCATCCACGAGACGCTCGTCGACCTGCTGCGAATCCAGAAGGAGATCCATCCCGGCGTGTTCGCGGTCATGGACGGCACGATCGCGGGTGAGGGGCCTGGGCCGCGCGCGATGCGCCCGCACATCAAGAACTACATCCTGGCCTCGAACGATTGCGTCGCGATCGATGCAATCGCGGCGAAGATGATGGGCTTTGATCCCATGTCCGATCTCAAGTTCATCCGCCTCGCGCACGAGAATGGTCTCGGGGTTGGCGACCCCGCCGAGATCGAGATCGTCGGCGACAGCATCAAGGGCGTGAACTTCGGCTTCCGCGGCAGCCTCCAGGAGAACACATTCGCGTCCTGGGGCCAGAAACTCATCTATTGGGGGCCGCTCAAGCCGCTCGAGAACCTGTTGCTGCGCTCGCCGATCGTGCCGTGGAGCTACGCGGCGTCGCGCGCCTATCACGACGGCTACTGGTACCCGATCAACGGCATGCCGCGCGTTCGCAAGATCCTCGCGACCGATTGGGGACGGCTGTTCCAGAGCTATGGCAACGGAGGCGTGTTCCAGAAGGCGTAGCCGATCGCGAATCGACGCACCGAGCGCCGCGGTCTTGCGATCCGCGGCGTTTTCGATCATCGGCCTGAAGTCCACGGAGTCAGCGGAGCAAAATGAAGCGTCGCGAGCGCTCTTCCCCGTCAACCCGGACGCGCGCGAAATAGACTCCGCTCGCGGCCCGCTCCCCCGAACGGGTGACGCCGGTCCACGCCAGTACCACGCGTCCGGCCGCGGCATTGTGGTCTGGGGCGCGCCAGATCTGACGACCTGCCTGATCGTAGACCGCGAAGCTCACGCCCTCGGCGCGCGCGAGATCGATCGTCAGCTCGATTGCGCCGGCGCTGGGATTGGGATGCGCGGGGGAGAGGGCGAGAAGCCCCGCCGTCGGTTCGACGCTCGTCACGCCCAGGTAGCGAATGCGGCGGACCTCGCCGGCTCCGATCGCGACGTAGAACAGGTCGCCCGACAGCGGATCGGTCCCGAACGCGACGGGGCGGCCGGCGCCGGCCGCGAACGGAATCAGACTTACCAGCCGATCCTCTTCGTCGGTGACCAGCACTTTGATCCAGTCGCGCGTGAAGTCCCCGAAGAAATAGCGATCGCGATACTCCAACGGGTAGCTCATGCCGCTGTAAAAGACGCCGCCCGCGATCACACCGCCGTGCGCACCGGCGGGCACACTCAGTGAGTCGGTCCAGCGATGCAGCGCGACCACCGGTAGCTCGTGCGCGGACGGATTGACGGGCGTTCCGATCGAGCCGCAGTCGTGGTGGGCGGGCGTGGCGGCGTGATAGTCGGGATGTCCTTCGCGGCCCTCGAAGCACGGCCATCCGAAGTTGGGGCCGGGAGTGCGGACGACGTGAATCTCTTCCCACGTGATCCAGCCGACGTCGCCGACGTAGAGCGTTCCGGGATCGTCGTCGGCCGGATCGGTGGCGCCGGTGCCGGGCTTGCGGGCGACGCGGAACGGATTACGCATCCCGTACGCCCAGACGCGCGAGCGATTGGACGCCGGATCGCCATCGAAGAACGGATTGCCGGGATAACCAAGGCCGGTGGCCGGGTCGATGCGCAGGAGTTTGCCGTCGAGACTCCGCAGATCCTGGGCACGGAAGGCGCCGATGTCTTCGAGCGGATCGGTGCGTTCGGGCGCGAACAGGCCCGGATCGAGGCCGCCCGCGTCGACCTGGTCGTGGTGCGCGCCGTCGCCGGCCGAGACGAGCAGGCTTCCGTCGCTGCCCCACTCGAGCGCGCAGATCGAATGCGTCCCCGAGCCCGACGCGAAACCCTCGCGCCAGGTGCGGCCGATCAGCACCGTGCGGGTGGCGAGATCGACAACGTTCGGGTCCGACGCGCTGGCCTGGTAGCGGGTCAAACGCGCGAACGCGTCGTCGTAGTTGTCGAGCTCGATGCCGTTCGAGTCGGGATCCACGGTGTAGAGGAAATAGAGGAAGCGATTGGTCTCGAAGTCGGGATCCACCGCGATCGCGAGCAGCCCGCGGTCGTCGGTGTTCAAAACCTCTTCCTCGCCCACCCACAGCGGGTGGCGCGTTGCGCCCGTGACCACGTAGACGATGCCGCCCTTCTCGGCGACGAGCAGGCGTCCGTCCGGAAGGAAGGCGATCGCGGTCGGCAGATCGAACGTGAACGGCAGCGATTCGACCGCGAAACCGGCCGGGACCGTCACCGCGGGGGCCGGCGCGGCCGCGAGCGACAGGCCGATCCCGACCAGACAGGCGAAAGAGAACGGACGCACGCGGTAATTCTCCGGCCGCGTGCTGACCGGGTCAAACGACGGAGCTACGTGCTGCGGCCCTTCTCCGCCTGGCACAGCTCGATCAGCACGCGGCCGAGGCTCTTGGGATGGAGAAACGCGACCTGGGTCCCGTGCGCGCCCGGCCGCGGGCGCTCGTCGATCGGCTGCACGCCGGCGGCGCGACAGCGGCCCAACGCCGCCTCGAGGTCGTCCACCTCGAGGCTCACGTGATGCACTCCGGGGCCGCGGCTCTCCAGGAACTTCGCGACCGTGTGCTCGGCCGAGCGCGGCTCGAGCAGCTCCAAGGTGACCGGCCCGAGATGGACGAAGACGATGCGCAACGCGCCGTCCTCGAGCAGCTCTTCGGCTCCGCGCCTGGCGCCGAGCGCCTGCACCAGCGTCGCGGCCAGCGTGTCCGCCTCGCGGACCGCGATCGCGATGTGAGCCAGGCCGCGCACCGGACCCGGCGCCGGGCGGGGGTCGGTCACGTCCGCACCGGCTCGTGGACGCCGAACACCGCACGCATCGTGTCGCACACCTCTCCGAGCGTCGCGCGAGCCACGAGCGCCGACAGGATGAGCGGGAAGAGGTTCGCGTCGCCGCGTGCGCCTTTCTCCAAGGCCACGAGCGTCCGCCGGCAGGGGGCGGCGGCGCGTTGCTGGCGCCACTGGGCCAGGAATCGCGCCCGCCCACGCTCGACGCCGGGATCCGGTTTGAACGGCGGCGCCGCCTTCACCTCGGTCTCGTCGGCGAAGCGATTGACCCCGACCACGACGCGCTCGCCCTGCTCGACCTCGCGGTGCCAGCGATAGGCTGCCTCGTGGATCTGTTGCTGCACCCACCCCGATTCGATCGCCGGAAGCATCCCACCCATGCCGTCGACCTGTTCGATCAACGCGCGCGCGCGACGCCCGATCTCCGCGGTCAGCGACTCGACGTAGTAGGAGCCCGCGAGCGGATCGGCGACGTCTGGAACGCCGCTCTCGTGCGCCAACACGTGCTGGGTGCGGAGCGCGAGCAGGGCCGCCTCGCGGCTCGGCAGGCCGAGGGCCTCGTCGTACGAGTTCGTGTGCAGAGACTGGGTGCCGCCGAGCACCGCCGACAAGCCCTGGAACGCCGTGCGCACGACGTTGGTCAGCGGCTGCTGCGCCGTCAGCATCGAGCCGGCCGTCTGGGTGTGGAAGCGCAGCTTGAGCGCTTCCGGATCGCGGACGCCGAAGCGCTCGCCGAGCAGCTCGGCCCACAGCTCGCGGGCGGCGCGGAACTTGGCCACCTCCTCGAACAGATGGTTGTGCGCGTTGAAGAAGAACGAGATCCGCCGCGCGATGCGCTCCAGGTCCAGGCCTCGCTCTCGCGCCGCGCCGAGATACGTGAGGCCGTTCGCGAGCGTGAACGCGACTTCCTGCACCGCCGTCGAGCCGGCTTCGCGCATGTGATAGCCGCTCACGGAGATGCTGTTCCACTGCGGGACCTCGCGCGCGGTGAAGTCGAACACGTCGGTGACGAGGCGCAACGATGCGGCGGGCGGATAGATGTAGGTGCCGCGCGCGATGTACTCCTTGAGCACGTCGTTTTGGAGAGTTCCGCCGAGCGCGGGGCGCGGCACGCCGCGCGCATCCGCCACCGCGACATAAAAGGCGAGCAGCAGCGGCGCGGTCGCGTTGATCGTCATCGAGGTCGTGATGCGATCGAGCGGCAGGTCGGCAAGCAGTGCCTCCATGTCGGCGAGACACGAGATCGCCACGCCCACCTTGCCGACCTCGCCGTGCGCGCGCGCATGATCCGAGTCGTAGCCCATTTGAGTCGGCAGATCGAACGCCACGGACAGGCCGGTCTGGCCCTGCGTCAGCAGGTAGCGGAAGCGCTCGTTGGTCTGGCGCGCGCTGCCGAAGCCCGCGTATTGGCGCATCGTCCAGAGCCGCGTGCGGTACATGGTCGCGTGGATGCCGCGCGTGAACGGAGGCCGGCCGGGCGGCGGTGTGCGGCGCTCCAGGTCGGCCGGGAGATCGCTGGCGACGTAGACGGGTGCGAGCGGAATGCCGGAGGACGTCGCGCGCGCCTCGCTCGAGGATTGTCCGCTCCGCCGCGGGCTCGGCGCGGGTTTGGTCGCACTCGATCGGCGGCGCGGCGCTGACGCGGGCCGTTTCGCCGGCGCGGTCTTTCGACGGCTCATGCTTCGCTCGCGGCTCATGCTTCGCTCGCGGCTCACGCGTCGGCCGCGGCTCACGCGTCGACCGCCCGCAGGCGCATCAGCGGCTGCCCGGCGCTCACCGACGTCCGCTCGGCGACCAACACGTCGCGCACGACGCCGTCGTGCCTGGGAGCTAGCTCGTTCTGCATCTTCATCGCCTCCACAACGACCACCGCCTGGCCGGCCGTGACCCGGTCGCCGGGCGCGACCTTGATCGCGACGACGACGCCCGGCATCGGCGCCACGATCGTCTCCTCGCCACCGCCGGCCGTCGGGCGATGCGCCGACTGCAGCACCTTCTCGAGCGGGTGACGCACGCCGACCGGCAGGGTCGCCCCCTGGAACGTCACCTCGAGCCCGCTCGGCTGAGTGGAAACTCGCACTTCGTAAGAACGGCCGCCGATCAGGAGCGAATAGACCTCGCCATCCGGCAGGCGACGAACGTCGGCTTCGAGACGGCGCCCTTCGAGGTCGAGCCACAGCCGATCCCCCTCGTCGTGGAGCTCGACTTCGACTTCGTGGCTTTCATGCGTGACCAACAGTTTCATGCGTCGATCCGCGCTCAGCGCCGGGGCCGAGCCCAGCCCCGGTGGCGCTCCGCCCACTTCCAGCTCGACCCTGCGCCGTTGCCGGCCGGAAGCGTGACGGCGCTGCGCTCGGCGCGCGCGTGGAGCGCAGCCGCCATCAGCGCCACGATCGTCGCGTCGCGGTCCAGGGTCAGCGCTGTGGCCGAGAAATGATCCTCCAGGAAGCGCGTGCTCAGCCGGCCCGCGACGAACTCGGGATGATCGACGAGCCAGCGGTGGAACGCGAGATTGTGGTGCACGCCTTCGAGCACGTACTCGCGCAGCGCGCGGGCCATGCGCCGGCGCGCGTGCTCGCGGTCGCGGCCCCAGGTCACGAGCTTGGCGAGCAGCGAGTCGTAGTGAATCGGAATCTCGTAGCCGCGATAGATGCCGGCGTCGTTGCGCACGCCGGGTCCGTGCGGGTGTCGCAGGCGCTCGATGCGCCCGACCGACGGCAGGAAGCCCCGCGCCGGATCCTCGGCGACGATCCGAGCCTCGATCGACCAGCCGCGAGGCGCCGGCGGCTCGGCCCCGAACGACGGCGGCTGTCCTTCGGCGATCCGCACCTGCTCCTCGACCAGATCGAGTCCGGTCACCATCTCCGTCACCGGGTGCTCGACCTGCAGCCGGGTGTTGACCTCGAGAAAGTAGAAGCGTCCCTCGGGGTCGAGAACGAACTCGACCGTGCCGGCGCCGAGGTAGCCGACGGCGCGCGCGATCCGGCAGGCGGCGTCGCCGAACGACACCCGCGTCTCGGCGTCGAAGGCGGGGGAGGGCGTTTCCTCGAGCAGCTTCTGGTGGCGGCGCTGCACCGAGCACTCGCGCTCGCCGAGAAACCACACCTGCCCCGCGCCATCGGCGAGGATCTGCGCCTCGACATGGCGCGGCCGCTCGATGAAGCGCTCGACGTAGACGCGGTCGTCGCCGAACGCCGCGCGCGCCTCGCCGCGCGTCAGCTCCCAGGCGCCTGCGAGCTCGGGGTCGCCGCGCACGACGCGCATGCCCTTGCCGCCGCCGCCGGCAGCTGCCTTGAGCATGACCGGATAGCCGGCGCCGGCGGCGAACGCGCGCGCCTGATCGAGATTCGCGAGCGGTCCCGGCGAGCCTGGAATCAGCGGCACGCCCGCTGCGCGTGCCACGTCGCGCGCCGCGAGCTTGTCGCCGAGTGCGGCGATCGTCTCGGGGCGCGGGCCGATGAACCTCAGGCCGCGCTCGGCGCAAGCGCTCGCGAACTCGGCGTTCTCGGCGAAGAACCCGTAACCCGGGTGCACCGCGTCGGCACGAGTGCGCACCGCCGTCTCGAGCACCCGCTGGGCATCTAGATAGCTCTCGCGCGCCGGACCGGGACCGATCGGATAGGCCTCGTCGGCGAGCAAGACGTGGAGCGACTCGCGATCCGCGTCGCTGAAGACGGCGATCGAGGTGATGCCGAGCTCGCGCAGCGTGCGGATGATGCGCACCGCGATCTCGCCGCGATTCGCGATCAACACGCGCCGAAAGCCGCGGGCCGCCGGCGTCGCGTGCGCCGTCATCAGCCCTCGAGCACCACGCACGCGATCGCGAGACCGCCGTCGTGCGTGATCGAGAGGTGCGAATCCGTGCAGCCGAGCGCGCGGAAGCGATCCAGCGCGATGCCGTGGAACTCGAGCCGGGGCACCTGTCCCCCCGGTTGATGCACCTCGACTTGCTTGAATCCCACACCGCCGGACATGCCGGTGCCGAGCGCTTTCGAAGCTGCCTCCTTGGCGGCGAACCGGGCGGCCAAGTGCGGGATCGGATCCTTGTGCCGCCGGCAGTACTCCAGCTCCGCGTCGGTGTAGAGACGGGCTTCGAGGCGCTTGCCGAACCGCTCGAACGACTGCATCAGCCGCTCGACCTTCACCACGTCGATCCCGAGCCCACGAATGGGCATTGCACCTCCGCTCGGCATTCCACTCACAAGAACGTTGCACACTAGGGAGACGGGTCTCGGAGGGTCAAGCGGATACCTCGCGTATCGGCGCTCCGGTCGCGCTTGACGCTCGGCCACCGGCTCCCCTAGGCTCCGTGTCCGAACGTTTTTCCGGGAGCCGGCTCGCCGAGCCGCCCGGACCGCGCATTGCACGCGAGGCAGCATCCAAACCCAACGGGCTGAATGGCCCTCAACTTCACTCTCGAGGCGACCGATCCGAACACCGCGGCCCGCGCCGGACGGCTGACGACGCTGCATGGCGAGGTCTTGACGCCCGCATTCATGCCGGTCGGGACCGTGGGCTCCGTGAAGACCCTGACGCCCGACGAGCTGATCGCCGCGGGCGCGGACATCGTCCTCGCGAACACGTATCACCTGTATCTGCGACCCGGAGTCGAGACGGTGCGCCGCATGGGCGGGCTGCACCGGTTCATGGGTTGGAGCGGATCGATCCTGACCGACAGCGGCGGGTTTCAGATCATGAGCCTGTCGGACCTGAGAAAAGTGAGCGACGCGGGCGTGGAGTTTCGCTCGCACCTGGACGGCAGCAAGCATCTGATCACGCCCGAGGACGCGATCGAGATACAAGACGGCCTCGGCACCGATGTGGCGATGTCGCTCGACGAGCTGGTCGAGCTGCCCGCCCCGCCCAAGGACGTGAGCGACGCCGTGGACCGCACGCTCGCCTGGGCCGAGCGCGGGCTCGCGGTGCGCGCGCGGCTGCGCGACCAGGGCGGCGGGCGCATGGCGCTGTTCGGCATCACCCAGGGCGGCACCGAGTCCGAGCAGCGCCGGCGCTGCTTCGAGGGGCTGCAGGCGATGGATTTCGACGGCTACGCCTCGGGCGGGCTCTGGGTCGGCGAGGGCCGCACGCTCGGGCTCGAGATGGTGGAGCACGATTGCGGGCTGTTTCCTAGGGACCGCCCGCGCTATCTCATGGGAGTGGGACATCCGGTGGATCTGATCGAGAGCGTGGCCCGCGGAGTGGACATGTTCGACTGCGTGCTGCCGACGCGCAACGCGCGCCGCGGCACCGTGTTCATCTCCACCGGCCGGCTCGTGGTCAAGAACGCGGCGTACGCGAACGATCCGCGCCCGCTCGATGCCGATTGCACCTGCTACACCTGCCGCCGGTTCTCGCGCGCCTATCTGCGCCATTTGTTCGCGGCCGGCGAGCTGCTGGCCATGCGGCTGGCGTCGCTGCACGCCGTGCACCATCTGGTCACGCTCGCGCGGCGCTGCCGCGCGGCGGTTCTCGAAGGGCGCTTCGCCGCGTTCCGGGTCGGGTTCCTGGAACGCTTCCACAGCGGCGAGACCCTGACACCTCGACCCGCACCCGGCCGCGCCTGACGGCCCGGGTCTCACTCGGAGGCCTCCCAACGATGTGGAGCGATGCCTGGGCCCAATCCGGCGGCAGCTCGCCGCCCGACCCGCTGATCGGGACGCTGATCCAGCTCGGACAGTTCGTGCCGCTGCTCCTGATTCTCTATTTCCTGCTGATCCGGCCGCAGCAGCAGAAGCAGAAGACCATGGAGAAGATGCTCAAGGCGCTGAAGAAGGGCGACCGCGTGCTCACGACCGGCGGCATCTACGGCATCGTGGTCGGCGTCGACGACGCGAAGGCCGTCGTGCGCATCGCCGAGGACATCAAGGTCGAGTTCGCCAAGAACGCGATCGTCCAGGTGCTCGCGGAGGAGAAGAAGTAATGGTGGTGCGGCCGGTGCGCCTTTACGGGGATCCGGTGCTGCGGAGGAAGGCGGTGGAAATCACCGAGCTGGACGACACGGTCCGGACCCTGGTCGCTGACATGCGGGAGACGATGCTCGCCTACCATGGCGTGGGGCTTGCGGCCAATCAGGTCGGCGTGCTGCAGCGCGTGCTGGTCGTCGACGTTCCGATCGAGAACGACCGGCGCGTCCAGCTCGCGCTCGTCAATCCGAAGCTCGAAGAGCGCAGCGGCTCCGAAGACGAGGAAGAAGGCTGTCTCTCGATCCCCGGCATCTTCGACGAGGTCCGGCGCTCCGCGCGGGTCCGGGTCAAGGCGTCGGACGAGCAAGGCCGGCCGCTCGATTTCATCGCGGAGGGATATCTGGCGCGCGCGATCCAGCACGAGGTCGACCATCTCGACGGGGTGCTGTTCGTCGACCGGCTGTCGATGCTCAAGCGCCAGTTCCTCCGCCGCTCACTCGAAGCGCTGGCGCGCGGCGAGCTGCCCGAGGACTACTCGCCTCCGGTCACGGGAGGCGCGATCTGAGCCGACCACGTGTCGTGTTCATGGGCACGCCCGAGTTCGCGGCGCCTTCGCTGCGGGCGCTGGCGGCGACGTGCGACCTGATCGCGGTCGTGACCCAGCCGGACCGTCCCCGAGGCCGCGGCCAGAGCCTCTCCGGCTCGCCCATCGCGCGACTCGCCCAGGAGCTGCAGGTGACGGTGCTGAAGCCCGAGAACCTCGCCGACGTCGGGGTGCGCGACCAGCTCGCCGCACTCGCTCCCGACCTGTTCGCCGTCGTGGCGTTCGGCGCCATCCTCTCTTCCGCGTTGCTCGCGGTGCCGCGACTCGGCAGCTTGAACCTGCATGGATCGTTGCTGCCCGAATACCGCGGCGCTTCGCCGGTCCAGCGCGCGCTGTGGGACGGCCGCGCCGGAACCGGCGTCACGACCCTGTGGATGGACGAAGGCATCGACACCGGCGACCTCGTGCTCCAGCGCTGGGAGCCGATCACGGCGGAGGACGACGCCGGAACCCTGGCAGCCCGGCTGGCCGAGCTCGGCGCGCCGCTGCTCGCGCGCAGCGTGCTGCTGGCACATTCGGGCGAAGCTCCGCGGCTGACCCAGGACCGGGCCGCCGGGAGCTACGCGCGCAAGCTCACGAAGCGCGACGGCATCGTCGATTGGAGTCGCGACGTGATCACGGTTTGGAACCGGCAGCGGGCCGTCACGCCCTGGCCCGGCGCCAGCACGGCGCATCACGGCCGGCACCTGCTGCTGCGCCGCACGCGTCCCGTGCATCTCCTGCCGGACGCCGGTGCGCCGGGAACGGTGCTCGAGGTGCGCGCAGACGGAATCGTGGTCGCGTGCGGCTCGGGGGCGCTGCTGGTATCGAGCGTGGTGCCGGAGGGCCGCGGCCAGCTCGGGGCAGCCGACTGGGCGCGCGGAGCACGGCTGCAGTCCGGCGATCACCTCGAAGCCGCGCGCGAGGCGCACGTATGACGGGCTCCGCTTCTTCGGGACGGCCGAGCGGTCCGAGGCGCCGCGGACGGCGCCGTCCAGGCGGGCAGGCGTTCGCCGAGAATCGCTCGCGCCCGCTCTATCCCGACGCCGGGCGCGCCAATCCGCGCCAGCGCGGTGGCCCGCGCCCCCCCGTGTCTCGCGGTCCGGCGCCGCGCCGCGGCGTTCCGCCGCCGGGTATGCCCAAGGTCCAGGAAGAACCGGAGGTCGTCCTTCCGGGCAACCCGCGCGAAGCGGCGCTCAAGATCCTGCACGCCGCCGACACGCGCAGCGCGTTCAGCGACCGCATGCTCGACAGCGCCCACATGCGCGGCGGCGACCCGCGGGATCAAGCGCTGATGCACGAGCTCGTGAAAGGGACGCTGCGCTGGCGCGGCCGGATCGACTGGGTTCTCGACCGACTGCTCCACATCGGACTCTCTCAAGTGCAGCCGTGGATCAAGAACGTGCTGCGCATGGGCGCCTACCAGATCCTGTTCCTCGACCGCGTGCCGTCGCATGCCGCGGTCGACGAATCCGTGAAACTCGCCCACCAGTACGGCCATCCCGGTACCGCCGGCCTCGCCAACAGCGTGCTGCGCCGCCTGGTGGAGGAGAAGGATCAGATCGAGCTGCCGGCCGGCGATGATCCGGTCTCGCTCGCGATCTGGGGCTCGCATCCCGAGTGGCTGGTCGAACGGTGGCTCGACGACTTCGGCATCGAGGCGACGCGCGGGCTGCTGATGGCGGACAACCGTCCGGCGCCGGTCGGGTTGCGCGTCAACCGGCTACGGGGAACTCGCGAGCAACTGATCGAGCGCCTGGCCGCCGAGAATGTCGTCGCCCATCCGGCGAAGTTCTCGCCGGATCTCGTGTGGGTCGAGGGCCATCTTTCGCTCACGCGCCTCGACCTGTTCAAGCAGGGCTGGTGCACCGCCCAGGACGAGAGCGAGGCGCTGGTCTCGCGTCTGGTGGCGCCGCAGCCGCACGAACGGCTGCTCGATCTGTGCGCGGCGCCCGGCGGGAAGTGCACGCACCTGGCCGAGCTCATGGGCGACGAAGGCGAAGTGTGGGCGCTCGAGCGAGCCGAGAGCCGCGTGAGCTCCCTGCAGACGACCGTGGACCGGCTCGGCACGCACGCGGTGCACGTCGTGCAAGGCGACGGCCGGACCTACACTTTCCCGATGCCGTTCGATCGCGTGCTCGTGGACGCCCCGTGCTCGGGCCTCGGCGTGCTCGCGCGCCGCGCCGACGCGCGCTGGCGCAAGGGACCCGAAGTGCTCTCCGAGATGCCGCCGATCCAGCTCGAGCTGCTCGCGGCCGGCGGCCGCCGCGCGCGCCCCGGCGGCGTGCTGGTCTACAGCGTGTGCTCCTTCGAGCCGGAAGAAACCGTCGAGGTGGTCGAGCGCTTCCTGAGGCAGCAGCCTTCGTTCGTGCTCGAGAACGCGGCCGGACTGCTGCCCGACGAGATCGTGGACGAGCACGGCTTCATGCGCCTGCTGCCGCACGTCCACGGCTGCGACGGAGCCTTCGCGGCGCGCTTCCGGCGGACATGAACGCCCGGCGCCGCCTCCGCAAACGCTATCCGACCGAGCGCGAAGGGTCGGAGCAGAATCCGTGGCTGCAACCGGCAGCCGAGGTGCCAGTGGCGGCCGGCCCGGACGTGGCCGGGGCCGCAGCGCCGGTCGTGGTCGAGATCCCACCGGTCGTCGAGCCAAAGCCCGCAGGAGCCGAGCCGCCGCCAGCCGAGTCCGAGCCGGTGGAGCCGGAAGCCACGGCCGCCGACATCGTGGTGGACGGGCCCGAACCCGCCGAAATCGAGGTCGCACCGGCCGCCGCCGAATCAGCTCCAGCGGCAGAGATCGAGGCGTCGGATGCGGAGCCGGTGGCGGTGGCCGATCCGGCGCGGCTCCGGCGCCAGCGTCTGATCGCGGTGCTGTTGGGATTGCTGCTGCCGCTGATCGCGTTCGGCACCGGTCTCGCCCTGTTCAACAATCTCGTGATGCCGCGGCTGATCCACGGCGTCGGCCAGGTCCGCGTTCCCGAACTCACGAACCTGAACTTGGAGCAGGCGGAGCAGGCGCTGACCAGCTCCGGGCTTCAGCTCTCCCGGGCCGGTGAGCGGTTCGACCCGGGTGTGCCGCGCGGCTTCGTCCTCTCGCAGGATCCGGCCGCCGGGACCGAAGTGCGCGGCCGCAAGCGCGTCTCGGTCATGGTCAGTCTGGGCGAGGAGTTCAGCTCCGTGCCCGAGCTGTTCGGAGAATCGGAGCGCGGCGCCTTCCTGCTGCTCAAGGGCGCGGGCGTGAGGCCGGGCCGGATCACCCGAGCGCCCTCGGAGGACGTTGGCGAGGGGCTCGTGGTCGCGACCGATCCGCCGGCCGCGAGTGTGCTGCCTCACGCGCAGTCGGTCGCGCTGTTGATCTCGATCGGCGAGGGAGAAGTGAGCTTCGTCATGCCGGAGCTCTCGGGTCGGGAGATCGCGGGCGTGCGCCGGCAGCTCGAGGCGCTCGGATTTCGCGTCATCACTCCGGCCGGAGGTCCGTCGCTCGGCACGATCGTGTCGCAGAACCCGGCGCCGGGCTCGCGGATCATGCGCGCGACCACGATCACGCTCGAGGCCACCGGGCGGATCATTCGGTGAGCGCCGGGCGGTTGCCGCTGGCGCCGCCGATCGCGGCGCCCTCGATTCTTTCGGCGGACTTCTCGCGGCTGGCCGAGGCGCTGGCGCTGGTGGACCCGCAACGCGACTGGGTCCACTGCGACGTCATGGACAATCACTTCGTGCCGAACCTCACGTTCGGCCCGATCATCGTTCGCGCGGTGCGCCGCCTCACGCCGGCGCTCGTCGACGTTCACCTGATGATCGACGAGCCGTTGCGGCTGATCCCGGAGTTCCGGAAAGCCGGAGCCGACGGCATCACGGTGCATTTCGAAGCCTGCCGGGACGTCGCGGCGACGTTGCAGGCGGTGCGGGACGCGGGTGCGCGGGTCGGGCTCGCCCTCCGGCCCGGGACCCCACTCGCCGCCGCCGAGCCGCATCTCGCCGAGCTGGATCTGGTGCTGGTCATGACCGTGGAACCGGGTTTCGGCGGCCAGCCGTTCCAGAGTGCGATGCTCGAGAAGGTGCGGGCCGCGGCGGCCTGGCGCCGCGAGCGCCAGGCGCGGTTTTTGATCGAAGTGGACGGGGGGATCGGGCCCGACACCGCTCGGCTCGCCCGCACCGCGGGGGCGGACGTGTTCGTCGCCGGCCACGCGATCTTTCGCCAGGACGCGCCTCGCATCGCGCTCGAAGCGCTCCGGGCCGCGATCGCTTAGCGGGCGTTCGTCGCGGCGCACCAGCGAAGCCCTGAAAAACATCGAGCCATGGGCAGCAAAGCCGCCCATGGCCCTGTGCGTCCGATCCTCTTCGCTACTCTCGAGCGGCTGCCACGTTGATCGAAGACTCGGCGATGCCGGTCAGCGTCTTGTCCGCTTCAAACTCCTCGTCCAGCGACTGTTGCAGCAGATCGATGATCTTGCGCTCGCCCTTCTGCTCGGCCAGCGCGCGCAAGGTCCCGTACGCCGCGATCTCGTAGTGCTCGACCTTCTGTGCCGCCCCGATCAGGCCCGCGTCGAGGACGGCCGGCTCGAGATCCTCCTCGAACAGCTCCTTGCCCTCTTCGATCAGTCCCGCCATGCCCTTGCACACCTTGGTCGCGGGCTTCTCATCGAGCAGCGCGAACACCTGCTCGAGGCGCTTGACGTGCTGTTCGGTGACGCCGAGGTGCTCTTCAAAAGCCGACTTTAGCTCGGGGGAGTTGGCTCCTTTCGCCATGCGCGGCAGGGCCCGCACGAGCTGCTTCTCGGCGTGATAGACGTCCTTGATGTTGCCGAGGAACAGCTTATCGAAGGATTCCGGGGTCATCCCGCCCTGATCACCGCCGGACTGGGCGCCCTTGCTGGTGTCCCGTCCCTTACCCTGACGCAGCCCGCTGAGCGACGCCTGACCGCGACGGTCGTTCGATTGACGCTTTTCCATGATGGCCCTCCCTGCGTGTGTTGCTTCCAGAGCGCGAGAAGTTCCCTCGGTGTTCTCCAAAGGGAGGCGCGTCTCGCGCGACTCGTCGTTGATGATCAGAAGCAACAAGCGAAAGTCGCAAGAGATATGCCCAAGGGAGCACGCCTTCGACGTTTTCAAGCGAGCCAAGCTAGATCTTGTTTTCACCTGGACCTCGGTGACGGACAACTTCCGATTCACGATCCGAACGGCGCTGCGATCGCTGTAAGAGGTTCCGGGGCTTGTAACCTTGTCGGCGAATCAGGCGCTCGGTGAGCACCCGACGCTGATTCAATGGGTCGCGAAAGCTCGCTTCGACTCCTTCGGCGGGCGCGGGAATTTTTGCGCCCCTGCGGACTGTGCTATGTTGCCCGCTTCGCTAGAGCGAAACGACCGTGTTCGAAGCACTTACCGACCGACTCCAAGGCATCGTCCGGCATCTGACCGGGCAAGGGCGGCTCACCCCGGATAACGTACGGGAGAGCCTGCGCGAAGTGCGCCGCGCCCTGCTCGAGGCAGACGTGCAAGTCTCAGTAGCCAAGGACTTTGTGGCAAGAGTCGAGGCTCGCGCGATCGGCGAGGAAGTGCTCCGAAGCCTCACACCCGGCCAGCAGGTCGTGGGGATCGTGCGGGAGGAGCTGGAAGGGTTGCTCGGCAAGAGCACGGTCACTTTGGCCGGGTCGCCGCACCTGACGACGGTGGTCCTGCTCGCGGGCCTTCAGGGCTCGGGCAAGACGACCTTCGCGGGCAAGCTGGCGCGGTGGCTCGCAGCGCGCAGTAAGCGAACGCTGCTCGCGAGCGCCGACGTCTACCGGCCGGCCGCGATCGATCAGCTCGAGCGCGTGGCGAGCATGGCGAAATCCGGGTTCTGGCGGGCGGTGGAGGGGGTGGCGCCGGCGGAGATTGCTCGGCAGGCGCTGGAGCAGGCGCGAACTCGCGGGTTCGATTTCCTGGTGCTCGACACCGCAGGTCGGCTGCACATCGACGCGGAGCTGATGGCCGAGCTGCAGGAGCTGAAACGCGCGAGCCGTGCCCATCAGGTGATGTTGGTGGTGGACGGGATGACGGGCCAGGAGGCGGTGCGCATCGGTCAGGCGTTCGCCGAGCAGGTCGGAATCGACGGCTTGGTGCTGACGAAGATGGACGGCGATGCGCGCGGAGGTGCCGCGCTCTCGCTCCGTCAGGTCACCGGCAAGCCGATCCTGTTCCTGGGCGTGGGCGAGAAGCTGGATGGGCTGGAGGTGTTCGATGCGGGCCGGCTCGCAGGCCGCATCCTGGGGATGGGCGACGTCGTCGGGCTGGTCGAGAAGGCGCGCGCGGCGGTGGACGAGCGCGAGGCGTCGCGCCTGGCCGAGCGCATGCGGCGCTCGGAGTTCACGCTCGAGGACTTTCTCGATCAGCTTGGCCAGTTGAAAAAGATGGGGCCGCTCGAAGAGCTGATGAAAATGCTGCCGGGAATGCCGAAGGCGGCCCTGGCGCAGGCGGGTGACACCTCGCACCTCACGCGCTACGAGGCGATCTTGTTGAGCATGACGCTGAAGGAGCGCCGCCAGCCGCGTGTGATCGACGGGAGCCGCAGGCGGCGGATCGCGGCGGGCAGCGGCACGTCGGTGACCGAGGTGAACCGGCTGCTCAAGGATTTCGATCAGGCGCGGACGCTGATGAAGCGGCTGCGCCAGGGTCCGCGGGGTCTCGCCGGCCTGCGCGGGCTCGGACGTTGACGGCGAGCCGAACGGCGGCACGACTCGAACTCGGGGCGCGCCGCT